>JBDTLZ010000112.1:0-11613 GCA_039934515.1 Ginsengibacter sp.
TATTGCTACCTGCCAAATGTTCCTATGGAACAAAAACTACATTGCGATGACACCTCAAAATAAAAATTAGCTGTTGATTGGATGCGGTAACGTCAGTTGTCCTGCATTAATTTTAAAGTAGGTTCAGTCTTCCAAAGAGGAATAAATCAGGGAGAACCTATTACCAACGAATGTTGGTATTATTTCAAGCTAAATTTCAATGACACCTCAAAATAAAAATTAGCTGTAGATTGGATGCGGTGACTTCAGTAAGCTTGAAATAATACCACCTGTTTTCGTCACAGGATTTGAAATTTTGTGAAAACTTTTGTGGTAATGACTTTATTTTCTAATCGGGTGTCTCAAAGACTAAACAGGAGGAGGTTTTTTTGGGAGTTTTAATTTAAATCACGCCAATAAAAACTTCCTGATTTTATTACGCGCAAACTTGCCATCCTAAGTTTACTGTTTTCCAAAATAAAAAATTCCGGAAGCAAGGAAAACTATTATAAAAAGAAAATTATTTATTAAACTGTGGAACTACTTCAAGAAAAACCACCTAGTTTTTATCCATGGTAATTCTCCATATCCGGTCAGAGGAATCGTCAGTTACCAACAACGATCCGTCATCTGTAAATACCACGCCCACCGGCCGGCCATAGACTGTATTATTTTGTTTGTCGGCAATAAATCCGGTTAAAAAATCTTCCATGGGGCCGGAAGGTTTCCCGTCTTTGAAGGGAACAAAAACAACCTTGTAGCCTGAGAGTTCGCTCCTGTTCCATGATCCGTGCTGGGCAACGAAAAGGCCGCCGGCATACTTAGACTCAAAATAATTTTTCTCATTAAAGGCGAGTCCCAGTGAAGCAGTATGCGCACCCAATGGTACGTCCGGAACGAGGGCCTTGCTAACCAGGTCAGGACGCTGTCCCTTCGTTCGTGGATCCTCATTCTTGCCAAAATAAGAATAGGGCCAACCATAAAATCCACCTGGTATAACACTGGTGGTATAATCGGGCACGAGATTATCACCCAGGCCATCTCTTTCATTTACTGCAGTCCACAACGTATTGGTACCTGGCGACCAGCCGAGGCCCACCGGGTTGCGGAGGCCACTTGCATACACTTTCTCCCCCGTTCCATCAGCATTTATTTCAAGTATGCCCGCTCTTCTTAGCTCATTGTCGATACCGTGTTCTGCCACATTACTACCCGAGCCGACGGTGACATAAATTTTTGATCCGTCACGGCTTGCCAGTAAATTCCTTGTCCAGTGATTATTATAACCACCGGCTGGCAGGTCGAGTATTTTATTACCCGGAACGGTCATTTCTTCCTGCCCCGCCTTATAGGGGAAAACCATGACTCCATCGGTATTGGCAACATAAAACTTGTCGTTCAGGATAAGCATGCCGAAGGGACGGTTCAATCCTGTTAAAAAAACCTTTTTTAGCTCGGGAGTGCCGTCATGATCAGCATCTCTCATTAATATGATATTGTTCTTGCTGCTTCCTTTAGTGTTGGCTTCGGAAACAAAAAGGTCACCATTTGGTGCCACGTACATCCATCTTGGATTATCCAACCCATCAGCAAATACGGAGATCTTGAATCCCACCGGCGTTATGGGAGTTTTTCCTTCCGGCCACCCAATTACATTTGAATTATTTCGTACCGAAGGTGTAGCATACGGAGCCGGGAGGTTTATGGTAGCAACGGCGGTCTTAACCGAAGTTCCGCCGCCGTTTCCGGTATTATCAGACTGGCAATTACCATTGATTACTACCAGGCAACCGAATGCAATAAAAAAGAGTTTATATAGCATAGAATGTTTTTGTATTTGTAAACAAAATATATGCCTGCAATTGGTTCATAAAGATGCTGCAGCATTCATTCTGCTTAAAGCATAATAAATTTAAAGAGTATGCGTTTTAATTATGGTAAGAAACTTTTTAAATCCGTATCCCTATGATTATCAAAGAAATTGTTTTTGAGCTCCTACTTGCGTGCCATATTATCCTTTTCATTCAGTCAAAAATGACGAAGATTCGGCTGTAATTAACCACCGGACGAGGCACTGAATCCGATAAAATGTTATGCTTTAATTGGGTTTATTTCATTCAATACGGTATTGATTCGATCGTATACACTTTCAAAAGACGTATAGCCCTGGGCGACCTGGTAAAATTTTGTTTCACTAGTCTGCAGGAACACAGCCGGAAATCCCGTAACATTTAATTGTTTGCATAAGGCGAATTCATAGTAGGCCTGCTCCTTGTAATTTTCATCCTCCAGCTTTTCATAGAATTCTTCAGCATTAATATTATATTTCCCTAACAGGAGGCGATAAGATTCGTTGTCGGTAAGATCGCGTCCCTCAAAGTGTAAAGCATACTGCAGATCACTCGCAAAACTTACCTGCAGGTCAGGAAAATATTCTTTAAAAATACACAGGGCTATGGCGGGTTTTTCCGAATTGGGGAACCAGTCACTCTGACCAGGATGCTTTATATGCCATAAATAATCTTCTCCGAATTTTACTCCTGTAAGTTCTTCCACCCTGGTATAAGCCCCGAGAATATATTTGGCCGTAGCGGCTATTGCTACAGGCTCTTCCGGTAAGATCATGCCACCGGAAAGCACTTCAAATGCTAACCTGTTTTTAAATGCGGAATTTATTTTTTTCATTACTTCGCTAAAGCCATAACACCAGCCGCAGTAGGCATCGTAACAATATATTAAAGTTATATCCATCGTTTATATAAAAATACATGCATTAGATTTCAATACATGCTTTTCACTTCCCCATTTCACGAAGATACCGCTGAATATATTCTTCTTTTTTTTTAAGCTTGTATTGCATAATAAATCTTGGATGGGCCAGGGGGACAATTTTATAAAAAAATTTCTGTTCGTCGTTAAGTTTTGACAGGTAAGTAAAATTTTTACCCTCGCCCAGGCAGAATACAACGTCACGCTTAACCGGAAATTCAAGTTGCCTATTGATGCTGTCAATAACAAAATTCCTGATGCTGCTTTCTAATTGCCGGTCATCATAATAATTCATGTTCCTATTATTTTTTGTAAATCCCAACGGGCTAATCGCAGAAATGTAAAATCTATCATAGAAAATCCCGGGACCTCCGTATGCATTAATCATCTCATAAATAAACACAGAGCTCAGCTCTTGCCTTTTTGAAAAATCGTTGTCAATACCGCAATTGACCTGTAACCGTATGGGATCTGTGAAAGGGACACCTGTTACACCACCGCCAAACCTGCCGGGATTTATTCCCAAAATAAGGTGGCGCGGATGATCATCGCTATAATATTTTTTATAGAATTTTTTACACAGGCTGAATGTAGCCTCATCTTTAAATGGATTCATTACGCCAACATCTTTTGGAAGTTCAGCGCGTAATTCCAGCTTTTTCAAAAATGAAAGAATCTTATCGGAAAGGGGCATTCATAATTTTATAAAAAGATTCGGAACTTGTTTAATGCGCCTCCAGCCAGTTGTCGCCTGATCCTATTTCAGCATCTGCCGGCACATCATTGGGAAGCAGTAAGGCATTTTGCATGCATTCGATAATTATTGGCTTTATGATATCAACCTCACTTTTATGTGCATCAAAAACCAATTCATCGTGTACCTGCATGATCATTTTTGACTTAAAATTTTGTTTCTTAAATTCTTTATGGATCCTGATCATTGCCAACTTTATCATATCGGCGGCGGTACCCTGGATAGGAGAATTGATGGCGTTACGTTCAGCATAGCCACGCACGGTGAAGTTAGATGAGTTTATGTCCTTAAGCCACCGCTTACGGCCCATTAGCGTTTCAACATAACCGTTAGCCTTACAAAAATTAATGGTCATGTCCATATATTTTTGAATATTGGCAAATTGTTTTTTATAATTTTCAATAATTTCTTTTGCCTCGCTCCTCGGAATACCGAGGTTTTCCGCAAGCCCAAAAGCTCCCTGGCCATATATAATTCCGAAGTTTACGCTTTTAGCCTTATACCGCATTTCCTTGGTGACGTCATCTTCCGGCACACTAAAAACTTTTGCAGCCGTTGCGGTATGAATATCTTTTTTTTCCTTAAAGGCTTCACACATAGCCGGGTCGCCACTTATTGCTGCGACGATGCGGAGCTCGATCTGTGAATAATCTGCCGAGATAATTAAATGATCGGAATCCCGGGGTATAAATGCTTTCCGGATCTCACGCCCACGTTCGGTCCTTATTGGAATATTCTGGAGATTTGGATTGTTACTACTGAGCCTGCCTGTAACTGCAATGGCTTGTCCGTAGCAAGTATGCACCCGCTGTGTTCTCTTGTTTACGATTTGTGGTAATGCATCAACGTAAGTCGATTTTAATTTGGTAAGCTCCCGGAAATTTAAAATGTTTTCGACAATAGGATTCTCTTTTGCCAGCTTTAAAAGTACATCTTCACCGGTGGCATGCTGTCCCCCTTTTGTTTTTTTTGTTTGCGTGCCTATCTGCATTTTCTCAAATAAAACTTCACCAAGTTGTTTCGGCGATGCAAGATTAAATTTTATACCTGCCTGTTCATAGACACTTTGTTCACACCTGGCTGCTTCGGTTTCCAGTTCTTTGGAGTATACATTCAAAAAATTCATATCCACTTTCACCCCCTCGTATTCCATATCTGCAAGCACTTTTACCAGCGGCGTTTCTACTTCTTCAAAAACCCTTTCGACCTGTTTTGATTTAAGAAAAGGTGTGAATACCTTTTTCAGCTGGAGCGTTATATCAGCATCCTCGACAGCATACTCTTTCACTTTTTCAATTTCAACATCCCGCATATTTCCCTGGCCCTGCCCTTTCTTCCCGATGAGTTCTTTAATAGAGACAGGAAGGTATCCAAGGTATTGCGCACTCAGCAGATCCATGTTGCGCCTTCCCTCGCTCTCTATTACATAATGCGCGAGCATAGTATCAAAAATTTTGCCCTTTAATTCAATACCATACCATTTCAGCACGAGGAGATCATATTTTATATTTTGCCCAACCCATAATATAGATTCATCGTCAAACAATACTTTAAAGTGATGTAAGATATGCAAGGCCTGTTCCTCTTCGGGCGGACAAGGTACATAGTAGCCCTCACCATTTTGGAATGAGAAACTCAATCCTACCAATTCAGCTTCATTGGCATCTACATTGGTAGTTTCCGTATCGAAAGATATTTCATTTTGCCCCGATAATTTTTCAAGTAACTCTTTGATGGCTTCATCACCCTCCACCAAATAATAAGCATGTGGCGTATTACCGATATTCTTGTCTGCAGCCAGCCCCGGCTTTTCTTCCACCTTCTGTTCTTCTTCCGGTTTTGGGATGGGAATTTCCATGGCATTTCCAAAAAGGTCTGTTTGGATCACTTGCTTTTCCACTACAAAAACATTGTATTCATCCCCAAGTATCCTTCTCCCGAGGGTCTTAAATTCAAGTTCAGTAAATATATCCTTCAGGGCTTCTGTATCATAAGCCTTTATCCGGAAATCTTCCTCATGGAAATTGCAGGGAACTTTCGTAATGATGGTTGCCAGCTTTTTACTCATGATGGCCATTTCCTTTCCCGCCCTTATTTTTTCGCCTAATGAACCTTTAATATTTTCCGCGTCGGCTAAAACATTCTCAACTGTTTCATATTGCGCCAATAATTTCGATGCGGTTTTTTCCCCGATGCCTGCAATACCCGGGATGTTATCAGCGGAATCACCCATCAAACCCAAAATGTCTATCACCTGGCTTACATTCTTTATGCCCCATTTCCCGCATACTTCCTTAACGCCCATGATCTCAACTTTACCGCCCTGGTATCCTGGCTTATAAATTTTTATATTCCCGGTAACCAATTGCCCAAAATCTTTATCCGGCGTCACCATAAACACTTCGTAACCTTCTTTTTCTGCCTGCTGGGCCAAAGCACCTATTATATCATCCGCTTCGTAACCATCACATTCAACAACAGGTAAATTAAAGCCTTCGATTATTTTTTTTATGTCTGGAATGGAAGCCAGGAGATCTTCGGGCGCTTCCTGCCGGTTTGCCTTGTAAGCAACAAAATCCGTATGTCTCTCTGTGGGAGCAACGGTGTCAAAAGCTACAGCCAGGTGTGTTGGCTTTTCCTTACTGATGAGATCAAACAGCGTATTGGTAAACCCAAATTGAGCGTTCGTATTTTTTCCTTTTGTGGTAATGATCGGGCTGCGAATGAGGGCATAATAGGCACGGTAAATAAGGGCCATGGCGTCGAGCAGAAATAATTTTTTTTCCATCAGGCAAATGTAAAACAATCAATACTCTCCATCAAAAGCACCTGGGTTGTCCAGGTAATCCCAACCAGTGCAAAAGTGTTAAAATTTCCTCCATCTACATCTTTAATAAAGCTGATAACTCCTGTCATAAACACCTTTTGATCATCCCACATATACATATGGCTGCCATTGGGACAATACAAGTAGCGGCCATGTTGCACCATCTTACTCTGGTCTTCCATTGCTTTAGGGTCCATCGTGTCAAATTTAGCCCCTACCATCAGTGTCGGAATACCTATTTCTTTTAGCCGGTTTTTTATATCCCAGTTTGCCAGGCGGCCGGCAACTCCAAATTCTGAATGGCCCTGCATCATAATATATATTTCCGGGTTTATATGCTTAAATGTTCTGTTCACAGGATCTGGCCATTCTGCTAACCGGCATACGTGCTCTTTGTAAAAATTGGGCATCAGCAATTCTGTGTACCTGGGATTATTATAATCATTTCTCTTTTCTATATCACGTATTTCGGCTACTATTTTAGGATCCATTTGTTTTGCCAGAACCTCATCAGCATACCTTCCATAGCCAGGGCAACTTGCCATCATATCTGCAACGATCAGGGCTTTCATGTTATGCTGGTATTTTAATGCATATTCCATTCCAAGCATGCCGCCCCAGGAATTACCCAGTACATAAAAATTTGTTGAATCGGCATTGATGGCTTTTCTTACCTGCTCAACTTCCTCAACATACCGTTCAATTGTCCATAAACTGCTGTCCTTTGGCTGGTCTGACTAGGATGCCCCCAATTGATCATATTCATAAAATTCAAACCCTTCCTGCGGAAAAAAGCTTTCGAAACATTCCATGTACTCATGCCCCGCAGCGGGGCCTCCATGTAAAAGCAATACTTTTATTTTAGGATTATTACCAAAGCGTTTTGTCCAGACCTTAAAATCACCGACAGGTGTTTTTATGGAAATCATTTTTATACCTGCGCTTTGAAGGCCCGTAACGCCATAATTAAGGTAATCTGATACTGTTACTCTTTTATCGCTGCTGTTGCAGGAATATAAAATGCTAATTACTAAAAAGGAAAATACATGTCTCATCAATAAAAATCAGGCAGGTAACGATATTAACTTTTGGAAAATTTAGAACTTTCCAAACACCAGTCTCATAATTTATTCCTTAATCATTTAATAACAAGGCGGCTACCGGGCCTTCAAAAGTTTAATTCCCGAACTCTCCGAAAGTTAACTAAAATCCTGCCCCAATATAATAAGGCAGCACGGCCCTCCACGCAGGCCAGTCGTGACTCATACCGGTTCCCCAAATATCCGGCTCATAACTTATTCCTTAATCATTTAATAGCCAGGCGGCTCCCGGTCCTTCACAGTCACCGACCTTATAACTTTTGGAAAGTTGGGAACTTTCCAAAAGTTGTCAATTCGATAACTATCCAAAACTTTAATTCATGGACTTTTCAAAAGTTTACCTAAAATCTTGATTCAATATAATAAGGTAGCATGGCCCTCCAAGTAGGCCAGTCATGTTTCATATCAGTTCCCCAAATATCAAGCTCATAATTTATTCCTTTATCATACAATATTTTTGCGAACTGTCCTGCTGCTCCCGGATCTTCATAATCGCCGCTGCCGGAAAGTATGTGTATATGATTGCTGTGGCGTATGTGGTTCAGATACCATTCATCATTGAGATCCGGCATATAATTCACCGGCGAATTAAAATAAACCTGGTCATCATTAAATCCTTTGGTGTACTCGTGGAGGTCATATACGCCACTCATGGCAATGACTCCATTGATAACATCGGGTCGTTTCAGGAACAGGTTCATACTGTGCAATGCACCAAAGCTTGCACCGGAAATGATTACCGGGGTATCGCCTGATGTACTTGTTTTTATGAATGGAATCACTTCGTTAAAAACATATTGATTGAACTGGTTGTGACGAATGCCTTTGTGCTCGCCCGACATGTTATTATTGAGCCAGCTTTCATTGTTGATACTGTTGATAGAAAAGACCTTTATCTTACCGGAATCAATGAATGGGGTAAGGCTGTCAATCAATTGAAAGCGTTCATATTCAAGGTAGTCTGCTGCAGCGGTAGGTACCAACAAAAGGGCAAAGCCATAATCTCCATAAGTGGCAATGGGCATTTCTTTTTGCAACGACGGACTGTACCAGGACGTGATCTCTCTCTTCATATTATGACTGATTGATTGGAAACACAAAATAAAGAATTAATCGGGAAAAGTATCTACCAGGAGGGATTGAAATTATCATGTTGCAACCATTGTTAAAAAATGATTTTCAAATCATTTTGCCAGGACATAGCTGATGACTGCCAGGTCATAGTACCCAATGTAACAAGCGGCTATTGAAATAATCAGTAACGCAAGGTAGTTTGTAACTAATATATGCGGCAGTGCTCATTATCGACGACAGCTTTATAGACAAATACAGCAATTAGCAGCCCGGAAAAAAGTTGCAACAATAAAACTTTAGTAAAAATAGCATCCCGGCATCCTGGTTTTAGTAAATACTGGTGTTGACGCTTATTTATGTTGCCAGTTTTTGCAGATCTTCCCGCTTCCTTAAATGTGGCCGCGAATCTTTTGCAGAAAAATCTAATCATTAAGATCACTTAGCATTTATTGATTTGGAAGATTTAACAGGCTGGTTGTATTTTGTTCTTCATAGTTAAAATCTTATGGAAATGAAAACAATACTGCCTGCCTTTTTATTGATCTGCTTCTCGATCAGTCTAAATGCCCAGGTCCGTGATACGACCAGGCCTGAAATACCGCTCCAGTTTGATCCCGATTTATTATTTCACAAGGCCAGGAAACAAACGATCACTGCAGTGATTTTAATTGTCACTGGCGCAGGGATGGTAGTTGCAGGATATATAATGGCGCTGAAAAATTCATTGAACTATAATTTCGAAGGTGCTCCCTCCTCGTCACATCCCGGTGTAATAGCGATTCTTGCGGGTATTGCCTCTGTGATTGCCGGTGTTCCATTTATTATTTCATCCGGCAAAAAAAGGAAACAGGCAATTCTTCAGTTTCAAAAAAGGTCAAATACTTATTCCAGGCAACTGTTCTACAAAGGAGATCTTGTATCTCTCGATTAATATCAAATTATGAATTGTTAATAAAGTGACTCGCTTAATAGTTGCTTGAATAGCCCTGCTAACGATCGCTACACCTTCGTTTATTAGTTGAAAGGATAATACTGCTTACATACCTATGTTATTTAAGTGTGCCATTGAAAAAACGTTTGGGAATATTTAGTCAATTTAATTCAACCGAAAAATGTTTTCATAAATATTATTAATAAAAAAAGGAGGTCAAAATGAAAAAGTTACTACAATTCAGTTATTCTAAATTTTTAAGCCCTAAAATTGGCTGGCTGCCTGTTTTTGCGTTTGTAATGACAATAGCTCTTACAGGTTGCAAAAAAAATGATCCATCACCCTGCCACGGTAGTAATCCTTCTAATGGGAAGGATAAAGGTATCGTTGTTCATAAGGGCGGATCAATACAAGCCGCGGTCGATGCCGCTGTACCCGGCGAAACTATCTTTATAGAAGGGGGCACTTACAATGAAGCAGTAGTCGTAAACAAACCCGGCATTAAGTTAATTGGTGCTACTTGCTTTGCCTTTGAAAAAGTAATTATTCAAAACCCCGGTGATTCTGATAATGGAATTACGGTACGGGGAGAAAAGGGTACTAATCTTGATGGCTTTGTTTTAAAAAATGTTACCGTTCAAAATTTTGAAGAGAATGGAGTGTTCCTTGTGCATGTTTCCAACTTTACTTTATCACACGTAACAACTATCAACAATGGAGAGTACGGACTGTTCCCGGTTCTATGCAAAAATGGGGTGATCGAATACTGCTCGGCAACAGGGCACACCGATACCGGTATATATGTTGGCCAGTCGGATAGCGTGTCTGTACAATATTGTGACGCCCATGCCAATGTTAACGGACTGGAAATTGAAAACTGTTCCAACGTGGCGGTTCTGAGAAATCATTCCTATGATAATGTATCAGGTTTATTGCTTGTGTTACTTCCAGGCCTAACAGTGAAATCCTCTTCAAATATACTGGTGGCTGAAAATGATTTTGACAATAACAACCATGTAAATTTTGCTGATCCCGAAGGAGGCTTTGAAGCTTTTGTGCCCAGTGGCTCTGGCATTTTATTGGTTGGCGTTGACAATGCCACTGTAAAGAATAACAAGATCACCAATAATAATTTTACAGGGATCGCCACTGTGAGCACGGTTATTTTGGGCGCCCTTGCAGGCCTTCCACCTGAAGCGTTTGCTGACATTGAGCCAAATCCGGATGGCGCAAAGATCACCGATAACTTCCTGGCAAACAATGGCAGTGTACCACCCGTGGGTTTACCATTGCCGGGCGTAGATCTCTTATGGGATGGGAACGGCACCAATAATTGCTGGAAAAATAATACATATGCAACAGCATATCCGTCTCCATTACCAGCATGTAATTGATATAAATTAGGAACGGTGTCATTAAACAGCACCGTTCCTGTTAATGAAAAATTATTAACGATGCGATCCTTACCGGGGTAAATAATAAATATCGCTCTAACCCCCTATTTCAAAAGATTAGAAGAAAGAGTGCAGGTTTTTTTTGGTATATTTTACCAGTAGAAAAGAATGATACCGGTAGTCCTCAATTGAAAACCACCGGCTTTTATTTTTAATCTTTCAATTTTTTGTCATGACAGTCAGTGTAAACAAATCCAAACAATTTATCCGGATATTAATTGTTATTGTGGCGGGATAATCTATCAACTTCCTATTATGAAAAAAACCCTTTTATCATTATTTCTTTTATTCTCCATCCTGCAAGTGTTTGCCCAGGAAGAAAAAAGCAAGGAATTGTCAAAGGAGTACCATTTAAGAAAAAGTAAAAACCAAAAAACTACAGCATTCATCTTACTTGGAACAGGCAGCGCCGTGGTGGTAACATCTTTACTTGTGCTTATTAAGAGGAACAAAAACCATGAATCGATAGATGAATATTCCTGGGGCCCTATATTTGCCGCCGGGGTTGTCACAGACCTGGTAAGCATTCCGTGGTTTTTTACTTCAGCCTGGCATAAGAAACAAGCAGCGTCTATCGCAATAGCAAATCAAAAAAATTTATGGTATCAAAAAAATAATGTTGCTTTTGTAACACAGCCTGCTATTAAAATAACAATCCGCTTATAGCAAAGTTTTTTAAGAGGCTTAACATGACCTCAATCATTCAACATTATTACAATCTCTTC
>JBDTLZ010000113.1:0-22511 GCA_039934515.1 Ginsengibacter sp.
CATGTAATTGATAATTTGACGATGGCAGCCGGCGCACATTGGGATATCTTACCTGGCCTTTCTTTTGACCCTCAAGTGTCGATGTTTAATATCTACGACAATTCATGGCAATTTCAACCGGCATATTGGGATGGCCCCCGCACTTTTGTAACCTCGCGGGCAGCGAGCGCATCAGATTACAAATGGCATCAAACCCAGGCAGACGCCGTATTCACTTACAACAAATCTTTTGCTTCTGTTCATAACCTCAACGTTAAAGCAGGGTTTTCATATTTTGGAAGAAAAGTATCAACTCTTAGCGCAAGTGGCCGCAATGCTGCTACTGATTTGATATCGACACTTAATGCCTCAGGCGTACCTGTTGCCGTTAGTAGTTCAATTTCTGACCAGGTTGTTTTGGGATATTTTTCCAGGATTAATTACGATTATAAACAAAAATATCTTCTTTCGATGAACATGAGATATGATGGAGCATCTAACCTGGGAGAAAAGCATAAATGGGGTTTTTTCCCGGGAATATCTGCAGGTTGGAATTTGCATAAAGAAAATTTTTGGAAAATATTTCCGAAAGACCTGCTACAGTTAAAACTTAGAGGAAGTTATGGAGTGAATGGTAATATTGGTGCTCTTGGTGATTTTACAGGCCAGGGAGAATACGGTGTAAATGCAATATATGGAGGAGTTGCGGCTATTCAGAATACCGTTTTACAAAATAATGATTTGCAATGGGAACGATCAAAGACTGTTGACGTTGGACTGGATGTTGGGATTTTTAATGGCAGGGTCAATTTACTGGTGGATTATTATCGAAGGGTTACCGATAACTTAATAACAACTTTGCCCCTGCCTCAATCTACAGGTTTCGGAAACATTCTTACCAATTTGGGTAGTTTAGAAAACAAGGGATTTGAATTTGAATTAAATGGACGGATTACATCCAATTCATCTCCCTTTCAATGGAATATTTCTATCAATGCGGCAAAAACAACCAGTAAGATCCTGAAACTTCCGCCAAATGGAGCCGAACACAACCGGGTGGGAGGAGTAAATGTGTGGAATCCTAAAACAAAAACTTACGAATGGATGGGGGGTTTACAGGAAGGCGGCAGAATAGGAGACATGTACGACAGAAAACAAATTGGAATTTATGCAACAGATGAGGAAGCCCTGGGCGCGCCTACTGATATGTACATCCCTCTTGCCGATAAAACAAAATACGGCGGCGATGTTAAATGGCAGGATACAGATGGAAATGGTATCATCGATAGCAGGGACCAGGTTTATATGGGAAATATGTATCCCGACTGGACGGGTGGGTTTGCCAATTCCTTTAGTTATAAAAACTTTAGTTTATACGCCCGCCTTGATTTCACCACGGGACACACCATATTCAATTGGGCAAGGTTATTTTTTGAAGCCAATCTTATCGGGGATAATAATATGACACAGCGTGTGGTCGACCGTTCCTGGAAAAAGCAGGGAGATATCGCTACCATGCCGAGATATTATCAAAATGGCTTTTACGTTCAACATAATAATTTTAGCGGATCAAAAACCATGGCTAGTTCCGAATATGAGGAATCCGGAGACTTCCTCGCCATCAGGGAAGTGACTTTAAGTTATAGTTTCCCCACCAAACTATTACAAAGGATCAGGATGAATAACCTGCAACTACACGTCACGGGAAATAACCTGCATTATTTTACTAAATACCTCGGATTAAATCCTGAAGACGGAGGGAAAGATGACGGGCGTTATGCTATGCCGAAAAATATAATATTTGGTGCAAGCATTTCATTTTAATTAAAACAAGAAATTATGAAAAAAGTTAATAAAATATTTGCCGCCCTGCTGGTATTAGTCCCTGTTTTTTCCTGTACCAAGGACCTCGTAGTAAAACCGACAAGCATAATAACAACCGCTTCTTTCTGGACAACAGAAGATGATGCCACCGGCATGCTCAATGGAATGTATGTAAACCTGAGAGATGCTTCCGAGGGTTTATTTATGATAGGTGAACAGAGAAGTGAAATTTATCAGAATGGCCCCATAGGGCCAAGCAGTTTAACCTTATTTCAGAACGTACTAACTCCTGAAATCCCGTCACATCCCGATTGGACTGGTTTCTATACGACCATAAACAGTGCGAATTTAATTTTAAAATATGTGCCGGGAATTACTTTCAAATCAGAGGAATCCAAAAATAGTATTTTAGCCCAGGCTCATGCAATGAGGGCATTTATAAATTTCGTTATGATTAAAACCTGGGGAGATGTGATTATACGTACTGATCCCATAGAAAGCTCTAATGCAGATGTTACTCAAAAAGAAAGGTCACCGAAAGAAGAAGTATTTAAATTGGTTAAGGAAGATATCGAAGAAGCCATTAAACTATTTCCTAACAACAATTTACCAAACGGAAGAAGCATGTGGTCAATGGCTGCCGTGAATGCCCTTAAAGCAGATGTATATTTATGGACCGGGAAGATGTTAAATGGAGGACAGGCAGATTTCAATATTGCACTGGAGGCATGTAACGCGGTACAGCAAGCCGATGTAGAATTACTTCCTAATTTTGCCGATCTGTTTCAGTATGCAAATAAAGGGAGTAAGGAGATCGTATTGAGTATTCGTTTCCAGGATTTAGATGGCACTTCCATCGTTAATTACTTCTGGTTTATGTGGATGCATTCATCGGATGTACCGGCAAATACTGACCAGGCTTCCCGCGATTTAATCTTTCCCACAGGAGATGGCCAGGATCGTATGGTTATTACTGACCTGGTTCGCAATCAATTCACCGATGACGATACCAGGAAGAATGGCTCGTTCCATGAAATTTTTACGTATGATGATTTGGGTAATCCCACTTTCTACACAACTTTGTGTATGAAAGGCAGTGGCCTCGTAGATGGTGGCACACGACGTTTTATAAGCGATATAATACTTTACAGGTATGCGGATATTTTATTAATGAAGGCTGAGGCAGAAAACGCCTTGGCCCAGGACCCTTCAGCAGAAATAAATCTCGTTAGGCAAAGAGCGTATACGACCAATTATGCCCAGCATGTATTCGTTAACGGAACTGTTGAAGAAAATGACGCTGCAATTCTCAAAGAAAGGCTCCTCGAGTTGCTTTATGAAGGGAAAAGATGGTGGGACCTGGTTCGGTTCAATAAAGTTTTCGATATCGTGCCAAATCTTCAAAACAGGCGCGGCGATGACTATTTACTGTTGTTCCCAATCGCAAATACTGTTCTGAGCTTAGAAATAAAAGTAAAGCAAAATCCCGGGTATTAAAATTTCTTTCATTTCCGTATAAACCGCTAATCGGATATTAATAAATTTCAAGTACCGTTTCTTAAATAATTTTTCAAAAAGGTAGTTGACAGATGTAGAATTTTTAGAAAACATTATACAAAACCCGCTATGCATGTAGGTGTCAAACAAGAGATTTCTTTTAAACTAGCCGGATCGTTGTGTTTAATAGTGGCCTTTGTATTATTTTTTTGTGATAACGTAAATAGCCAGGCACTAAAAATTATAAATATTGAAAAATACCGGCAGCTCCGGTCGGAGAAACTGAATCAGCAAAGGCGGGTTATTTATAATAATGACGGCAATGATGTTATAAGGGAAGCAGAGCCGGTGGATACGCTTTACCATATGTACCCTGCACAAAAGGAATTCTCTGTATCAACTTTTCTTGATGTCAGAACGACCCCTTTGAAAGGTTCCGACGTCAGTACTATTGCATATTGTACCCTCGCTTCCGGCTTTGGGCAATTCACGCACAATACTAAAGTTGGAAATTTTTATCAAAGTGATTCAAATAAACTTTTTCCTATTTCACCTTCATATAGGATACAAACGGTGATACCCGGATTTGTTAAGAAAAATACCGATCCATTGGAGGTTGTTTGTGAATATGCCCATAAGAATGGTTTCGAAGTGTTTTGGTCAAACCGGATGAACGATACCCACGACAACGGTTGGGACAGTCTAAGTAAGCCACCTCCCTTGTGGACAAAGTTTAAAGCGCAGCACCCGGAGTACCTTTTTGGAAAAATTGGAGAAAAGATGCCTTATGGAGCCTGGAGCGCTGTAGATTTTGCACGCCCGGAGATCCGCAACCTGGCGGTACAGTTTTTTACTGAAGTTTGTGAGAATTACGACGTGGATGGTATTGAATTGGACTTCTTCAGGCATCTTCACCTGTTTAAAAATGTTGCCAAAGGAGACACAGCATCTTCCGTGGAAATCAACATGATTACAGGTATGATTGCCCGGATAAGAGAAATGACGGAAAGGGTAGGAATGAAAAAAGGGAAGCCAATCCTGGTAGTTATAAAAGTGCCCGATTCATTTGGCTATTGCCGGGGCATTGGCATTGACCTGCAAAAGTGGATGAAGGAGGGTTTGGTTGACATCGTCGTAGGGAGCTGTTATTTCAGGCTCAATCCATATGAGTATTTGGTTGCAGAAGGGCATAAATATAACGTAAAAGTTTACCCCGGGTTAAGTGAATCGAGGGTTAAAAAAGAACATCCGCTTCTTCGCAGAATGACGAATCCTGTGTACCGGGCCCGTTCTGCTGCTGCATTGCAAGCAGGAGTTGACGGCACTTATATTTATAATGAATATAACCCAAAAGCCAAATATTTGTCAGAAATTGGGGGCGCTGAAAAATTAAAAACGAAAAACAAGCTCTATTTTGTAACCGATGTAGATCCTGTGCCCGGCAGATGGAACTCGCCCGGCGGATATTTAAAAAATGGCGAAAAATATTATAACCTCACTTTACTTACGCCGGAGATCCCAATAAATCTTCATTCAAGGCATTTGGCGTTACTATTGGAAATCGGAGACGAAAGCTTACCGGCAAGGGTATCTCTTGCCATTTATACCAGCGGGCTTGACGCGAAAACAATGAAAGTAAGCCTGAATGGTCATTTTCTTAAGTATAAAAAAAGCGATGATAAAGGGCTTTCCGTTTTTGATGTTCCTTTCAATGCGGTGCGGCGCGGGCATAATAAGTTGAAATTCACCTATAATGCGCGGGAAAATGAAGCAAAACAAAAGCAGGAAAATATGCCGGGGCCAAACTTACTCGATGCTGCCCTTCTTTTCTTTCGCGACCCTGGGGATCAGGATACAAAAGATCTGGCAGCCTTTTGTTTTGACAATTAATTAAACGGTATTGCTTTTTCGCAGGACCCCGAGATCATAGGATAATTAGAAAAGAGCGGATGGTAAATATTTTTTTGTATGATTACCGAATTGACAGGTTGGCTGGTTGATCCCGGCAGGTGAAATTGAATGAAGCGGGTGAACCATTGTATCTATATGACTTCATCAGTAAGTGTAAAAAGCGGTAACCAGGAAAGTATGGCACTTTTAACCGGGTATTTCTTAAAGACAAAGTATTCAATAGCCCTGCATTTTCCACATTTGATATTATGGCAAACATACTTTTACAACGCAACAAAGCCGGGATAGTATTGGCAGGCTATCTCTTCATTATTGTATCCGCCATCAGCGGGAAGGCCCGGGAGCTACATGGTACAATGTCGCCCACTATTGATGAACCGCCGCTTTTCGCTTTAACGGTGCCTGCCGGTGGCATAAATCATTACATGGCTACAAACAAGAGGGAATATTCAAAACAGGCTGATATCTTACCGGAAAATGAAATTCGTAAGACGGCACCGGAAACAAGTATGGAGTGGCAGGTTGGTATAAGCAGCCGTGTTATTACTCCCGATTCGAATGTTTGGCTGGCTGGCTATGGAGAGAAACGCATCCCGGAAGGGAAATTACACGATATCTGGGCCAAAGTACTGGCGCTTAAAAGTAAGAACAATGAACGCGCGGTTATGGTTACCACAGATAACCAGGGTATGTCCAGAACGATCTATGAAGACCTGTATAAGAAAATACATGAACGTTTCGGCCTTGAGCGTTCCGAGTTTATGCTTACATTTTCCCACAATCATTCCGGTCCACGCCTTCGGGGTGATCTGGTAGATTATTATCCAAGTGATGATCAGCAGCGGCGTCTCGTAGATGAATATTCTGACTGGATGGAAGCACAAATTATAGATGCAATAGATGAAGCATTGAAAAATTGGCAGCCCGCACTGCTCTCTAAAGGAAAAGGGTTCTGTGGATTTGCCGTCAACAGGCGGGATAATGTCGAGTTAGACGTACCGGCACTATTAGCAGAAGGTAAGCCACTTAAAGGAGTCGTGGATCATGACGTGCCTGTACTTGCCGTCAGGAATCACAACGGGAATCTCTTAGCTGTTTTGTTCGGCTATGCATGCCATCCTACCACCTTGCGGGGAACTTTATGGTCAGGAGATTATCCTGGCTTTGCACAGGTTAGCCTGGAAAAACGCTTTCCAGGAGTGACCGCCATGTTTTTTAATGCCTGCGGCGGGGACCAGAATCCTATACCCCGCAGAACGGTGGCGCTATGTCAACAATATGGCGACATGTTATCAAATGCAGTTCAAGAGGTATTGAATAAACCTATGCAGCCGATATCATCAACCCTCCGAACAACCTTCAGGTTTATAAGCTTGGATTATGATGAAGTTGTAACCGCAGAAAAGTTACTCCCGATAACTACCGATAGTTATGAAATACATGCCCGTTGGGCAAGGCGTATGTTGGAAATGATTGATAAGGACGTCACATTCCCTACTTCTTATCATTACTACCCGGTTGAGGCCTGGCAAATCGGCAAGGAATTGCTTTTGATTGGTACCGGCGGTGAATCGGTAGTGGATTATTCTCTTCGCTTTAAACATGAGTATGGGCAGGAATCCACCTGGGTGTGCGGTTATGCTAATATCATGGTCGCCTACATTCCGTCACGGCGTGTTTGGGAGGAAGGTGGTTACGAAGGTGGATCGCATTTAGATGAGTATGGGCATCCCGCATGGAGATGGGCAGGCACAATTGAAGACCGTATCGCGAAGGCCGTGCATCACCTGGTAAAACGTGTCAGGAAGCACTGACGCATGATATTCATTTATAAGGAGAAGCGGATTGATAAAGCGGGAAGCAGGTGATGGCTGCAATTCATGTCAAAAAAAATTGCTGGTATAAAAAATAAGAAACATCAAATGAAAAAAACCTTTTTCATATCCTTTATTTATGTCCTTACAATCCTGGCCTTCCTGGATGCCGGGGCAACTAAAGGGATACGGAAAGATTATCATGGCTGGAAAGCGGGAGTTGCCCGGGTGATAATAACTCCTGACCATCCACTATGGATGGCCGGTTATGCAAGCCGTGATCATCCTGCTGAAGGAACATTGAATGACCTTTGGGCGAAGGCTTTGGCATTGGAAGATGCTACAGGAAACCGGGCTGTGCTCGTTACTATGGATTTAGTGGGGATTCCAAAAGGATTTTCGGATCGATTGCGGGCCCGGTTAAAAACAAGGTTTCATTTATCGGCAGCCCAGGTAATATTAAATTCTTCACACACACATAGTGGCCCTGTTTTGGAAGATGCCCTCGTTGACATCTATCCGCTCGATTCTCTTGAGATCATTAAGATTAAAAAATATACCGGTCAATTAGAAGATAAGATTACACGGTTGGTTGGCGAGGCGCTGCATTCGTTGAAGCCGGCGCAATTATATTCTAAAAATGGTATTGCCAGGTTCCAGGTAAACAGGAGAAATAATATTGAGGCAATCCTGAATTCGCAAACTCAATTGAATGGGCCAAATGATTATGCTGTTCCGATAATAAAAGTGACAGGCAAGTCGGGAAATATAATTGCCATCGCATTCGGATATGCCTGCCACAATACTGTTTTGAATGGTTATAAATGGTCCGGCGACTATGCGGGATTCGCCCAGCTTGAACTGGAAAAAAAATATCCAGCAGCAATTGCCTTGTTTTTCCAGTGTTGTGGCGCCGATCAAAATCCTTTGCCGAGAAGAACCGTTCCATTGGCACAACAATATGGACAAACACTGGCAGCAGCAGTTGAAAGAGTGCTGAACGAAAATATGGAAGAATTAACCCCGCATCTAATTACATCTTATAAAGAAATTGATTTGTCACTAACCGCCCCTCCAACCAAAGATAAATTATTAAAAACGGCACGGGATTCTACGGGTTATCAAAAGCGATGGGCTGCGCGTTTGCTTAAGCAACTCGATCAGGGTGACTCATTCCGAACCTCCTATCCGTATCCTTTACAGGTTTGGCGGCTTGGTAATCAAACAATGATGATCCTGGGAGGAGAAGTGGTTATAGAATATGCCGTTCAGCTCAAACGTATTTTCGGCGAGGATATATTTGTTTTGGGTTACTCCAATGATGTTATGGCATATATTCCATCAGCTACCATCCTGGGGGAAGGAGGGTATGAAGGCGCTACATCACAAATGGTGTATGGTCTCCCGGCCACATGGGCATTAAATATTGAAACGCTGATCATAAGCCAGATGGTGCTATTAGCAGAACAGGCTGGCATATTGAAGCCTGAATTAAAATTAATTAAAAACTGATCAGGAAATATAATGACGAGAATTGATGGCAGTGATCCGAAAGAAAAAGAATTTCCCATTATTCCCATTATGAAAATTTACGGGAAAATGGGTAAGGAAATTTAACCTATATACAAATGAAAAAAAAGATTTTACAAGGTGCAAATTCATTAGTGCGGTTTCAGTTGGTACCGCAGCCGCAGTTGTTTTAAATGGGATGCCCGAAGGGGTTGCCAATGTAAGCGATGACGAAGTATTTATGGACTGGAGTTACTCTTATTACAATTTTGGCCATCAATATGGCAATATGTTGGTAAGGTCACTTCAGAAGCACTAATTGCCGGAACTAACCTGAAAATGGCGAATACTACCATAAAATTCAATGAAAAGGCTACCAGGGCTGCTTTCCATATCTTTCCGTTCCGGCACAAAAAAGAGTTCAAAGACTTAACGCGGGGGCAATTCCTTAAAGCCCTTAGTGCGGGAGGGATACCCTGTATGGTGGGATACACACCTCTTAATGAAATGGCATACCTGGTAAACGTGCTTAAAACGAAAAATTATAAATTGATGCATCCTCCCGAAATGCTGAACTACAAAAAATACATGGGGAGAAATCATTGCCCCGGGAATGCCCGGTTATGTGAAGCGGCCGTATTGTTTTCTTAAAGCATGCTGCTTGCCGAAAAAGATGACATGAATGACATTGCAACGGCAATCGACAGAATACATAAGAATGCCGATAAGATTAAGAATAAAATAGGAGAACAATAAACATGAGAAACCAATGATAGCATGCCAGTTTTTACTTACACCCATGGTTTCGGGGCTGATCCTGATGGGCTGCATCGGGGCGGCTAAACCAGGTGCAGAGAGCGCGGTAGTTTCCACTCCTGGTGCCAGGTTAGTTGCCACCATTTATAACTCGGGCTTCGAACATGCCCATGACACCTATAATGGTATCTCTTCCGCCAGTGATGGAAAAATATACTATATCCTTTGTTCCCAGCTGATAGACGAAGCCGGTCAAATGTACTCTTTCGATCCAAAGACCGGTAAGATAGAGCACCTGGGTGATCTTACGGCAATTTGCGGAGAAAAGGGCATGAATGTGGTGGCACAGGGGAAAAGCCATGTCAACTTTGTCGAATCAAATGGCAAGCTTTATTTTGCAACACACCTTGGATATTACAGCATAATAGGAGGAATGGAAAAATCAGGTATCCCTACCAGGGGAATTAAACCATATCGCGCAGGGCATTTGATTGCCTTTGATATGAAGAATAAGACCTTCGAAGATCTGGGTATGGCACCTCATAACGAAGGGGTTATTACTATGAACATGGATACCAATCGTGGCCTTATCTATGGCCTGACGTGGCCGACAGGTTATCTCTTCCGTTATGACCTGGCAAAAAAAGAGATGAAAGACCTGGGTCCCTTCACCGGCAAAGGGGAGGATGGTAATGGCGCTGATTTTCGTATAGTATGTCGTTCAATTGTTATTAATGCTAAAGATGGTACTGCCTATCTAACCAATGCAGAAGGCCAGATCAAATGCCTGAAAGTTGGGCAGGATGTTGTAGAAACTATTGAGGGTGACAATATGAAAAAGGATTATTTTGGGACCTATGAAGTATCAACAGCTGGAAGTATGGCATACAACTGGCGGCAGGCTTTCTGGTATGCTGCCGAAAAAAAGATTTATGGTGTTCATGGCAATTCCGGATATCTTTTCCGTTTCGACCCCGCCGCCCCACCACACGTAGAGGTGCTTGAAAGGTTAACCTCCATCTCTTCCAAACTAAGCGGTATGAATGATCAGTTCAGTTATGGCTACCTTGGCTTCAAACTCGGGCCTGATGGCCACACAATTTATTACCTTACCGGGAGCCCGGTTTATGTTAACGGTAAACGTGCTACAGGCGATAGTATAACCGCTAAAGGCGAGGCTAAAGGCATGGAGGACCTTCACCTGGTAACTTATGATATCACAACAGGAACTTACCTGGATCATGGAGCTGTTTTTTATCCTGACGGACAACGGCCGCTTTGGGTGAATTCGATTGCGATAGGTGATGACGGTACCGTCTATACCATGGCAAGAATTACCAACAATGGAAAAACACGCACCGATTTGATCAGTATTCCTAACCCGTTTAAAAAATCAGATAAATAATCCAGGAACAGGATCTTTAAAAAATAGTCCTTATGAAGTTTATCGGAATTATTAATGTAAAAAAAGCGTGCATATTATTAAATATATGCCTGCTTTCCTTCATTGATCCGGCAAGTGCCGGCACACATGGACCTACTGGATTCAATGCCCTGGTCTATGATAAAATAGTAGCATTCAGGAATATGGATTATCGGGGTAGTTGCTGGTTTAATCATGATACAATACCTAAACATCACCGACAGGAAAAATCAGAAGACTGGGAGGTCTTATTTGATGGAAAAAATACAGGCAAATTCAGAGGGGTCAATAGTGATACTTTCCCTTCAAACGCATGGGAAATTGAGGGAGGGACTCTGTTTGTAAAAAATCATGCAAAAGGAGCAGATATTATCACACGTGAAGAGTATAGCAACTTTGAACTTTTTTTTGACTTTAAATTAACCCGCACTGCCAACAGCGGAATAAAATATTTTGTGGCGGAAATTAAAAACAATAGTACCGGAACTATGATGTGGGGTGGGCCTGAATATCAAATTATAGACGATTATAATCATCCTGCAGTTAAAGATCATAAAGATGAAAAAGGATCTACCGCTGCACTCTACCTGCTATATGCTCCTGAAAATAAAAAACTGCTGCCTGCAGGGCAGTGGAACACGGCTAAAATAATTGCTGAAGGCAATCATGTTGAACATTGGTTGAATAGTGTAAAGGTTGTAAGCTATGAAAGAGGGACTGGAGAATTCCGTCGCCGGATGGCAACAACTAAATTTAAGGACTATGATAACTATGGTGAATTATCAGGCGGGCATATTATGATCACAGATCATGATGGCGACAAAGTATATTTCAGGAATATCAGGATCAAGCCCCTGAAATGAAATAACAGGTTGTGCGTTGGCTAAAAACGGTCATTATGAATAAGATTTTTATTGTTATTTATTTTTTCCTGGTGAGCATTGCTTCCGGCAGTGCTGTACAGTATAGCGGCATCTATATTTGCAGGCTGCTTCCGCCGGTAACAAGGCCCCTTGCGTGGCCAATTCCCGGGGATCTTAAAAAACAAATAACCAGCACTACAAAAGGTGCCTGCATAGGGAATAGTACAGTTGCAAAATATAAAGGCGGGGAAGCGGTAGCTTCTTTGTTATTTTCAGCAGAGGAAATAGCGTTGGGGTATTCCTGTTATTCGCTGGCTGTACCCGGGCACACCATTAATCAGCAATTAAATGCCTGGAATGGTTTTGCTGAAAAAAAGCAAATGGATTGGATTATTGTTGAAATCGGGCTGAATGATCTCGATCCATCAGACCCAACGGGCTCCGCATTAGACCGGTATCAAAAATTAATTGACACCATTAATCTAACTAAAAAAGCCGGGGCGAGGGTAATTCTTGCCACGATGACACCCTGCAAAGAAAGATTGGTTGATATCTATAAAGATAAATGGAAAGTATCTTATAATAAATGGCGTGAGATGAATTATGCAATAATGGGCAACCACAGAAAAAATATTATTATGGGGGTCGACTTTAGATTTAACGGGCATACGATGGCGCTCAATGACGGCAACGGAAATCTGAAATCGGTATACGAGACATCGCGTAACGATCATATTCACGAAAATACCGCGGGCCGTATGATAATTGCAAGCTATTGGAGGCTCGCACTGTCGGCTAATAACCTTTTATAAAGGCATGCTGTAGATTTTACAAGGCCGTATGGTATGGCGATGATATTGTAATCTTTATTATGCTATCATTGTGTATAAAATATGTCAATCAGAATTCAATAACTGTAGATTGTAAGAAGGCTTATCATCCTGCTTTTACGACCCTGTAAATAATACTGCTGCGGCATTGGATTGAATAGATTAACCTAAGCATTTAAAAAAATCTGCCACCGGTCATGATAAAAATTGGGATAATAGGAATGAATCCGGGCAATGCACACATTTATTCATGGTCTTCCATCATTAACGGTTGTTTTGATGAATCCGAAATTACAATTGCTGGTTACCCCAAAGTGGCCGAATACCTGGCCGCTAATAATGATACACTTGGAATAAACGGTGCCAGGGTCACTCATGTGTGGACACAGGATAAGGCCATTTCCGAAAGTGTTGCCAGGAGTTCGCAGATAGGCAATATAGTTGGCAGTTTAGAAGAAATGGCAATAGCCATAGATGCAGTAATACTTGCGCGGGATGATGCAGAAAATCATCTTTCCATGTCAAAACCATTTATAGATGCCGGTATTCCTATTTTTATAGACAAACCGCTGGCAACAACGGAAAAGGATATGGCCTGGTTTACCGGACAGCACGATAAAGGAAAAGTTTTTATGTCGTGTTCTTCCATGCGTTATTCGAATGAATGCAGAACAGCAAAGGCAGATATGAAATCTTTGGGGGAAATACAACTTGTGACAGCTGTAGGGAAAAAAGATTGGCTTAAATACGGCGTGCACCTTCTTGAGGCCATATTTACTTTACTGGATGATCCGCACCCTGTTTCTGTGCAGCATATAGGAGAAAAAAATAAAGATATCGTTCATGTTATTTTCGAAAACGGCATATATGCGACGCTTCATTTATTTATGGATATCTCCTCCACCTTCCAGCTTTCAATATTTGGAGAAAACGGATGGAGGCTGGTGGATATAAAAAATTCTTACGCAATGTTCAGGGATACTATTATTGAATTTGTGCGATCTGTTGAGGATGGAAATTCCCGTCTTCCCTTTTATAAAACCCAAAATATAATACAAACTTTGATCGGCGCTAACACAAGCCGCAAAGGGGGAGGAACTATTATTCAATTAAAAAACTGGCTATGAATGTAATGGATTTGTTCAGCCTGAAAGGTAAGGTTATACTGGTAACCGGTGGAGCGGGTAATTATGGAAGATCTATTACCGAGGGGCTGGCACAGGCCGGAGGTACAGTGATTATTGCTTCCCGTGATATTAATAGGTTACAAAAAGTGTCGGCGCGTTTTCGTGATGACGGGTTGGATGTCCATGAGATGCTGGGGGATCAGGGTGATAGTGAATCAATAATCAAACTGCGGGAACAAATTTCAAAGAAATTCGGACGACTGGACGTTTTTGTAAACAATGCAGTCTCCCGGCCTATGAAAGGGTATAATGCACCGATAGGTGAATTTGCCGAATCTATGAAGGTTAATGCAACGGGTATGATGTTTATTTTACGTGAGATGACAGCGTTAATCGTACAAGGCGGGGGTGGGAGTGTCATTAACATTAGTTCTATGATGGGCATGTTTGGCCCGGATTTGTCTAATTATGAAGGTACTTCAATGGGTGACCTTCCACCCGACTATTTCTTTCATAACGGAGGCTTAATAAGCCTGAACCGGTATATGGCCAAAATGCTGGCTGGAAAAAATGTCCGTTTTAACTGCATTAGCCCGGGGGGCTTATTTAACAACCAGCCGCAACGCTTTGTAGAAAATTATTGTAGCAAAGTGCCACTTGGAAGAATGGCAAACAATGATGATATCAAAGGGTTGGTGATATTGCTTGCCTCCGAGGCAGGGGCCTATATAAATGGCGAGAATATATTAATGGATGGCGGATTGAACGCGTGATACCAACCTTTATTTTTTATTTTATGAGCGAAGAAAATTTACCGATTATCAATCTTAAAAACAAGGTAATTTGGGTATTCGGCGGTGCGGGATACCTGGGCCAATCCATTGTTCTTTTATTGAGTAAAGCAGGGGCTAAGGTTTTATGCATTGACCTGGATAATCGTGCAGAAACATTTGTGCGTTCTGTGGAATTAGGGGAGGGGGTTATCCCCGTTAATTTCGATGTTCGTAATAGTGTAGAAATAAACCCATGTATTTCTGAACAAATCACCAGGCATGGAGCTCCGGAAGGCATGGTAAATCTTACCTATGCCACTACTTCAAAAAAGTTGGAAGAAATTACTGCGGAAGAATTTAACGAAGTAAATCATGGTGGGCTCACGTCCACTTTTTTACTTACCAGGGAGGTGGGCATGGAAATGGCCAGGTTGGGGCGGGGAAGTATTGTCTTGTTCTCCAGCATGTATGCTTCTACATCGCCATATCCCGATGTTTATGAGGGCTTAAAGAACAAGAATCCGATTGAATATGGAGTTGGCAAAGCGGGGATCACTCAAATGACCAGATACCTGGCAGTTCACTGGGGGAAGCAAAATGTTAGATGCAACTGTGTTTCACCCGGGCCATTTCCCAACCCGGCAGTGCAACGGGACCAGCCGGAATTTGTCGAAAGGCTTTCCCGAAAATCACCCATGGGGCGTATTGGACAGGCAAAGGAAGTCGCGGGTACCGTAGCTTTTTTACTTTCTGAAGCTTCATCATACATAACCGGGCAGAATATAAGAGTTGACGGAGGCTGGACCTGTTGGTAGCATTGCCGGATGATGGGATTATTTGAATTATCCTTGCACGCTATCCCCTCGCGATTGAATTGTATATTAAGGTTTTCCGATATTCTGTTGGTGTCATATCCTTAATTTTCTTGAATTGGCGGTTAAAATTTGCAAGGCTTTTGTAGCCGCCTTCATAAGCCACTTCTACAATATTTTTATCTGTATCACTTAGCAATTTGCACGCGTATCCAATGCGTACAATATTCAGATATTCAATAAAAGTGACCCTGTAATGTTCTTTGAAAAAATTGCAAAAGGTAGTCACAGCCATATTTGACCTGGCAGCTACTTCAGGCAAGGTTATTTCGCTGTCGAAATTGCACATGATATATTCGGTTACTTTACTAAAGCGATCCGAACATTGTAGTTGTGTGGTTTGAACAAAGCCGGCGCTTGCCAGTAACTCATACTCCGATGTATTGGATAAAAGGTCAAAAATGGTCAGTAAAGCCGAAAGGCGCTGCAACCCGTTCATGCCTAACATTTTTTTTAGCAGGGTATTTATTCGTTCACGGGTCTCACCTTTAATGACCATGCCTTGCCTGGATAAGTGAAGAATTTTCTTAAAATTTTCCATTTCCGGAATGTCGATAAATTTTTCTCCAAGAAATTGTTCTACGAACTGTATCACAATACCATCTGCCGGTTGATCTGCTTTCCCATTAATATAATGTGCATCATTCATCCAAACATGCGGAAGTTTTGGCCCCATAAATACCAAATCATCAGAGTCAAAATAACCGATATGGTCACCTACCATTCTCCTTCCGGTGCTACTGGTAATAAGTACCAATTCGTATTCAGGATGATAATGCCAGGGGCAGGGGAAAAACTTTCCTGTTTCCCGGAATACAATAAAAGATTTATCAAAATCCTTCGGTAATCGCTGCTCAATTGCTTTCATTGCTTACTTAATACGTGCAATTTTAATAAAATAAAACAAAGATTATTGATATAACCCCAATTGTTGAAAGATAGTATTATAAATATACAGAAAAGTAACAGAATAAGAAAAGCATGACCACTAATTTTGACCCATTACCGATTGTATTGAGCCCTATAGTATTGATGCAGCCTTTACCAGGCTTTCCACCTAACGTGTAAAGAAAATGAAGAAAATAAAAATTGACCACCCGCAACGTAAAACTACATTCGATACCGGAGCCTATTCTGATGGCGTCATTGCCAATGATTTTCTTTTTGTGAGTGGCCAGGCCGCAGTCGATTTCCAGACTTCGGAATTTATTTTAGGAACTATTGAAGAGGAGACACACCGCACACTTAAAAATATTAAAGCCATAGTGGAAGCGGCCGGGGCATCGATGAATGATGTTGTTAAATGCACGGTTCATTTATCGGATATAGGTGAGTTTGATCGTTATAATAAAGTGTATTCAGAATATTTCCAGGGGATTAAACCTGCTCGAACAACCGTACAGTCTGTACTGGCGGAAAGAATAAAAATTGAAATTGATTGTATCGTAAAACTAGCCCATTAATGAAAAGCAAGAAGGAGATCACTGCAATTGAAGTAGGCGTTGTTGGTTTAGGATTAATGGGAAGCAGTATAATCGTTTCTTTATTGCTCGCCGGACATGAGGTAAAGGCTATTGCGCCGCTACCAGGAGATCTTGAATTTGCTATATCACTTATCAAAGATCAAATAAATCAATGTATCAAAGCGGGGCTTATAAAACCGTCTTTTAAATTGAATGCAGTGCAGCTGGACATTAGCGAAAATTATCAGCAATTAAAAAATTGCGATGTAGTATTTGAATGTGTTATTGAGGATATTGAGATTAAAGCAGCGGTTTATAAAAAAATAGCAAATGAGGTGAATCCCGATACGGTAATCGCGACCAATACTTCGGCCATTTCCATCACTACCTTACAGAAATTGGTGCCTCAACCCGGGAGATTTCTTGGAATACATTGGGCAGAGCCGGCTTACGCCAGCCGGTTTATGGAAATTACCTGCGGTGAAGAAACCGATCTGGCCTATGCGGAATGGATCTTTGATATTGCCCATCATTGGGGTAAGGAACCTACTTTATTAAAAAAAGATATAGGCGGATTTATAACCAATAGGCTGATGTATGCAGTATACCGTGAAATATTTCACCTTGTTAGTAATGGATTGACAACTATGGAAGATGCAGATAAAGCCTTCAGATATGACGCAGGCTCCTGGATGACATTAATGGGTGTTTTCAGAAGAATGGACTTTACAGGTTTGCCAGATTGGGAACGGATATTTAAATCCATCTTCCCAATCCTTTGCAATGATAATAAAGTACCGGCCATTATGCAACAAATGGTGGATTGTAATGCACAGGGAACCCGGAATTTAAAGGGCTTATACACCTATACGCAAAAGCAGGCAAAAGAATGGCAGGAGGCCTTTGCTATGTTTAATAATGAAATTTTTCATTTAGCATCATTTTACCCATCAGGCAAATTGAGCCAACAACAAAAAGAAGTGCCCGCAATTTAATTCATTTAAAGGGCGATGTTAAAGAAAGGCCCACATATTTAAACGCATCAAATCCTGGGTATTATATGGGAATATATACGTACAAGAAATCGGAGGCGCTGCTTGAAAGGGCTAAAAAAGTTTTGGCTGGGGGAGTTTCTTCTGAATTCAGGAAATACAACCACCCGCATGCACTATTTTATACGCATGGCCTGGGCAGCAGGATTTATGATGCTGATGGAAATGAATACATTGACTTTACGCTTAGCCAGGGGCCTTTAATACTTGGTCATTCGCACCCGGAGGTCTTAAAAGCTGTCGCTGAGTATTCTAAAGCAGGTCAACTTTTTGCCGGCCAGCATATAAAGGAAATTGAGCTTGCCGAGAAAATTAACCAGCTTATTCCTTCAGCAGAATTGATGCGTTTTTGCCTGGACGGATCAGAGGCGATTCATACGGCGTTCAGGATTTCGAGGGCAAAAACAGGGAAACAGAAGTTCTTACGGTTTGAGGGGCATTACCATGGATGGCTTGATAATGTTTGTTGGGGTATTTCCAATAAGCCGGGCGAAGAAACAGGAAGCCGCGAAAACCCTTCTGCTTATCCCTGGACGGAAGGCCTGCCAGGAAATACCAGGGAAGAGTTTATTATTTTACCCTGGAACGATTTGCCACTGTTAGAAACTACTGTAGAAAAACATCATCACGAACTGGCCGCAATTATTACCGAACCCGTGATGTGTAACAGTGGATGTATATTACCTGGTGATGGCTTTTTAAAAGGTTTGAGAAACATATGCGACCGATATGATATCGCGCTTATTTTTGATGAAGTGATTACAGGCTTTCGCCTCTCACCTGGAGGGGCACAAAAATATTTCGATATCACGCCTGATCTTTCTGTATTTGCCAAAGCGATTGCCAGTGGATATCCCTTAAGCGTGATCTGCGGAAAAAAGGAATGGATGGAACTGGTAGAAAAATCGCAGGTAATTCAAGCGGGGACTATGAATTCGGGAAATGCAACCGTAGCGGCGGCCCTTGCCACTATTGAAATACTGGAGCGGGAAAAGCCATACAAGCGGCTTTTTAAATTAGGAACACAATTAATGGACGGCTTAAGGACAGCCGCTCTTGAAGCAAATCAAAATCTACTGGTGCAAGGGCCAGGGCCAATGTTCCATATTGGTTTTACCCACCTGGATAAGGTGAAAGATTACCGCGATGCTTTAACGTATGATAAGATAAAATTATCCAGATTTATAGCCGGGATGCACGACAGTGGCATCAGGATTATTGGCCGGGGGTTATGGTATATAAGTGCGGCGCATACTGAAGAGGATATCAGGCTGGCTATTGAAAAAGCAAAGGAAATATTAAAAGCAATTTAATCGAGTAAGGATAAAACACTTATCATTTCACCCTTATGAAGGAGAAAGTATTTCAAGCAGAAACAGTTTTATTGGCTGGAAATGGTAACCTTACCTGGAGCATCGCCGCTTGCCTGTTAAACGCCGGGCATGTGGTTAACTTATGGACAAATGGTCTTGAAAACTCTTCAAAAGAGGTACTTGCGCACTTGCACGGTACTGGGTATGAGAATGCAAGTGATTTTATAGAAAATCATAGGTTAAGTACCTCCGAAAATTTAGATGGCTTTGAAAGTTGCGGGATGGTGATTGCGATAACGCAGGAGGATCCCGCATTGAAACTGGAAATAATCAGTCAATTAGAAGACCGTATATCACCGGATGTGCTTATAGGAATTAATACAGAGAGTATTGGCCTTGATGTGTTACAGGAAAATGCCAAAAAGCCTGGAAGAATTATTGGGCTTAATTGGGCCGAACCTGCGCATACTACCAGGTTTCTTGAGATTATCGGTAACCAGGCAGTTAATGAAAATATAACGTCAGAGATTTGCAGCCTGGCACAAATGCATTGGAAAAAAGACCCTTACGTGGTTGAAAATTTTGGAATCAGGAGCAGGTTGATCAGTGCCATGGTTAGAGAAGCCTTTTACCTGGTTGGAAACGGATATGCCTCAGTTGAAGATATAGACCGGGCCTGCAGGAATGATGCCGGTTATTATTTACCATTTACCGGCAATTGCCGGTATATGGATCTTATGGGGACTTACGCATATGGAATGGTGATGAAAGATTTAAATCCAAATCTATCGAAAGAAAAACAAGTTCCCGATTTTTTTACTGACATCCTTAAAGATGGCGGCAAGGGGATGCAAAATGGCAAAGGCTTGTATCTTTATACTGATGAAGAGGTAAAACGTTGGCATTACATTATTAATAAATTCAGTTACCAGATCGAGAAGGTCATTAATAAATACCCATTTAATTATAAGAAAAAAAAATCCATTTAGCCGGCTATGAGAAAACCCTTCATTGTTGATGCCCATCTTGACCTTGCTATGAATGCGATTGAATGGAACCGCGACCTTACGTGCCCCTTGTCTGAAATAAGGCAGCGGGAAATGCATATGAATGACAAGCCGGGTAGGGGAAAGGGAACGGTTTGTTTGCCCGAATTAAGAAAGGGTGGAATAGGATTAGTGGTAGCCACACAACTGGCCAGGTATGCACCCCCTGGAAGCGCATTGGCAGGATGGAATTCGCCCCAACAGGCCTGGGCGATGACGCAGGCGCAACTATCCTGGTATAGGGAAATGGAAGTGATGGGTGAAATGGTGCAAATAACGGATCTCAACAGGCTGGAGTCTCATCTGAAACTGTGGGAGAATACCGAAATACCGGATGAAGCCAAGCCCGTGGGTTATATCCTTAGTTTGGAAGGAGCCGATTCATTGGTAGATATTTCGTATTTACACAAGGCCTATACGTACGGGCTGAGGGCACTGGGTTTGTCACATTTTGGCACCGGCCGTTATGCACCCGGCACGAAGATGGAAGGAGAATTGTCAGCAGCAGGGCATGAATTGCTTCATGAAATGGGTAAGCTAAACATGATATTAGATGTGACACACCTTACAGATAAAGGCTTTAGTGAAGCGCTCGATCATTACCAGGGCCCCGTATGGGCCAGTCATCATAATGTGAGGAAGATCGTTCCAAATCAGCGGCAGCTTACCGATGAACAAATTAAACGGCTAATAGAAAGAGGAGCTGTTATCGGCGGCATGCTTGATTGCTGGGCTATGGATATCCGTTTTATTGACACAGTTTCCGACCCATGGCAATTGAATATCCGGATGGAAAACCTGGTTGATCATTGGGACCATATTTGCCAGTTGGCGGGTAATAGTTTGCATGTGGCTATAGGCAGTGACCTCGATGGAATCTTTGGAACAGAACAATCGCCCTGGAACATGAATTCTATTGCAGATCTTCAAAAATATCAATCCATACTTTTGGACAGGGGTTATAAACAAACAGATGTAGAGAATATATTTTGCAACAACTGGCTCACTTTTTTACGCAACGCATGGAGTTAGACAACTAACTGTTACGATTTCTAAAATAGTTTTGATACGGGCAGATTATGACAAATCAACCAGGAAATAACGAGGGTAATACATTGCTTGCCGGTGCCGCCAAAACAGATATCACACCGCCACTTGGGACTTTTATAAATGGCGATTTTCTAACACATTATGCCCGGTATGTACATGACAGCTTATTTGCCAAAGCGCTTGTACTCCAGCATGGGAGCACAACGATAGCCATTATTGTGGTAGATATATGCCTGATGCAAAAAGACTTTACCGACGGTGTTAGATGGGAAATAACAAATCAGGCAGGGATTCCATTTCAGCATATTCTTATCTCAAGCACGCATACACATGCTGCCGGCTCAGTTGCGCCAGCCTATTTAGCGCCTGCTGATCTTGCATACACAAAAAAATTGCCTGGATTGATCTTACAAGCGGTGCACCAGGCAATGCAAAATTTGCGGCCGGCTAAAACTGCATTTGGGAATGTGGATGTTCCAGAACATGTACGCTGCAGGCGTTATATCATGCAGGAAGGATTCAGGGCGATCAATCCTGTTACGGGAAAAGTCGACCGGGTAAAAACAAATCCATTTGAAAACGGGCACTTGGTTAAGGAGGGAGCGGCTCCAACAGATCCGCAGGTCAGCTATCTTGCTGTAAAGGGATTAGACGATAAATGGATCTGTGTATTAGGCAACTATTCTTTACACTATGTAGGTGATTGGGATAACGGGACTATCTCTGCGGATTATTTCGGCGATTTTTCCCGATTGATACAACGAAAATTAAATGCAGGTGAGGACTTTGTGGGTGTAATGAGTAATGGCACAAGTGGCGACATAAATATCTGGGAATTTGATAATGCCGGTAACTATCCTGCCCAAAAATTTAAAAAAAGCGAATTGATTGGAAACGATATAGCCGAAAAAATATCCAGGTCTGTTGATGATATTAAATGGGATAATACTCCGGTATTGAAGGTTCGATATGACGAATTGACGATAGCGCTGCGTAAACCATCCTTTGAGGAATTGGAAAATGCAAAAGCAGTCGTATCGGAAAGTAATTATGAAAATCTACAGGTTGATCAGGAGGGGCTTCGAAGAATTTATGCGCGTGAACAAATATTACTGAATGAGTTTCCGGATGAAATATTATTCCCGCTACAAGCCATAATGATTGGGACTGGAGTCATTGCAGGATTGGGTGGGGAAATATTTGCGGAAACAGGCTTATGGCTCAAAGAAAATTGCCCCGTTGAAAAATATTTCACTATTGGTTTGGCAAATGGATACTGGGGTTATCTGCCGCCCGCCCACGAATTGGAACGGGGAGGTTATGAAACCTGGCGCAGCCGGATAAGTAACCTGGAATCGAATGCCGAAGAAATGATCAGGAACAAGCTGTTACAATTAGTCCGGGATCTT
>JBDTLZ010000114.1:0-9911 GCA_039934515.1 Ginsengibacter sp.
TTTTTAGGAAGTTAATTGTAAACTCTTTAAATTTAAAATCTAAAATTGAATTATGAAAAAATTATGCATCGTATTGGCCTTAGCCCTCCCCTTGCTGTTCCAGTTTTGTTCATCATCGAAAAAATCAAAAAGTAGCGCCATGGCAGCGCCTAAATTAACTTACATGTCGAATATCCAATCCACTGTTGTTGCCAATTGCTCTCCTTGCCATTTTCCACCAAAAGGATCTAAAAAACCGCTTGATAACTATGATTCCGTAAGGTCAAGTATTGATGATATTATTGCACGAATCCAGAAACAACCTGATGAAAAAGGGTTTATGCCGTTTAAGCACGCAAAACTTGCAGATTCTACCATCATGGTTTTTGTAAACTGGAAAAACAGTGGAATGGTGGAACAATAATACCTACGCAGGATTTCGCAGCTCAGCCATCCGGAGCCATTGATCGAATTACTTATTGTTATAAAAAAACGGGCCCTTAAAGCCCGTTCTAAATTCGCCTGCCCCTAACCAATAGTTAAAGCAATTTTTACATACTTATGCATGCACAGCTTCCGCATTAATTGAAGTTTCAGCAATCTCAGTTAATTTCTGGTCTGCCTCTTTTTCTTCAACTAAAGTCTGTTGTAAAAGTGAGGCGACCTTATCTTCACCCAGTGTTTTAGCAAATGCACACAATGTTCCATAGCTGGCGATTTCATAATGCTCTACCTTTTGCCCGGCTGAGATAATTCCGGCATCCCGCACCATTCCTTCTTCAGTATCTTCCATAATTTCCTCGGCTTCCTTTACAAGGCCTGCCATAGCCTCGCACTTTTTAGCACGGGCAGCTTTACCTAAAATCTTAAAGCTTTCTTCAAGCCGTGCTACATGGCCCTTTGTAACTTCCAAATGATCGTTAAGCGCATCTATCAATTCTTCCGAAGTCGCATTTTTAGCCATTTTAGGGATCGCTTTAGTAAGCGCTTTCTCTGCCCAGTAAATATCTTTTAGTTCATCTTCAAAAAGATCCCTAAGTCCCTGGGCAACCTTTGGGTCGCTGCTTTTCTGAGCATCTTTGGGGGCAGCCTTCGCACCATGGCCATTTTTAGATGCAGTCGTTTTTGTTGCTGATTTCATTGTTTTTCATTTAATAGTTATACAAATATTTGCAGGGAAGATTAATAATAAATATGCCAGAATTTCAAATGTCCCGGATAATACCTTAATGGCATTATAGAAGCTACTTTGCGAGGCATGACCTGTTATTGGATCCAGGTTTGCCCTTAATTTTAGTGATAAAATTCTACAGGCCCAAATTAGATGTGTAAATTTTTACACATATGATTAATGTATTTTCGGGGTTTGATAAACACAGGTATAAATAGTCGTGGCACATTAATTACTATATAAGCTGCAATTGCAAAACATGGCTCCCAAAAAAAGAATAACTTCCCGGGAAAAGGGCAGGAAAAAATTACCAATGCCGCGTGACCTTTCGCCGATGCTGGCTACCCTTGTCGACAAGCCATTCGATGAACCTGGCTGGTTATATGAAGTTAAATGGGACGGCTACCGCGCCCTGGTTTACCTGAATAATGGAAAAGTGGACATGCGATCCCGGAATAATAAATCCTTTGACGAAAAATTTTACTCTATTCACAAAGCCCTGGAAAACTGGAAAATAAAAGCAGTTATCGACGGTGAGATAATCGTTGCCAATGAAAAAGGCATCTCCAATTTTGGTAACCTCCAAAGCTGGCGCAGCGAAGCCGATGGCGAATTGATTTTTTATTTGTTTGATGTTTTATGGCTGGAGGGCTATGACCTTACCCATTTACCGCTTATTGAACGAAAACAAATATTACAGGACATAGCACCCGATATAAATAATATAAGGATCAGTGAAAGCTTTAATGCCGGAGCCACCGAATTTTTTGAAGTTGCCAAGAAAATAAATCTTGAAGGAATAATTGCAAAGAAAGCGGACAGTAACTATTTTCCAGGTGAACGCTCCAAAGAATGGCTCAAAATAAAAACGGGCAAGAGACAGGAGGTGGTAATTGGAGGGTATACCCATAATGAAGGAAGCAATAAGCTGTTCAGTGCCCTGCTCGTCGGCCTGTATGAAAACAGCAAATTACAGTACACGGGTAAAATAGGGACAGGGTTTTCGCAAAAGCTGCAAGCTGACATGATGCAACAATTCAAGCCACTCATTATTAAACAATGCCCGTTTATAATTCCTCCCGATATCAACAAGCCTTCACGCTTCAGGCCCAACCCGCCAAAAGCGACGGGTACGTGGCTCAGCCCCAAATTAATTTGTGAAGTCTCCTATGCCGAAATGACCAGTGACGGCGTTATGAGACACCCTTCATTTGAAGGAATGCGTGACGATAAAAAAGTAACCGACGTTATAAAAGAAAAAGAAAAACATACAATGGAAATCTTACAATCACCTTCGGCATCCTTAAAAAAGAATGTAAAGAACACGGGTTCCACCAATGAAAAGATGGAAAAAAAATCGACCTCTATAGTTGTTTCCAAAAAAGGCACTGCCACACCGCTTACTTCAAAGCTTCTGAGAGCTTCAAAAAACGCGGATCGTAAAACGCTCCTCAATCCGAAGGACAAATCACAAACAAGGAATATAAACGGGCACGACATTACTTTTAACAACCTTAATAAGATCTATTACCCGAAAAAGAAAGTGACCAAGCGCGACGTGGTAAATTATTATTACCTGGTTGCGCCGTTTATGTTGCCTTATATGAAAGACCGCCCGCAAACACTCATAAGGTATCCAAACGGTATAGATGGAGAGAGTTTTTATCAGAAAGATGTAACCGGCAAAGTCCCTGATTGGGTGCAACAGTTTCCGTATAGCAGCGAACGCGGAGGCAATCGCAATTTCCTGGTATGCACCAACGAAGCAAGCTTGCTCCTGATCGCATCACTCGGCGGCCTCGAAATGCACCCATGGAGCAGCCGTGTCCAGAAGCCCGATAACCCCGATTGGTGTATCATTGACCTCGACCCTTCTGATAAAACAACTTTTGAGCAGGTTATCATTGCCGCCCAAATTACCAAAGAAGTTCTTGACGCCATCGGGGTTCCCGCCTATTGCAAAACATCGGGCGCCACCGGGATACATATTTATATCCCTCTTGGCGCAAAATATACGTATGAGCAAAGTAAAGAATTTGGCAGGGTACTGGTTAAAATTGTAAATTCAAAAATTCCGGATTTTACCAGCATTGAACGCATCATTGAAAACAGGAAAGGGAAACTCTACCTGGATTTTTTACAGAACCGCCCGCAGGCAACTCTCGCTGCACCCTACTCTTTGCGGCCAAAGCCTGATGCTAACGTAAGCATGCCATTGCATTGGGAGGAAGTAACCAGGGGATTGAAAATGAAAGATTTTACCATCTTTAATGCGATCGAAAGGATCCGGCAACATGGTGATATTTTCAGTGGTGTACTTGGAAAAGGCATTAACCTGAAAAAAACCTTAAAAAACATCGAAACCGTCTTTGGAAAGCAGGATATGCATGAATCACTGAGACAATGATCCTATAAGATCCGAAATGAAAAGATTAATTCTAACCACTTACATTTCAATTTGCCAAAATGAAAGTTTACCATCTACAAATTCATTATTAAAATACAAATAAGAAAATGGCTTATTGTAATTTTCTACCTGGAAGTGTATAGGTTATGTGTAGTTGTTACAAAAAACAAATTAAGAAATCGGCTATCCCGATACATTAAAATCCCGCAAAGCATCATTCAAACTTGTTTTTTTATCAGTGTTTTCTTTGCGTTTTCCAATAATCAGCGCACAACTCACATTATATTCGCCAGCGGGGAATTTTTTCAGGTAGCTTCCGGGAATTACAACACTGCGGGCCGGTATGATACCCTTATATTCTATGGGCTCATTACCGCTTACGTCAATAATTTTGGTTGATTGAGTTAGCACAACATTGGCGCCAAGTACTGCTTCCTTTTCTATACGAACTCCTTCTACAACAATACTGCGGCTGCCAATAAAACAACCATCTTCAATTATAACCGGGCGGGCTTGTAAGGGTTCGAGTACACCGCCAATACCCACTCCCCCGCTAAGGTGTACATGTTTTCCAATTTGCGCACAGCTACCGACAGTAGCCCAGGTATCTACCATCGTACCCTCATCCACAAAAGCCCCAATGTTAACATAGCTTGGCATCAGCACAACATTTCTACCGAGAAAAGCTCCATAACGCGCTATGGCATGCGGAACGGCACGAACTCCTAAATCTTTATAATTACTTTTTAATTTCATTTTATCGTAAAACTCAAAGGGCGGCAATGTATATGTCTGCATTTGCTGGATCCCAAAGTATAACAATATCGCCTGCTTTATCCATTCATTTACCTGCCACCCGTTTTCCACAGGCATGGCTGTACGCAGTGTTCCGTTGTCAACCTTTTCAATTACATTTCTTACAGCATCACTATAAGTTTCATCTTTTAGAAGTTCCCTGTGTGACCATACTTCAGTAATAAGTTTTTGCAGATCCATTTTCCTTTTTTTGCAAACATAATATGTAAACAGCCTTTCTCCACGAATTACTGAAATATTAGCAAAAAAAAATGCCACTCTTAACCAGTATTGCTTAAGCCCCGTATAGAAAATTGAAATACCCCCATTATTAATAACTTTACGGCGCATGCAAAAGATCCTTGTCATACAAACGGCATTCACCGGCGATGTGGTCCTTGCAACTGCCCTGGTTGAAAAGTTGCACCGGTTTTTCCCCATGGCAGATATTGACGTTTTGGTAAGAAAGGGAAATGAAGGATTATTAATCAACCATCCTTTCCTACACGAGGTCCTCATTTGGAATAAAAAAGAAAATAAAACAAAAAATCTTCTTAAACTTCTTAAAGAAATACGCCATACCAAATATGACACAATCGTCAATTTGCAAAGATTTGCATCCACAGGGCTGCTGATGGTATTTTCAGGAGCCAAAGAAAAGATAGGGTTTGATAAAAATCCTTTCAGCTTTTTTTTTACAAAAAGTGTAAAGCACCAGCTCAGCGATGGAAAGCACGAAGTAGAGCGGAATAATGAGTTGATAAAATATTTTACCGATGATTCATTTACCAGTCCCCGCCTCTACCCTTCCATTGACAATTATGCAGAAATAAAAGAATATAGTTTACACCAATATGTTTGTATGATGCCGGCCAGTGTATGGTTCACCAAGCAATACCCACAAGGCAAGTGGGTCGATCTTATTAATAATTTTCCTTCGGGGTATCATATCTATTTATTAGGTGGAAAAGAAGATACCGTATTGTGTGAAAAAATTAAAGCGGAAGCGATCAATAGTAAGATAGAAGTACTTGCCGGGAAATTGAACTTTCTGTCTTCTGCAGCACTCATGAAGAATGCCGTCATGAATTATACAAACGATTCGGCCCCCTTGCATATTGCTTCGGCGATGGATGCCCCTGTAACGGCGATCTTTTGCTCTACGGTTCCTTCATTTGGATTTTACCCCTTATCATCCCGTTCATCAATTGTTGAAACCGCAGAACAACTGGCTTGCAGGCCGTGCACGCTTCATGGCCGGAAGGCTTGCCCGCTCGGGCATTTTAAATGTGCTGTAACTATCGAAACGTCCCGGCTATTGGAAACAATTTCCTTATAATTTTTAAGTTCGTTTCTTTTATTTAATTTACCGTGGTGCGAATAAAAGACTAAAATATTTTTCTAAAATAAATGGTATTGCGTGTTCCTAAAAATAATGAATTTTGAAAACGACGTCATCAATTCAATAACGGTTCTTCGTAAGAACGGTATCATTCTTTATCCCACGGATACAATTTGGGGTATTGGTTGCGACGCTACCAATATAAAAGCAGTACAACAAATTTACCTTCTCAAAAAAAGAGAGGAAAAAAAATCAATGATTATCCTGCTTGCGCAGCTAAGCGACATAGAACATTATGTCGTATACCCATCAAAGCTAATTATGGATTTTCTCTTTCTGCAAGAGAAGCCTACCACAGCAATTTTTATGAATGCTATAAATTTACCTGGCATCCTTGTTAATGAAGATGGAAGTATTGCTATAAGAATTGTTAAAGATAATTTTTGCGGGGCGCTCATCAGGCAATTGAGTGCTCCGTTGGTATCCACTTCTGCAAATATCTCCGGGAACCATCCACCAAAAAATTTTAGAGAGATTGATGATATAATAAAAAACGGTGTTGACTATATAGTTCAACACCGTCAAAATGAAGTAGAAAAGTACCAGCCTTCGTCTATAATAAAATTAAATGCCGATGGCGAAATTGAAAAGATCAGGTAGGCTACAACGCAATACCTACCCCTAGCTGAATGGCAGATGTTTTCCAGGTATCGGCATTTCCAATATTATCGATATTGGTTGTACCACCAACAAATCTTCCATATATCCTGAACCTGAGCAGGTTTAACTGCACGCCGCCAACGAGTGAAAAATCACCTGATTTAAAAGCTTCACCACCATTTTGTAACAAGTCTTTATTCTGATCCAGCAATACTCCAAACTGCGGCCCAGCCTGCAATGTAATAAATTTAGTTACATTATAGTTCAGCAAAATCGGTATGCTTAAATAATGAAGCTTTATGTCATTAATGTGGTTAAACCCGGTATAAATTTCACTGAACCTGGTGGATGTATCCGTATTCACCTGGTTAAATGTTACTTCCGGTTGAATGGCAAATTTATTTCCGAGACCAATGGTTGCAAAAGCGCCAACATGATAGCCGAGATTAAACTCATCTTTAAATGACTGGCCGGTTATTTTGCCAAGGTTAGCGCCACCTTTAATTCCTAATTTAAAAGATTGGGAAAAAACCGAGGTGCCAATAAATAATAATAATGTGAGTGGGAGGAATTTAGTTTTCATGAAAGTGTTTTAATTGTTAAACTCAAATATATGTTAACATAGGAAATCAAAAAGTTATACCAATATTAAAATTGAAAATCTGCGTTACTCTTTTGTCATGTGTTTTTGGCAAATAATAGTCAAGATAGAATTCAGGTTCAAAATAAAATATGCCGGTGAAATAGTTGAGGTCAAGATCGAGGCTAAGTGACTGAGCTTCGAATTTACTATTTTGAGCAGATTGTGATTGAAAATGGCGGATCCTTTTTGAAAGCCTTTTTGTAAATGCATTGTAATTGGCAACACTGCTTTTATGACTTATTTTATACGAGTTTATTCCTGCAATCAATGAGAACTGCGGAACAAAAGTAAGCCCGTCTTTTTTTGAAAAAACGTTGTAGAAAGCAAAGGTATGTTCAACAGTTCCTGCGAGCGAGAAAGATGAAAGTTTTATGGTAGTTGTGTCGATATACTTTATGTGAATACGCTGGTTAGCTATTCTCACAAAAGTATCTATGTTGATGATCTCATGATAAGTGCCCAACGCATAACCTGTGGCGATACCTGGTTTAAGCCATGGCTTTTTAAAAACGATGTTCCCGTACAATTCGTTTTGAATAGGAGAAGTATTGGCGCTATAAATGTTTTTTTGAAAATAATGCGTGTAGGATAAAGAAGCTTCAACAATTTTTGATCTCGAATAATTATAAAAGGGAGATATTGAATACTGGTAGAAATCCGTCTTTTTATTTTCACTGAGCAAAAAGCCTGCAAGTGACATTCCAAAGCCGCTTTTATGGTAGTAGCCAATGGAAGGACTAATTATGAGCTGTCTCGTATTTTGCAGAGATTCGACAGCCTTATCATCGCTGCTGTATAATTGGTTTCCGGCGCCAAGATTAGCCCTGAAATAACTAACGGGCTTTCCAAAATCACCGATCAATTTGAGCATCTCGTCATTTTGTAATAACGAGTCCATGATCTGCTTGTCGGAAGGATCTGCCTGTGCAAAACATTTTGACAAAAACAATACCCCGGTAAGAAAAAAAATGAGTGTTCGCATATTAGCTAGTTAAACAAAAGGGCCAGGATATTAGAAATTATAGGATCTTGTTTCGAATTGTCGAAGAAACAGACCTCAAAAATAGTTATAAGTTTAATATTGAGCAGCAAACTAAAGTCCAAACATGTATTATAATATGTTCACGATAACCGTCAATTAATGACTCTCGGCCTAATAACATACCTTTGCGCCTGAATAAAAATAATTAAATGAATGCATTTGAAGGCCTTGGGTTAAATGAAAACCTCGTCAAGGCAGTTACTGATCTTGGGTTTGATATCCCTACTCCCATACAATTGAAGGCTATTCCTATTTTGTTATCTGGTACTACAGATTTTGTTGGCCTTGCTCAAACGGGTACCGGTAAAACAGCAGCTTTTGGCCTGCCGCTCTTGCAACTTGTGGATCCTGCAAGCAGGTATCCGCAGGCATTGATCATTTGCCCAACACGCGAATTGTGTTTACAAATTTGTAATGATCTGCAGGACTATAAAAAATATTGCCGCAATATTATTGCAGAACCGGTATACGGCGGTGCTTCCATTGTAATGCAGATCCGTGCGTTGAAAAAGGGAGTACACATAGTTGTAGCGACGCCGGGGCGCCTGATCGATATGATCGAGAGAAAAGCCATCGACCTGCAAAAGGTAAAATATATGGTGCTCGATGAGGCCGATGAAATGTTGAATATGGGATTCAGGGACGATATTGATTTTGTTCTAAAAAATACCGTTAACCGCGAAAGCACATGGCTATTCAGCGCTACGATGCCGGCAGAAGTAAAAGCGATCTCTAAAAACTTTATGGTGAACCCACAGGAAGTTACCGTGGGCAAAAAAAATACTGCCAATGTAAATATCGACCATCAGTATTTTATTACCTCGGCACATACCCGCTATGAGACGCTTAAAAGGCTGGTTGATTTTAATCCGGGCATGTATGGGATAATCTTCACACGCACCAAGGCAGACGCGCAGGAAATCACCGAAAGGCTTGTAAAAGAAGGCTATGATATCGAAGCATTGCATGGAGATCTTACACAACAACAGCGTGATAAGGTAATGCAGCGCTTTCGCCAGAAAAGTATCCAGATCCTGATCGCAACCGATGTGGCTGCAAGGGGCATTGACGTTGACGGCATTACCCATGTTATTAATTTTGAACTGCCCGACGATATTGAAGTGTACACCCACAGAAGCGGCCGTACAGCACGTGCCGGAAAGAGTGGGATATGCATTTCTATCTGCCATAGCCGGGAATCATTTAAAATACGGCAACTTGAAAAGATGACCAACGCACAATTTCACCGGCTTGATATACCCGGGGGAAAAGATGTATGCCGCAAACAGTTTTTCTATTTTATGGATAAGCTGATGGAGGCAGATACTTCGCATGGCGACTATGAAACTTACATGCCTGACCTGCAAAAGAAATTTGCTGATGTAAGTAAGGAAGAAGTTCTGAAAAGAGTAGCCGCTCTTGAATTTGATCATTTTTTAAAATATTATGAGAACGCCGATGACCTGAATGCGAGAACCGATTCCAGGGAAAGACGATTTGAAAATAATAACAATCGCGATCAAAGTGTAAGAAGAGAAAGGCCTGTATTTCAACGGGACAACGGATACACACGGCTCTTTGTTAACCTGGGAACAAAGGACGGCTTCTATAAAGCGAGTTTTCTGCAATTTATCCTGGACGAAAGCAACCTGAAAAAAGAGGCGCTGGGTAAAATTGATCTTCGGGACATGAACTCATGGATCGAGGTAGATAAATCTGTAGCAGGAAAAATGATTAAAAGCATCGACGGCAAAAATTACAATGGACGCCAGGTAAGAATGAATGAGGCCGATAAAGGTTTTCAAAAACCATCTCCACACGGCAGAAAAAGAATACCTATACCTGAAAACCGTTAATTCATTTTTACAATCG
>JBDTLZ010000115.1:0-14259 GCA_039934515.1 Ginsengibacter sp.
ACCATCGTTTATTGGTAATTTTCACCTGGCCGGGGTATTTAAAAGAGATACGTCAAACCATACAGAACGTATAGTGCAGTACCAACCACCTGCATAAAAATTATGGTGTTGCTGTTCAACCTCCAATTAATACGTCAACTTTTATAACCGAATTGAATTTACGTGTCAATCAATTACTTTTAGGCTCCCAATTGAAACCGTCATGTCCCAGGCAATTCCAGACAATAAAACCGCTCAAAGTAACCTTTCTACGGAAAATTTTATCAACCACCCTGAAGTGTTGAAATGCATGAAACAACTGGAAGCTGCATTTCCGGAAGGCGGCCGTCCATTTATTATATCGGATGTGCTGGACAGCCAGGGAAACCAGTACGTTAATCTTGTTCAAAAAGGTGGTGGTGTACTTGGTGTGGCTCTTGTAGGCTACACCTATATACTTGAAAAAATGGGCATTCGTTTTTTGCGGCTTGCCGGTACCAGTGCAGGTGCAATTAATACTGCGCTTATGACGGTGATCGGCAAAAAGGAGGATCCGAAATCGATCCCGATTCTAAAAGCGATATGCGACCTCGACTTTTTCAAGCTTGTGGACGGCCATCCTGCAGTAAGATGGATAATTAAAAGATTTATTACTCACCGTGATTTTACAACCAAAGCAAAAAAATGGATCACATGGATTTGTATGATGGCGGTCATATTGCTTGCGGGAGATTTTATTTTTCTTGGGCTTGAAAATATAGATCTTTCTCTTTCTATCATCACAAAACTGTTTTTTGTGCTCACCGGCTTTTATTTTTTATTAATTGGCATTGTCATTTTTTATTCGGTGAGACTTCTCAAACGCCTTAAAAACTCAGGTTATGGTATTAATCCCGGAGATTTTTTTTATGATTGGATCAAGAAGCAACTGTTGTCAAACAATGTGATTACGGTATCGGACCTTACCACAAAAGCTGCTACCATTCCCGTGTTGCATTTACGGGTTCCCCACCCGGAGGGTGTTTCAAGCCTGCAGGGCGATGTTACTTTTATCGCTTCTGAATTGGTTACGCAAAACAAAATACAGTTTCCTGAAATGTGTTATCTCTTCAGGGAGAGGGCAAATATTAATTCGCTGCAGCCAGCAGGGTTTATCAGGGCTTCTATGTCTATACCGGTTTTCTTTGAATCGTATATGATCAATAACATACCCTGCACAACAGATGAAATCAAAAAGGCCTGGATGGATACAATGGATGAACCGGACCCACCAACGACTGCTCGGTTTGTCGACGGAGGTATGTTATCTAATTTTCCTATTAATATTTTTTACAATCCAAAAGTCATCACGCCAAGGCTTCCATCCTTTGGGATAGACCTTGATGATAGTAAGCCTGATGATACAGAAAAAAACGCCACCGCCTGGAGCCTTCCCGGCTATATTGGCAGAATGTTTAATACCATCAGGTTTTATTATGATAAGGATTTTTTATTGAAGAACCAGGTATATGAAAAGGGCATCGGTAAAATTCCATTATCCGATTACAACTGGCTCAATTTCTTTATATCCGACCAGGATAAAATAGACATGTTTGTGCGCGGGGTAAAAAGCGCAACAAAATTTTTAATAGAATTTGATTGGAATGCTTATAAAAATGACCGGACAACCATGCAGGTTACCCTAAATAAACAATGCGAAACTCCTGGAGTACATTAATGAACCTGTAAAAAATATCAAATGCCTTTTTATATCAATATCGAATTGAGCCACTTTTGTATTGCTTTTGGAGTGATGTTGCTCGTTGGTTTTGTCATGAGTTTACAAAGTGCAAACCTCTATTCCTTACATGTGGTGGTAAGAAAGTTTAGTATGATCGATCTTGAATTTCCGGCGTCTTCGCAAGAACTTATCTCTTTTATTAAAGGGATATTTCTATTGCCCGGTGATTTATCAAAAAAATCTTTAAAGGCTTTAAAAAGCCAGCTCTACCTGGATTTTATTTATATGCCGGCTTTGTATGGATCCATTTTCATGTTCTGCATGAAGGTCTCTCAAAAAATGACTTCCTTTGGCCATCCCCTTTTCGCGATATTGGCATGGCTTCAGTGTATTGCATGGCTGTGCGACATTATTGAAAACATTTACTTACTAAATAAGCTCCGGCCACAAGCTGGTGAATCAAAAACCATTCCCTATCCTGCCTACCTTGGCCTTGAAATAACTAAATGGGGGATAGCTTTAACCGCAACAGTATGCAGTATTGCAGCTATGTCTTACTTTTGGCTTGTAGGAAGATATTCCCTCCAATCCATCGATTATATATTGATCATAGCCGCTGAAATAATTGTAATTTTTATCGCCAGGAAATTGACTACAAAGACTGAAAAAGAAAATTTAGAAAATTTCAACAGGCCTGACACTTTGAAAAATAGCGACTTTATTAATTAAAAAATATTTGTAATGAACGCTTTTAATGATCTCCGCAAATACATGGTGGTGTTTATGGTTATTCTTACTGCCAACGGCATGGAGTCTTGCAGCACAACGCGAATTGTATCAAAATATGATTGTGATACTTTCGAAAATAATCCTTTGAATAAAAAAACCTCATGGTCGTTCCTTTGGGGCCTTGTACAGCCAAAAGATTTCAATCCCAAATGCGACAGCCGTTCTAACCACATGAATAAGGTGACCATAAAAAATAATTATGGTTTTGCATTTATAACCGTTATCACGTTAGGGATTGTGATGCCGCAAAGGTTTGAATGGTGTTGCACACCCTACAGCCCTCCCCCCGGTACATTGGGACACTAACTAAATACATATTTATGGCAAATGAAATTGTTTTACCTGATGGAATTCAAAGGTTGCCCATTACCAAATGGGAAAATGGACATGAGAATTTTATTCACACGTTCACGGAAAATTCTTCTTTCAAACTGACCATTCCCCATTCCCTTCCGGACAGCCAATACCAGGACACTACAAAAAATTTTCAGTGGCTGATCCAATATGCCATTGATCATAATATTCAAATGCGGGCGCTGGGCAATGGCTGGTCATTTTCCGAGGTAGCTATTTGCGACGGAGGCCTTGTAGATACCAAGGCGCTAAGGCTTTCGTGGCACTTAAATAATTCTTTTGTGGCACCGGAATATCTTCAAAAAGGAAAAGAAGCCGGCGATCTCTTTTTTGTAGAATGCGGCATGAGCGTTTTGGATGTCAATGAAAAACTTGAACAGGAGTCGCACCCCAAAAGATCATTAAAGGCCTCCGGCGCAAGCAACGGACAATCAATTGCGGGATGCACCTCAACGGGCACGCATGGCTCTGCATTTAAAGTGGGGGCTGTTCACGATACGATCGTAGGCCTGCACGTGGTGGTGGGCCCCGATAGGCATGTGTGGCTCGAAAAAAAATCAAATCCTGTAGCCTCCGACGATTTTATTAAATGGCTTGGCGCCGAACCCGTTAAAGACGATGATATGTTTAATGCCGCTGTTGTAAGTTTTGGAAGCTTTGGCTTTATTCACGGAATATTGGTTGAAACAGAACCCGTCTTTTTACTGGAGCAGTTTCGTGCGGGCAATATAGAATATAATGACACCTTACGTTTTGCTATTAATAACCTTGATTTCTCAGGCATTTTAAACGAACTTCCATCACCACCCGATACGCCTGGCAAAGAACTCTATCATTTTGAAGTCCTGGTCAACCCCCAAAAATTCCAGGCCGATAATCCTGCCAAAGGGGTGTTTTTAAAAACCATGTATAAAATTCCTTACCGGGAAGATTACCCGCACATCGAACGGGATGATAAGGGCTTTAGTTATGGCGACGACTTATTGGGTGTAGTGCAAACTATACTGGATTCTTTAGGCCCTGGACTTTCAACGTTACTTGTGCCTGCATTGGTCAATAAATTTTTCCCCCTGGCTTTTCAGTCCAATATCAGCACCACCGGAACCCTTGGCGAGACGTTCAGCAATACCAAATTCAGAGGGAAAGCAGCCAGCGCCGCCATTGGTGTTGATGCTTCCAACGCAAGCATAGTAATTGAAGAGATTGTAAAAATCAATAAAAAAAACCCCTTCCCCGGCGGTGTCGCCCTGCGTTATGTAAAAGGAACTGAGGCGTTAATGGGATTTACACATTTTCCCAAAACATGCATTATAGAACTGGATGGCGTGGAAGCGAAAGTATCCAGGAATTTTTTCAAAAAAGTGTGGGACAGGCTCGAAGCATTAAATATCCCTTATACCCTTCACTGGGGGAAAATCAATTTTAATTTGAATCCCGACCTACTGCAAAAAATGTATGGCGATAACGTTGTAACATGGAAAGATTGCAGGCACAAATTACTTGATGAAAAATCAAGGAAAGTTTTTTCTAACGACTTTATGATCCAGTGTGGATTAGCAGATTAAGTACATGCAGGAACCGCAGGTCTTACACTCCGGACATGGCGAATATCCGGCTCTGGTATACTTTTACAAAATAAATTCAGGCATGTTACGTTACAATAGAAATTTTTTAGAATAACTTCGCTCCCTATGAAAAATTCCCTGGTTTTTTTGAGCACATGCCTCGGCCTTTTCCTGGTTTGTTGTAGTATAAGTTGCAATAACCTTAGTTCTGCGGAGACTAAAAAATCTGATGCAGAACTGAAAGATCAGGAGGCTAAAAAAGCATTGGCTGAGAATGGAAATATCGACACAGCCGCGTATAACAAAAAAATGTTGGCTCTTGCCAATGGTGATACAACCGGCAAATGGCCTGTTACCTTCGCTTATCCTTCACATGGCGCCATTTTACCATTTAAAAGGATCGTGGCTTTTTATGGAAATATGTATTCTAAAAAGATGGGGATTCTTGGCGAAATCCCCCGGGATTCTATGCTGCAAAAATTAAAAGGCGAAGTGGCCAATTGGCAGGCCGCAGATAGTTCACTTCCCGTTATTCCGGCATTGCATTACATAGCCGTGAGCGCACAGGGTAGCCCTGGCAGGGATGGGAAACATAGAATGCGCATGCCTTTTCACCAGATCGACACTGTTATGAACTGGGCCAAACAAATAGATGCATTGGTTTTTCTTGACATACAGGTTGGACATAGCACCGTAAAGGATGAGGTACCCGCCTTAGAAACATATTTAAAATTACCCAATGTGCACCTGGGTATCGACCCCGAATTTTCATTAAAGAATGGCGAAATTCCCGGAACTAAAATAGGATCTTTTAACTTTGATGATGTTAATGCAGCAATTGATTACCTGGCAGACCTGGTGAAGAAAAATAACCTGCCTGCAAAAATTTTAATTGTTCACAGGTTTACCCAGGGAATGATAACTGGTTATGAAAAAATAAAGAAAGTACCGGAAGTTCAGGTGGTTATGGATATGGACGGATGGGGAAACAAGATTTTAAAAAGGTCAACCTACCTGCGGTATATTTACAAAGAACCAGTTGAGTTCACCGGATTTAAATTATTTTACAAGAATGACACAAAGACTGGCGGGGACCAGTTGTATACGCCAGGGGAACTTTTAAAATTTATCCCAAAGCCTATCTATATTCAATATCAATAAACTCCAGCTCCTCATAAGTATTTAGATGAAAAATTCCGTTCCTGGTTTTATTATTACTTTGATTTTTTTAGCATCCTGCTCATCGGCGCCATCAAAAAAGGAATCAACGCAAAACGAAGCTGAAAAAAGTAAAACAGATTCAACTCCTACCACCGCCATTGCGGATGTAGCGTCTATTATTGCAAAAAAAGAAGTACCTGTTTTGTGTTACCATCACATTCGCAATTTTCGTGCAGGGGAAGGTGAAAGGATGAAGGGCTATGAAGTAACGCCTGCGGCCTTTGCGGAACAAATGAAAGCCTTATCAGACAGTGGCTATCATACGATTTTACCTGACCAATTATATGAGTATTTAACGCATGATGGAAAACTTCCACCGAAACCGGTAATGATCTCTTTTGATGATACTGACGAGGAACAATTCACCATTGGTGCTTCAGAAATGCAGAAATATGGGTTTAAAGGCGTTTATTTTATCATGACGATTTCGATTAACCGTCCCCGTTATATGAGCAAGGAGCAATTAAAGCAATTAGCTGATAGCGGCCATGCAGTTGAATCGCATACATGGGACCATCATATGGTTACGAAATATAAAGGCGCTGATTTCGACAGCCAGTTCGTAAAACCAAAAAAGAGAGTTGAAGACATCACCGGTAAACCTGCAGCATATTTTGCTTACCCATTTGGGCTTTGGAACCAGGCAGCCATCCCCGAACTAAAAAAAGCAGGATATAAAATGGCATTTATTTTATCTACAAAAAGAGATTCCACTGAGCCACTATATACCATGCGGCGAATGATCGTGCCAGGCACATGGTCTACACCAGGAATGTTGAAAGCGATGAGACAAACATTTCATTTATAAAATTCTCTTTCTACGATTCGATCACTATCGGATTTCACGAATAAAGCCTGGAGTTATATTAAACCGTTTTACCGATATAGAAGATTAAAAATGGCTTTACATTGATCAGTTCTCAGTGAATTCAAAACCTGGAATCCTTAAAAAACCCGTGTAATACGTGTAATACACCTAATTCGTGTATTATTCGCTAAACAATCACTAAAACAGGCCGACCGCACTATATCGTACAAGTCACGAAAAATTCATGTTAGTCGTGTAATTATTCGTGTAATTGAATTTTACTTCGCGATTTCAATTTTCACTTTCTTGTTTTTGATCTTCTCAATCTTAATGAGTTCAAGCGTGTGCCCGATCTTTACTTTTCGCACGGCAACAAAAGAAAAAAAATCTTTGACTTCTATAAGGCCGATGTCTTCCTGTTTCAATTGGCCTTTGTTTGACAAAAATCCTACGACATCAACTTTATTTACCTTATCCTTCTTCCCCGCTGCAATAAACAAGGTTGACCATTTGGGCTTTTCGGGCAAAGTGGCCGTAGCAGGAAGTTGTATTTCTTCAACAGGCTGGGTAATATATGCCGGCAATTTTTCATCAGCAGATAAAATTAAAATCGCCGTACCACTGGCATCCATCCGGGCGGTCCGACCATTGCGATGAATAAATATTTCTTCACTGTGCGGCAAATGATAATGAATGATGTACCTGATGTTGGGAATGTCAAGTCCGCGGGAAGCGAGGTCGGTTGTTACCAATACATTTACAGTCCCGTTTCTGAATTTACATAAGGCGCTGTCCCTTTCCTGCTGCTCCAGGGCACCGTGATAAAATTCATTGACGATACCCTTTTTGGTAAGGGCGGCGCTTGTACGTTCAACAGATTCGCGATGGTTGCAAAATACAATAGCCGATCTGTTACCCAGGTAACAGATCAACCTGAATAAGGTATCGGTTTTATCCTTTTCATCTGATAGTACACTTTGTATACTCAGGCCGTTTTCTTCGTTTTCAGGAGAAAGATAATTCAACCTTACGGGGTTTGTAAGCCCGATAAAGGCAGGAATTTCAACGCTTTCTGTTGCCGATGTCAAAATTCTTTTCTTTAGGTGTTGCAAAGATTCAATGATGAAAGACATTTCTTCGAGGAAACCCAACTCAAGTGATTTATCAAATTCATCCAGCACCAGAACGCTGATAGAATCCAGGGTAATATTGCCCCTGCGAATGTGATCGCATAGCCTGCCGGGGGTGCCTATAATCAATGCAGGTGGCTGAACGAGATTATTTTCCTCTGTTTCTCTTTTATGGCCACCATAGCAACTGGTAACTTTATAACCGGTTCCCATTAATTTAAAAACCTGTTCAATTTGTATGGCAAGTTCGCGCGATGGGACAACAACCAGCGCTTGTGTATTTTTGGCCTTGTCTTCCAATAATTCCAGGATGGGTAATAAAAACGCAATTGTTTTTCCTGAACCAGTTGAAGAGAGCAGGATAACATCCCCATTTTTTTTATTGGCCTCAATCGATGCCCGTTGCATTTCGTTCAGGGCATCGATTTTAAGGTTGGCAAGTATCGTTTCAATTGAATAAGATGTCTTTTTCATTGCTGCAAAAGTAAGGATGTTTGGATGGGTGGGTATTTTAGCCTTAAAAACCCACACGATACCGGATTAAGCCATAAGCCTATTTATCAGTGAAAGGAAAAATAAACATTGCCCCCAGGCATTAGATTGTCTATTTTTAAAAACATAATTGATAAACTACGGGCTTTTACAATACTGATAGTTATCTCCCATTCAACATTCATATTCACAAACCAATTTTCACAGAACAAAACATTCATCACCAAATCGCCGGAGTAATGGACAAAGAATTAAGACCGTTTTGGAATAGATTTTTTGGCTTTAATTGGAAACTCGGCCTTTTCCTAATTATCATAATTTGTGTTCCCCGGTTTATCCTGGTGTTAAATGCAAATGCCTCGGGAAGTTACGGCTCTATCGGGCTGATAATGGCCATTTCTGCAATTACACCATTTATATTTCTGACTGGCTATGGACGGAAGAAAACAGGAATAATTACAACGAAAAAATACAAGTGGCTTTTAATTGCATTTATCACCGGGTTTATCGCAAGTATACTCTTGTATTTTTTGGGTCAAATCCTTTACGGAGCTTCTTACGAAAATTGGTACAAGTATATTGGAAAATCTTATAAAATACCAGGCCGAATCAACCCGCAGGACAAAGTAATTTTATTTACAGTAATGGCATCCACCGGAATGTTATTTAGCCCAATTGGCGAAGAGTTATTTTTCCGGGGAATTGTTCATTCAAGTTTTGCAAAATCTATGGGAGAGAAAAAAGCGTCCGTTGTAGATAGTTCAGCATTTGCCATAACGCATATTTCGCATTTCGGATTGGTGTTTATCAATAACCAATGGAATTTCTTTACAATACCAACCTTGATCTGGGTCTCTGGCATGTTTCTCGTAAGCTTGTTATTTTTTACCTGCAAGCGATATTCAGGATCTATTTTGGGCGCAATAATTTGTCATGCCGCATTTAACCTGGGAATGATTTACTGTATATTTTATATGATGTGAATTGTAGAAGCAGGCAACAAAAGACAAAGTATTCATCAGCACGTATGCTACGAAAACAATCATTGTTTAACTTTTGTGGTGATAGAAATATTTCGTTCCTTTAATAAGAAGCATCGGCCGGTGGACCTTACATTAAGATTCTTACCATCCGCAAGCACAGGAATAACTGAACCGGCGGCAGCAGGGATCAAAACAAAAAATAAAGACAGTAATTGTGAACAGAACAAAACAAAAATATATACTTGCCATTGTCTATTTAACCTTGTCCTCCTTGGGATATGGACAAATAAATTACGGTTCCAATAATGGAAAATATTTAAGTATTAAAGGGACAACAGTTTATTATGAAGAATAGGGTAAAGGCATGCCCTTGCTCTTATTTCATGGCGGATTTGGTTCAATTCACGACTTTCAAAAAGTTATTCCGGAATTGGCAAAACATTTCAGGGTTATCGCAATAGATAGCCCATCGGAAGGGCGGTCAGGACAAACGGATACGCTTTGTTATCAGCTTTTGGCAGACTATTATTCCGAATTTATTGATAAGATGCGTCTTGACAGCGTCTACGTAATTGGCTGGAGTGATGGGGGAAATTCTGCATTGCTATTGGCATACGGCAGGCCGGACAAAATAAAAAAAGTCATTATTTCGGGGACGAATAGTGACACGGATGGATATGCTCCCGGTGGTACTGAATCTATAGGATCGTGGAACCTGCAAACTGCAAAAACAGATTTTAAAGACTGGGTCGCAGACTACATACAGAGGTCACCACAAAAAGGCAACTGGGAACAAACTTTTTGGAATTTAAAAAAGATGTGGCTTACTAAGCTGGTTATTTCTAATGACAAGCTTGGCCTTATAAAAAGTAAATTTTTAATTGTTCTTGGAGATAATGATTTCATCACGCTTGAACATGGCATTACGTTGTACCATAAAATAAAGGGAAGTGAATTTTGTGTTTTGCCTAATACAACACACCAGGTATTTAAAGAAAGGCCGGAATTGATCAATAATATTGGGATTGATTTCTTTGCTGGGAAATAGAGAGGTATAAGTGGCATAATCTGTTGTACCACAACCACAGGTGCCCTATAATAATTTTATGGCAGTGCTAAATTCTTCAAGTTTTAAATAGCAGCAGCTTTATCAATTTCAGTGTTTGGCTGGTAACCTATCAACATTTCGATTTGCCGGCATTTAAAAATATATTTGCAATATAGATTGACGATCCTCTTTTATCTAAATTTTAAATGATGAGTCAAATTCAACAACAACATCGAAAATTTTTAAGGACAGGATTGTTCGGAAGTTACGCTCCACTTTTTGCATCTCTTCCCAAAATTAAATTTGCCAGATCCCGTGCTGATGCCGCCAAAAGAATTGTCGTACCTAAAATAAAGGCATACCTATTTTAACAGGCAGGCGTAGGGTGCCCATAACTATAAAAATATCTAAAGCGGAATATGCGATCGATAACATTTCATTTTACATCGAAGACATGTCACCCGGTCAAAAAACTACATGTCCATAAACATTTGAACAATGACGAAATGATCTTTATTCACAATGGCGGGGGCATACTTACCTTAGATGAGGAATCTATTGAAGTAAAACCCGGGGATGTTGCATTCGTTCCCAGGAGTATATAGCACGGGTTAGATAATACCGGCAAAGAATATCTGCTAATGGCTTTTCAATATTTGCAGGCTGGATGTGAATAATACTTTATAGAAAATGGTACATTGGCAGGCCCAATTAAAGAAAGAAGCGAACAGGAATATTCATTAACTGAAAACAAATATGGAATGGTTTATAGAGACAAACCATAAAAAGTTTTCATCTAATACAGTTAAGGTATGACGTTATTTCAAAACTCAAACCTGGTGTTTGCAGGATTATTTTCAGTGACACTTGTAGCTTGTAATGGAAGGAGTACAGGCCCCACCAATGAAGAAATACAATCTATCAATCTTAAAAGAGGTGAACCTGTTTTTTGTGGGCCGCCTGACACACAATTCGGATCTGTAGAATTTGAAATTTCCTGTTCCGAAAAAGTAAAAAAAGATTTTAACCTCGCCGTTGCGTTATTGCATTCATTTGAATACGATGAAGCCGAAAAAGTCTTTGCAAAAATTATTAATGAAGAACCTGGGTGTCCTATGGCGTATTGGGGAGTAGCCATGTGCAATTATCACCCACTTTGGGCACCCCCTACTCCCCCGGAACTTGAAAAAGGAGCCCGGGCGATAACTATTGCCCAATCTCTCCCGAAAAAGTCAAAAAGAGAAGCAGCTTATATTGAAGCCATTGCAATGTTCTACAAAGACTATCAGAATATTGACCACCTGGCCCGTTGCATAATATTTGAAAAAGCGATGGAAAAAATCTATTTAGACTATCCAAAAGACATTGAAGCGGCCATATTTTATACATTGGCGCTGAATGGTGCCGCAGACCCCACCGATAAATCTTTCAGCAAACAACGAAAAGCCGGATCAATGCTAACCGCCCTGGCTGAAAGTGAGCCCAACCATCCCGGAATTATTCACTACATCATCCATAGTTACGATTATCCCGAACTGGCTGCATTGGCCTTGCCGGCTGCAAGAAAATATGCTTCTGTTGCGCCATCCTCAGCCCATGCGCTGCACATGCCTTCCCACATTTTTACAAGGCTCGGGCTTTGGGATGAATGTATAAACTCAAACCTTGCGTCTATTTCTGCCGCAAAGTGCTACGCGGAAAATACAGGTATTAAAGGTCACTGGGATGAAGAACTGCATGGAATGGACTACCTGGTTTATTCCTATCTGCAGAAAGGGGAAAATAAGCTTGCAAAAGAACAATGTGATTATCTTGAATCTATTAACGATGTGTACCCGATAAATTTTAAAGTGGCATATGCCTTTGCGGCTATCCCTTCCCGTTATTTACTTGAAAACAGGATGTGGAAGGTAGCGGCGGAATTGAAAATACACCCCTCGAACTTCCCGTGGGAAAAATTTCCGTGGCAAAAAACCAATTATCTATTTCGCGAAGACGCTTGGCAATATTCATATTAACAAAATGGATTCTGCAATCGACGGATTAAAAGAGCTCACCGTGATCTATGATACGCTTACCCAACAAAAGGATTTTTACAAAGCCAACCAGGTACAAATCCAGATCAGGGCCGTCAAAGCATGGATGCTATTTAAGCAAGGAAAAAATAATGAAGCACTTGACCTTATGAAAGTCGCCGCAGAAATGGAAGATAATACACAAAAACACCCGGTGACTCCCGGTGAAGTGCTGCCGGCAATGGAACTATTAGGAGATATGTTACTGCAAATGAATAAACCCAGCCAGGCCCTGGAAATTTATGAAATAGATTTAAAAAAACATCCGAAACGCTTTAACGGCCTCTATGGTGCAGGCGCGGCGGCAGAGAGATCCAACGACCTTAAAAAAGCACAAGCCTATTACAGGCAATTGACAGGTATTGCCAACTCCGCTGTTTCTCACAGGCCCGAAATTGACACTGCACAGCTATTCCTTCAAAAACATGATCGATAGCATGTACAAATCATTAAGGTTTTGGCATTAACAAGTTTCCAGCCAATAACACTCATTTTTCCGGTTTTCTTTGATTATTAAAAATATTTTCTGATAATGTGATTTTCGTTGCACTCGTGCGAATAATTGATGAAGCAACATTTCCAGAGGGTACATTGACAAATTCAAAGAATGAATTCGACCGATGGATCCGTTCCGGTAAGAAGAGAACAATGCAGCGTATTTAAAATGGTATGTTCATTCGTCAAAAGAAAATAAGTGAATCCGTACCTTGCAGTATTAAATAATCTTAATGGCAAAAAAATACAGACAGGGAGCAGTTGGCGCTTTGCTAGACATATACGAGCAGGCAGTTTCAGATTTCAAAAAGGTGATCGAAGATATTCCGGACAACGTATTAACAGTTGTCACAGACCCACGTACGACTGATGAGAATTGCAGGTCAATACAGGCAATTTTATCTCATGTAGTAAATTCCGGTTATGGTTATGCTGTAAGCATCCATAACGTGAAGGGAAATAATGTCGTTCGACCTGAAAAAATGGATCATTCAACTATCGGGGAATATGCTGAGGACCTTCAGAAGGTTTTTTCATACACAGAAAATATTTTTAAAGAAATAAAAGACAATGAACTCGAAGAGTTCGATAACTCTTTAAAAATAAAAACACGTTGGGGCCAATGGTACGATATCGAGCAGTTAACAGAACATGCCATAGTACATATTTTCAGGCATAAAAGGCAAATTGAAAGAATCAAGCAGGAGATGCACGTGATATTGCGTCATTAATAACAGCCGACGGGCTTTTTTGAATTTATGATGCATTTAAAAATGATGGGATCAATTTATTTAAAGCAAAAATCAAATGCAAAAGACAACAACTTTTTTAATGTTTGTTGGGAACCAATGTGGCAAAGCAGATGAGGCTATTCACTTTTACACTTCCCTGTTCAGGAACTCAGAAGTAAACAATATAACTTACTTCAAAGAGGGAGATCCGGGAGGAAACGTGGGCGCTGTTAAGCATGCGTTATTTACACTTGACCAACAGGAATATATGGCGTCTGACAGTCCCATGGAACATAAATTTTCTTTTACGCCATCGATCTCTATTTTTATCAATTGTGAGACTGAAGAAGAGACAGACCTGCTTTTCCAAAAGCTTTCCGACGGGGGAAGCATCATGATGCCTCCCGGTGACTATGGCTTTAGTAAAAAATTCGCCTGGGTGGCAGACAAATATGGTGTATCATGGCAGCTTAATCTTAAGGTGTAAGAACCTACTGCAAAGCCTGGACGCTATCAAATAAATCCTGAAGGGGCTGTACCAAGTTTTGTTGAATTGGGAACAGTTCAATCATCCAGGACGGTTTTACGAAGTTTGTTAGATAACAGCGTCTCAAAAAACGTTCCTGGTTTGCTTACGAATATTTACAAACTAACACGCTGAATTAACTTAATAAAAAAATTATGAAAATTATTTGTACCCCTGTTGCTACAGTCAAAAATTCACGTACAAAACCAATTGATGATAACTGGGCTGAAATAATTTCTGAAATCGAACTTACAAAGGACATGCCCGCTGAAGTCTTTAATGGCATTGCAGATTTTTCCCATCTTGAAATAATTTATTATTTTAACCAGGTAAAAAATGATGA
>JBDTLZ010000116.1:0-96949 GCA_039934515.1 Ginsengibacter sp.
GTAGGCACTCCCGTTACAATTGAGCAATAAATCCTGCTGTTTCTGTCAATTTCATTCAAACTTCATTTTTTATGCATGCGGCAATCGCGTTGTACTACGTGAGTTGTCGTAATACGATAGACCGGCATTGCGGGAATCTGCATGTTTGTGGGTAATTTTCAATTCTATGCTTAAGTACTTTTTAATAATTGCAACTGGTTTGATGTTGACAGCATGCGGACAGACAAGTTCAGGACGTTGAATCTTTTTTGACGCTTCGTTTCGCAATATTTTGGGGCTCTTTTTAGCCGCACTAATTATAATACACCAGGCAACCGTCACCGTAGCTTAAGAACCTGAAATTATTGATAAGCGCATATTTATAAATTTCTTTCCAGTGCCCGCCTGCCATAGCGGCCACCAGTAATAACAAGGTAGATCCTGGCTGATGAAAATTAGTGATCATGCCGTTGACAACCCTAAACTGGTAACCGGGAGTGATAATGATTTGTGTCTTCGCTAAAAGCCTCCCTGCTTTTTTTTGATGGAGGAAAAGTAATAGTGATCCCAGTGCTTCCCCGGGACTGGTACCAATATTCAGCATATCTTCCTCATATACATCCCATTGCTTTATTTCAAGTTCGTCAATGGCGATACCAGGATTAAGCATGGCTTTTATTCCCATCCAATACAGGCTTTCAACCGTCCTTACTGAAGTTGTGCCGACACAAAAAATCTCCTGACCGATATTTGTTACCAGTTGCTCAATAAATTCTATGGAAACATCCATCCACTCAGCATGCATTTCATGATTTTCCATGGTATCGCTCTTCACAGGTTTAAAAGTTCCTGCACCCACATGAAGTGTAACAAATCCAGTCCCAATATTTCTTTCTTCTAATGAGGTAAATATTTTTTCTGTAAAATGCAATCCCGCTGTGGGGGCGGCAACCGAGCCTTCATAAAGTGAGTAGATGGTCTGGTACCTGCCGGCATCGCTCTCCAACGCTTTTCGTTTTATATAGGGTGGCAATGGAATTTCGCCAGCGTGGGCCATTATTTCTCCAAATGAATAATCAGCAGGGCTCCAGCTCAATTCAACAATGTAAGCATCGCTTAATTTTTCAACAAGCGCTGCAGTAAGGTTTATTTTAACACCGTCAACCAGGAAATCTTTTTCAAGGTATTTCTGCTTCCATTTGCCGGCGCCCCCTATCATACATTGCCACTTCACTGATTTTTTTTTCTGTAAAACAACTGCATAATCATTTACCGCTTCATGTGGCCCTAGGCAAAAAATTTCTACCACACCCCCGGACGGCGTTTTAAATAGCAGGCGTGCTTTGATAACTTTAGTATCATTAAAAACAAGGAACGTTTTAACCGGCAAATGATTGGCAAGATGGAGATAGATGTCTTCTGTAATTGATCCGTTTTTATAAATCAATAACTTTGACTGATCCCTTTCTTCCAACGGAAAGCCGGCAATTTTTTCCTGCGGAAGATAATAATCAAAATCATGTATCGATAAGTATTTAGGGTGCATTGGCCGGCATTAGCTTGTATCCTGTGATATTCGCAGCGATGATAAAAATTTTATCATTATAAAAAATACTTTACTGCTGTTCTCTAGCCATCACCCGAAATCAGGTATTTAAACTTTGTTATTTTTGATATCATCAACAACAGCAGGATCCAGAAGTGTCGTTGTATCACCAAGGTTGTCCATCTCTCCTTCGGCGATTTTGCGAAGTATCCGACGCATAATTTTTCCACTTCTTGTTTTAGGTAGCCCGTTTACAAATTGTATCTTATCTGGTTTGGCAATGGCACCAATGACCCTGGCCACAGTTTCCAAAATATCTTTTTTTGCACGTTCTTCATCATGCGGCCTTTTCTCCGTAATTACAAAAGCGTAAATGCCCTGCCCTTTAATATTGTGCGGGTATCCTACGACAGCACTCTCTACAACATTTGTGTGCATATTAATCGCATTTTCCACTTCGGCTGTACCAATGCGGTGCCCGCTCACATTTAATACATCGTCTACCCTTCCTGTAATCCTGTAATTGCCCTCTTTATCTTTCAACGCACCATCACCTGTGAAATAATAATTTTCATAAGCGGCAAAATAGTTGGCGCGACATCGCTCGTGGTCACCGTAGGTTGTCCTTAAAATTCCCGGCCAAGGTGCTTTAATACAAAGATTTCCTTTGATCATCCCATGTTCATCCACATCGGTTGCTTCTTTTCCGCTTTCATCCATCAATACAGGTTGCACCCCCGGCATTGGCAGTGTGGCCCAGCTCGGTTTTGAAGGCGTAACCCCGGCAAGGTTTGAAATTAACACTCCGGATGTTTCTGTTTGCCACCAGGTATCTACAACAGGGCATTTATTTTTACCGATATTATCATCATACCAATGCCATGCTTCTTCATTGATAGGCTCGCCCACGGTACCCAATATTTTCAGCGACGATAAATCTTTTCCTTTCAATGGATCGAGCCCATAGCTCATCAGACTCCTGATAGCCGTTGGCGCAGTATACAAAATGTTCACTTTATATTTATCAATAATATCCCAGAATCTGCCGGCATCGGGGTAGGTAGGTGTCCCTTCAAACATTAGGCTTGTGCCACCCGCACTTAATGGACCGTACAAAATATAACTGTGCCCTGTTATCCAGCCAATGTCGGCGGTACAAAAATGTATGTCCCCGGGTTTATATTGAAATACATTTACAAAAGTATAGGTCGTCCAAACCATATATCCTGCAATGGTATGGACAACGCCCTTTGGCTTACCTGTAGACCCAGAAGTGTATAAAATAAACAAGGGATCTTCTGCATCCATTTCAGTTGCGGGCATCGTTATAACATTGTCTTTTTCAATTTGGGTTTCGGCATGTTCCATCTCGTCTTCCCACCAAACGTCTCTTCCTTTAATCATAGAAACAGGTGTGCGGGTTCTTGTGTAAACGATCACCCTTTTCACCGTTTTGTTTCCAATCAATGCATCATCAATTATACTTTTTAAGGGGATGTCTTTACCGCCACGATAGGCTCCATCACAGGTAACAATATATTCTGACTGCGCATCCAATAAGCGGTCTGCAATACTTTGTGCAGAAAATCCTCCAAAAATAACACTGTGAATAGCCCCAATCCTTGCGCAACCTAACACCGCATATGCCAGTTCAGGCACCATTCCCATATAAATACAAACCCGGTCACCTTTCTTCACCCCATTATTTAAAAGCACCTGTGCAAACTGGCAAACACGCTTATGTAATCTTGAATAAGTAACCACCCTTGTTCTTTCTTCGGGATTATTCGGCTCCCAGATAATGGCAGGCTTATCACCCATTTTTTCAAGATGGCGATCAATACAATTTTCAGTGATGTTCAATTTCCCACCTTTAAACCATTCAATTTTCGGCTCTTTGAAATTCCATTCAAGAACCTTGTCCCACTTTTTACGCCAGTAAAATGTGTCGGCAACGTCGCCCCAGAAAGAATCGGGATCTGTTATACTTTTTTGATACTGTTCCTTGTACTGTTCAAGTGATGTAATTTGAAAAGGATAGTCCATTGTTGAAGTCTTTAATTATTGTACAATCGTGTTTATACTCTGAAAACCAATGTAACAAAAATAAAACATTCTGTTACTGTTTCATGGCATTATATATCGCTTCCTGTATTTTTCCGCGTATGCTCATCTGGCTCAATTTTAAATTATCCCCGCCATCAGGATTTACGCGGTTACTTAAAAAAACAAATGCTATGTTGTATTTTGGATCGGCCCAGATGCAGGTGCCGGTATACCCCGTATGCCCGAAAGTGAGTGGTGAAACAGATTTTGCGGGATAGGGATCGGACCGGTACGCATTATCTTTCTCGGGCTTATCAAAGCCGAGGCCCCGACGACTAACGGTGCTGTTATAGGAAGTGAACAGTTTAATCGTTTCTTTTTTCAAATACCTCTTTCCATTAAAAGTACCGCCGTTAAGAAGCATCTGCAGAATGGCGCCAAGGCCTTCTACATCACTGAATAAACCGGCATGGCCCGCAACTTCTCCAAACATTGCTGCCCCCGGATCGTGCACGTCACCGTGAAGATGCTGCATCCTGAACTCTTTTTCATATTGCGTAGGCGCAATGCGATCGGTATCAAATTTTTCACGGGGCCTGAAGCCTGTCGACAGAAGATGCATCGGTTTATAAAAATATTTATCGGCATATTTGTCGAGCGTCATGCCCGAAATAGATTCGACAATCTTTCCCAAAAAGATGTAATCATTATCACTATACACATATTTATTTGCAGGGCCCAATTTACTATCCAGGATACGTTTGAACATCGTGTCGGTCCAGCTTTTGCGCATATATAAATTTTCGGCGACCCGTATGTTAAAAGAATCATTTTGAATGTGTGAATATATTGAAGGTAAAGGCTCTTTTGTATTGTTATCCAGGGTTTCTTTATAAAATGGAATAAACGCGACGAGGCCAGCCTGGTGCAGTAAGATCTTCTCAATTTCGAGCTTTCCCTTATTGCTTTTTTTTACCCAGGGAAGATAATCCCGGAGCTTACCCGCAAGCTTAATTTTGCCTTCATCATACAACTTCATCACGGCAAGCGTGGTGGCACATATTTTAGTCACTGAAGCCATGTCATAAATGGATTGCAGCGTTACAGGCCCAGGGGTATCATAATTATATTTCCCATAAGCTTTTTCGAAAACGATCTTTCCATCTTTAGCTACCAATACCACGCATCCGGGAGTTGCCCCTGCCGCAATTGCTGTTTCTGCAATATTATCAATCGCAGAAAGCTTATAGGCATTTAGACCCACAGCTTCCGGCGAAGTTACAGGCAGGAGGTTACTGATAACAATGCCGCTTCCATATTTGTAAGCGTCACAAACGGTCACGGGCAACATACCCCTGGCAATTATTTTTCCCTCCAGGAAATCAGCAGCGGCCCATTGCGTTACGGAATCATCATCATAACATGCAATAAGATTTGGCGCGTTACAAAAATTTTTAATAGCGTAAGGATTACCAAAATCAAAAATGATTGTTTTATTATTCTGCTGTACCTGGCTTACGAGGTCGAGTGCATACCGGCTGATACCAAAATTGTTTGCAGGAAAGCGGGCATAATTATGAATCCCGATAACGACAGATTTATAACGGCTTTTAATTAGTTCAACAGTCGATAGAATTCGTGCGGCATCCTGCTTGTAATCAAAATAAAAAACATCTGCATGATAATCGTTTTTCATCCTTTGCGAAAAAGCATTATCAGTGCTGATACCAATTCCCACATACGCAATGTCTTTCCCATCCCTGGCTGAAGTGGAGAGTGGGAAAAAGCCTGTATCCGTATTGCTCAAAACTGTGAGGGCATTTTCTGCAACCAGTTTTTTCATCCCGGTAACGCCGGCGTTCAGATCATCGGTTATATTTTCAGTGTTCACTGGCCTTACCCCGGCTACCCCATATGCGAATTTATATTCAAGTACTTTTTTACATTTCGCATATATATCTTCCCAGCTTAATTTTTTATTGTCGATTGCCTCCCTGATCTTAGCGATGGAGGCTGAAATTTCTGCCGGAAGGCAAAGGATATCATTGCCTGCAACCAGGGATTCAGCGGCTATTTCACCCCCGGGAAAAAATTTAGCAACCCCTTTCATATCCAGCGCATCAGTGAATGTTAATCCCTGGAAATTAAGCCGGCCACGCAATAAACCTGTAACATTTTTTTTTGATAACGAGGTGGCCATATTGGCGGTAGTATCAATAGCAGGAATATATAAATGGGCGATCATAACACTGCCGGCGCCGGCGTTAAACATTTGCTCAAATGGATACAATTCAAGTGAATCCAGTTGTTGCATGCTTTTATTGATAACGGGCAGGTCAAAATGGGAATCAACTGAAACGTCTCCATGTCCCGGAAAATGTTTTGCGCATGCCAGCACACCTTCTTCCTGCATTCCTTTCATATACGCAATTCCAAAACGAGCTACTTTATATTTATCTTCCCCAAAAGAACGGTCGTTAATGACCGGATTATCGGGGTTATTATTGATGTCAACCACCGGGGCGAAATTTACCTGTATACCCTCGCGCTTACATTGTGCGCCAACCAGCCTTCCATATGCAGAAATAATAGATGAATCCCTCACCGCGCCCAACATCATCTGGTGATTGAGCGGTATTACACTATCCTGGCGCATACCCAAACCCCACTCTGCGTCAATACAAACCATCAATGGCGTTTTAGCGATGCTTTGAAAAAAGTTGATATAATTTGCCTGCCTTACCGGCCCACCCTGGAAAAGCACAATGCCACCGATATTGTATTTTTGAATGGACGCTGTAATCGCCGAATCATGAAAAATAACACCATCTTTTGTAAGTTCACTTTCACGCAAAACCATTAGCTGGGCAATTCTTTCATCATCGGTCAACGTGTTAAAAACACTATCTGCCCAATGTGTTGCATGAATATTTTGTTGTACCTGGGAAAATGTTGTGGAAAGCATTGCGACCAATATAAAAATGGTAAGCAAAAGTCTATTCATCAGAAAAAAGATTTTTATAATAATCCCACAAGTTAAACAAATAAGGTTTTGAGTAAACTTTTGCAATCTTCAGAACTTTACAAAAGTTAATACCCGCTAATAATCATTAATTTTATGCTTTAAAAAAAAAGAGGAACAAGTGGCCGATATTATAACCCTATTGCCGGAGAATATTGCTAACCAAATTGCTGCCGGAGAAGTCATCCAGCGGCCTGCCAGCGCTGTAAAAGAATTGCTTGAAAATGCCGTCGATGCCGGGGCTACAGAGATAAAGCTTTTTGTAAATGACGCTGGTAAAGCATTGATACAGGTAATTGACAATGGGAAGGGAATGAGCGAAACTGATGCCAGGATGTCTTTTGAACGGCATGCCACTTCCAAAATAAAAAATATCGACGATCTTTTCCACATTAAAACGATGGGATTCCGGGGCGAGGCACTTGCCAGTATTGCCGGAGTTTCACAGGTTGAGTTGAAAACAAAAATGACAGGAGAATCCGTAGGCACCTGTATAGGGATCGAAAACAGCGTCGTTATTTCCCAGGAGCCGGTTGCTACCGCTGACGGCACCAACATTTGCATGAAAAACCTGTTTTTTAATGTTCCTGCCAGGAGAAATTTTTTAAAAAGCAATGCCTCAGAGCTCCGGCATATTGTCGATGAATTTATCCGGGTAGCCATGTCATTCCCTGATTTATTTTTCTCGCTTACTTCAAACGGGCAGGAGGTATTTCATTTAGAAAGAGGCTCATTAAAACAAAGAATCATCCAGATCCTTGGGAATAGCTATAATACAAAGCTTGTCAATGTAAAAGAAAAAACAGATTATTTAAATATATATGGCTTTGTCGGAAAGCCGGAAACGGCAAAAAAAACGAGAGGGGATCAATATTTTTTCGTAAACAACCGTTTCATAAAAAGCGCATACCTCAATCATGCTGTGATGAATGCATTCAGTAATATGATTGCAAAGGACAGTTTCCCCATGTATACATTATTTATTGACCTTGATCCTTCCAGGCTTGATATAAATGTTCACCCCACTAAGCAGGAGATAAAATTTGAGGATGAAAAACTCATTTATGCATTTGTTCAATCCGCCGTAAAACACGCTCTTGCTCAATATAGCGTAACGCCAACTTTGGATTTTGAACTGGACGCTTCTATACAACATAGCGAGGCAGTAAGCCAGCCTTTTACGATTGAAAAACAACACTCCGCCACAGGCTCTTCGCTGTATAAAACATTCACTCAAAAAAACCAGGCACATTTTATCAATAGTAAAAGTGACCTTGAAAATTGGGATAGCTCTTTCCCGGGCGGGGAAAAAACGGCAATGGATAATGATAAGTTTGCGGTTTCCCCAATCGGTCAGCAAAACTCTGCAGGCAGTTTTCCTTCATATCTGAAAGAAATCCACCAGGTCAAGGTAAATAAAAAACCATCTTCAGACGATTTTATACAGGTACACAAAACTTTTATTGTTACACAAAATGAGAATGGATTTCTTGCTATCCACCAACAAAATGCCCACGAGCGAATTTTATATGAGCGCTTTACCAATGCTATAAAAGGTAAGCCCATCGCAATTCAAAGAAGCCTTTTTCCGGTAACACTCGAACTTGCACCTGCCGATGCCGTTTTGATACAGGAACTGCTCCCCGATCTGCATTTACTGGGTTACCAGGTAGAGCCTTTTGGCAATAATACCTTTGTTGTACAAGGCTCACCGGCAGATGTAACTGATGGCAACGAAAAAGCCGCCCTTGAAAAGATGCTGGAGCAGTATAAGCATTTCAGTATGGATGTTTCTTTCAGCAAAAGGGAAAAATTATTGCGGTCAATGGCCTGGCAACAATCGGTAAAAGCAGGCACTTATTTATCAGAAAAAGAAATCAAGTCCCTGGTAGAAGATCTTTTTAATTGTGAGGTATCCAATACCACTGCCAATGGCAAACCTGTTTTTCTGGAATTCAAAAAGGAAGAACTTGAGAAGTTGTTTGGAAGATGAGGCAGTTATTTTAAGAGGCCTCACTCCAAACTTTTCCTGAAGGGTGGGAATTGGATTTCCAAATGTTTTAAGCCCCGCCTCAGCTCCCCTCCAGTAAGGTGGGAACTGACTTACCAAAAGCGCCGCGATAGTATTGATTTTTTATTTTGGTGTTTTATTTAGCCGGTTCCGGTGATCTTCCAAATTTCTTTATCGTCACTTCTTCCCGGTAATCAAAGATTCTTTTTAATTGGGATTTTACGAAAAGCGAATTGGCAATGTCTCCAAAAAACCAAAACGGAATTTTATAATGAACGATATCGGTCATCTCAGTACCTCCATCTACCTCCCTGAAATGATGCTGGTGATGCCAAAATGAATATGGACCGAAACGCTGCTCATCAATGAAATATGCCATTGGCTTTACGTGGGTTATTTCTGTCATCCAATATAATGGAATGCCCAACAAAGGTTTCACCGTGTACTCAATAAGCTGTCCTGCATACATCTCATCACCATGCCGAGTGGTAAGGATCTGAAAGCCAAGATTTGCCGGTGTAATAGTTTTTAAATTTTCAGGTGAAGAAAAAAATTGCCAGGCATCTTCAATTTTTACAGGCAGGATTTGTACTTTATGTAAACTATAAATTTTGCTCATTGGCTTATTTTAATTAATAACAATATACCTGAGATAAAGTTGTGGGGCCCTGCTGCAAAAAACACAGCCAGCTATAGGAAACACCGTTGATGTCTGCCAGGACTATAAAAAGAGAAAGTGTCTTTCTTATCCGCCGGCGATAAACATTATATCACTTACCCAGGTGCTGGATACTGTTGAATTTCACCCAAACAACTGCAGCGGGGACCGACGAAGGAAAACATAAAAATTAGTCGCTACTGTACCTTCTTTTTCTTTGGAAATGGCTTGGAACGCGGCTGAGGAACGTCGCTTTCTTCGTAACTTTGCAGCCATGCAAACGTATCGCGAAATATTAAAAAATAAGTTCGATGAAGAGTACAATAAATTGAACCCGGAGCAACAAAAAGCTGTTGATACCATTGAGGGCCCGGTAATGGTTATTGCAGGTCCCGGAACCGGCAAAACACAAATCCTTGCGGCAAGGATTGGAAAAATTTTATTCGAAACAGATGTTTCACCACGGAATATCCTATGCCTCACTTATACCGATGCCGGGTCACTTGCCATGAGAAGGCGATTGCTCCAGTTTATTGGCCCGGATGCTTATAAAGTGAATATTTATACTTTTCATTCTTTTTGTAACGATATTATCCAGGAAAATCTATCCTTGTTTGAAAAAACGTCACTCAATCCTGTTTCTGATTTAGAAAGAATTCAATTATACAAAACCCTTATTGACCGCTTGCCAAAAAACAATCTTCTAAAAAGGTACCGCGGTGATGTGTATTATGAGATCAGCAACCTGCAGCACCTGTTTTCCGCTATGAAACGCGAGGGCTGGACACCGGAATTCATTACAGGACGCATCGATATTTACCTGCAAAGAATAAAAGACGATGAAAATTTCAAATACAAAAATTCACGCAAAGGCGCCTATAACAAGGGAGATTATAAACCGGCTTACGAAGAAGAAATAAGCCGGATGGAAAAGTTGTGTGCCGCAGTAAATGAATTTAATAATTTCCAGGCATTAATGAAACAGAACAACCTGTATGACTTTGATGATATGATCAACTGGGTCATTAATGTTTTTAAAGAGAATAAAAATGTACTTGCCAACTACCAGGAAAAATTTCAGTATATCCTTGTTGATGAGTACCAGGACACCAGCGGTACCCAAAACCAGATCGTGCAGCTCCTTATCAGCTTCTGGGAATCGCCCAATATATTCGTTGTCGGCGATGACGACCAGAGTATTTTCCGTTTCCAGGGTGCCAATATTGAGAACATGGAAAACTTCGCCAACAGCTATGAGAAACTTCTCAAAATTGTGCTTACTAATAATTACCGTTCCACACAACCAATACTGGATATTTCAAAAGCGCTGATTGACCGCAATACCGAAAGGCTCATCAATAAACTCGAAGGCCTTACCAAAAATCTTGTTTCTGCGCATGACAAGGTTAAACATTTAAAACATCAGCCGGTAATTGTGGAATACAATACAGCAAAAGATGAAATGGCCGATATTACGAATAAGGTTGAGAAGCTTATTGAGAGCGGTGTTGAGCCCGGCAGGATTGGAGTAATTTATAAAGAAAATACCTATGGCGAACAGCTGATAAAATATTTCAGGTTAAAAAATATCCCGGTTTTTTCGAAAAGAAATATCAATATAATCCAGGACCCGTTTGCAAAAAAAATAGTACAGATAGTACGTTACCTTGCTGCCGAGCATGATATACCCTATGGTGGTGATGAATTGCTATTTGAGATCCTTCATTTTGATTTTTATAAAATCCCCCCAATAGAAATTGCAAAGCTTAGTGTTGAAGTAAACAATAAGAAATACAGCGGTTTATCCACTTCGATCAGGAAATTACTGTATGATAAAGCCAATGCAGCTGCAAAGGATCTTTTTGATACGGGCATTCACCCCGGCATGAAAAGCTTCAGCAAAATGCTCGAGCAGTTAATAGCGGATGTATCGAATTGTACATTACAAAAACTTTTTGAAAATATCATCTGCAATGCCGGCGTGTTGCGGTATATGATGAAAAGTGATGAAAAAATAAGGCTGCTGCAAATGCTTACCGTATTATTTGATTTTATTAAAGAAGAAACCGCGCGCAATCCCATGCTTACTTTACAGGGTTTGGTTTCTGTATTTGAACTAATGGAAAAAGAAAAGCTTTCCTTACCAATGGTGCAGGTTTCAGGAAGTGATAAAGGCGTGAACCTTCTCACTGTGCATGGCTCAAAGGGCCTCGAGTTTGAACACGTGTTTGTAACTGGTGTTAATGCGTATTTGTGGGAGAAAAAAAGGAAGCCGGGCGGCGGGTATAAATTTCCAGACACCTTGTTTTCCTCGATGCCGGCAGGCGATGCCGACGAAGAATTACGCCGGTTGTTTTACGTAGCACTTACAAGGGCCGAAAAACACCTGCAGGTATCCTATATAAAATTCCGTGCCGATGGCAAGGAAGTTGAACATTCCATGTTTATTGCAGAAATAGTCCAGGGAAGGGATTTGGCAATATTGCGTATTGCTTTGCCCGAAGATGAACTTATGGAATACGAATCTTTAAATTATGTGAGCCTTGCCCCCGAAATAGAAAAATCGGAGGAAGATTTTATTACAGCACTGCTAGATAAATATGTAATGAATGTAACCTCGCTCAATAATTATCTTAACTGCCCACTGGAATTCTATTTCAAAAACCTTCTGAAAATCCCTTCCGGGAAATCGGAGAATACTGAATTTGGAAGCGCCATTCACTTTGCAGTTCAAAAGCTTTTCGAAGAAATGCAAAAAAACGAAGACCAGCAATTTCCTTCAAAGGAAGTCATGACCGGGTATTTTGTATGGTATATGGTACGCCACCGTGAAAATTTTACGAGCGAGGCGTTTGCGAGAAGAATGGAATATGGCGAAAAAGTGCTTGGTGAGTATTACGATACCTATGTAGGTTCCTGGAGCAAGATCGTATCAGTGGAAAGGAACATCCGCAACGTAGTATTAAATGGGGTGCCGGTAAAAGGGAAAATTGATAAACTTGAATTCAATGGAAAAGAAGTAAATGTGGTGGATTATAAAACCGGTGATGTAAACAGCAATTTTTCAACCCTTAAGCTTTTACCCCCTGATGACAAGCAGCCAAACGGTGGTGATTATTGGCGCCAGGCTGTATTTTATAAAATGCTTGTTGATAACCTGGATGGTAAAGGCTGGAAAGTAAGTAGCACTGAATTTGATTTTATCGAGCCCGACAAAAAGAAGGGGTATCAGAAAAGAAAAATATACATTGAACCGGCAGACATTGAAACGGTTACCCGGCAGCTAACTACTACCTGGCACAAAATACAGGCACGTGATTTTTACACGGGCTGCGGCAAAGAAGATTGTCACTGGTGCAATTTCGTAAAAGACAATAAGCTCGAAATAGCCTTGCACGAAATTTCTGCCGAAGCCGAACAGGAGATTTAGAATTATTTTAGGAGGAAGAAAAATCATTATCAGTTCAAAGCAATTATGTTTGCTTTTTTTCTGAAATGAATATTAGGAATACAATATTTTTTATCGCACTCGGCTGCTTCATTTATATGATTTCTGTTATGGAAAGCGGCTGTGCGCAGGTGGGCGCTCCTGTAGGCGGGCCAAGAGATACGCTTCCCCCGAACCTGGTAGAAGCCAACCCACCTAATGGCACCATTAATTTTAAAGGTAACCGCATCACCCTTGACTATGATGAGTATGTACAACTTCAAAAATTACAGGAAAACCTTCTCGTATCTCCAACTCCGAAAATCACGCCAAACGTTTCTTTTAAATTTAAGACGATCAGCATTAAAATACGCGATACTCTTGAACCTAATACCACGTATCGCATAGACCTGGGAAACTCAATACAGGATCTGAATGAAGGCAACCCTTATAAAAACTTCTCTTATGTGTTTTCTACCGGGCCCTATGTGGATTCGCTTGAATTTTCAGGGAATGTTCAAATAGCCCAAACAGGTAAGCCTGATAGCACCCTGTTGGTATTCCTGTATAAAGACCTCGATGATTCTGCAGTATTTAAAAAAAAACCAAGATACATAACCCGGGTAAACGCGAAAGGCGATTTTACTTTTCATAACCTGGCCGATGGTATCTATCGCGTTTTCTCCCTGAAAGATGAGAGCGGTCAAAGAGTATATAGCGGCAGGGATGAGTTGTTTGCCTTCGCGGATAGTACAATTGAGGTAGGAAAACATACGAACCCGGTAACATTATTTGCCTATGCAGCAGAAAAAACAAAGGTTAAAGGCACCTCCACAGCTATAACTGCTGCTGATAAAAAACTGAAATACACCGCTTCGATTTCCAATAACAGGCAGGATATCCTTACACCGTTAACACTCCAGTTTAACCATAAGTTAAAAAATTTTGACAGCCTGAAAATAGAACTGACAGATACACTTTTTAATCCCAATAGATCTGCGCTGGTAACCATTGACACCACTTTTAAAATAATTACCGTTAAAATCAAGTGGCAGGATAATACCGATTACCGGCTGATTGTTTCTAAAGATTTTGCTACAGATACACTTGGTACAGCCCTGGCCAAATCCGATACCATTCATTTTAAAACAAAAAAAGAAAGTGATTACGGCAGCCTGAAAATCACTTTTAAAAACCTGGAAAAATTTAAACATCCTGTATTACAATTTGTAGCAAATAATGAGGTGGTAAATTCTTTCCCACTTCCATCGGCTGTTTGGAGCGTAAAGCTTTTTAATCCCGGTGATTTTGAAGTAAGGATCCTGGAAGACCTGAATCAAAATGGCCTTTGGGATCCTGGTAATTACAATTTAAAAGTGCAGCCCGAAAAAGTATATGCAATTCCGCAGAAAATTAATATTCGCGCTGACTGGGAAAATGAGCGGGATATACTACTTTGAGAAGACAGGCTTGTAGAGTTGGTGTATTTAACGGGTTCAATTAATAACACCGCGCTAAAGTCATATTATTTTGACGTGTACTTCAAACTTTAAACGATAAAATTTTTCCACTGTACCCTATCTTTGATCCATGATTTTTTCGTCTACTCTTTTGGAAAATGCGGTAAATGAGTTTGCCAAACTACCTGGAATTGGTAAAAAAACAGCTTTAAGGCTTGTACTTCACCTGCTTAAAAAGGACACCGATGATGTAAAAAACTTCAGCGCAACCATTTTAAAAATGAGGGAAGAGATCAATTTTTGTACCCGCTGCCATAATATTGCCGACAGGCATTTATGCAATATTTGTGCAGACAGGGCGCGCAGGGAACACCTTATTTGCGTGGTGGAAAGCATCCGGGACGTGATCGCCATAGAAAGTACACAACAATATAACGGCCTGTATCATGTATTGGGTGGCATTATTTCACCGCTCGACGGCATTGGACCGGATCAGCTACAGATTGATTCACTTTTAAAAAGAGTTGACGAAGAAAAGACGGAAGAGCTTATTTTTGCATTAAGTCCTAATATTCAAGGTGATACAACTATTTTTTACATTACCAGGAAGCTAAAAATCCATCCCGTGAAAATTACCACCATAGCACGTGGAATTGCTTTTGGCGGGGAACTGGAATATGCGGATGAAATGACGCTGGCGAGGAGTATATCTAACAGGATGCCAGTAGAAAATTATGTAGGAAATAAATTGTAGATTAATCCTGGTGACAAAAATGTAGTCTATTTTATCCACCATGGAGACTACTCTATTTGGTGTATTGCGGTCATATGATAATTACCTAACTTGCGAGCATCTTTCAATTCTATTAATTTGAGTACTTCATTGGAAAACAAACCTGTAATTGGATTTACCTGTGGCGATCTAAATGGGATTGGGATAGAACTTATCTTAAAATCACTTTCAGATAGCAGGTTTCTCGATTTTTGCACCCCTGTAGTTTTTGGGAGTAATAAAGTCATTAATTTTTACCGGAAAAGCATCGCTGATATGAACTTCAGCTTCGCCAGCATTAAAGAATTCAATAAGATCAATCCAAAACAGGTGAACATTTTCAATTGCTGGGAAGAGGAAGTAGCAATTAACCCGGGAATATTGACCGATATTGGCGGTCAGTACGCGATAAGAAGCCTCCAGGCGGCCACCCAGGCATTGAAAGATGGAAAAATCGATGGACTGGTTACTGCACCCCTCCATAAAAAGAACGTTCAAAGTGCTGATTTTTCATACACCGGCCACACACCCTACTTTAAAAGTTTTTTTGGTGTAAACGATGTTTTAATGGTTATGGCCGCTGAAAACTTTCGGATCGGCCTGGTTACAGAACACATTCCCGTAAAAGATATCGCTGCTCATATTACAAAGGACCGCATATTGAGCAAATTATCCATACTCCATGCTTCGTTAAAAAAAGATTTTGACATTGAAAGACCAAAAATTGCTGTATTGGCATTAAATCCCCATGCCGGTGATGACGGCGTCATTGGAACGGAAGAAGAAGAAATTATCAGGCCCGCTATAAAGGAGGCAAAACAACATAATATGCTGGTTACAGGGCCTTTCAGCGCGGACGCCTTTTTTGCCAGGGGGCAATATCATAAATTTGATGCAGTACTGGCAATGTATCACGATCAGGGGCTGATCCCATTCAAATCCCTTGCATTAGGAGAAGGCATAAATTTTACGGCTGGTTTACCGGGAATCCGCACCAGCCCGGATCATGGAACGGCTTTTGATATTGCTGGTAAGGATAGAGCAGATCCTTCTTCCTTTAGAGCTGCCATATTTTGCTGCATCGATATTTTGAAGAATCAAAAAACGTATGAGGAAAACCGAAGAAACCCTATAAACAAGATGAGTGCTGCGGTTGTCGCCGGCGCTGTGGATGAAAAGATAATTGAGTAGGTCTCCCCGCGATTTTCAAAGGTTAAAAATGTAATAAGTGATAGGTAACAGGCGTTATCTAATTCAATAAAAGTGAAGAGGTATATGTCAAATTTTTTAAATTTTGCTTTTTTTACATCAATCTGCATTTTAAATTAATACGCATATAACCTTGTTTAGTGTAGTTTTTCGAAAAACTTAATTATATTTTTGTAACAGATTGCTTATTTATAATATTGAGGCATGGATAATATCTTACTAAGCGGGGGACTGGCGTTCATAATTACGTTTTTTTCCATACCCGTTATAATCGAAGTTGCCAAGGATAAAAAGCTCTTTGATGAACCTGATGAAAGAAAGGTACACAAAGCTGTGATACCCACACTTGGCGGCCTTGGTATTTTTGCCGGTTTTATCGTTGCTTCCTTAATGGGTGTGCCTCCTTCCATGTCATCAGTGCTCCAGTACTTTATGGCAGCGATTATGGTGATATTTTTTCTTGGAATAAAAGATGATATTTTAATACTTTCCGCTACAAAAAAATTTATCGGGCAACTCGTTGCAGCCGGCATTATCATTAAGTTTGGCGGTGTGCAAATCAGCAACATGCATGGCTTTTTGGGATTGCATGAAATTCCCCATACGGTGAGCGTTTTGCTAACCCTTTTTACTATTGTTGTAATTACAAATTCCTTTAACCTTATTGACGGGGTTGATGGCCTTGCGGGTTGTCTCGGGCTATTGACTTCTTCAATTTTTGGAGCATATTTCCTGGTTACATCGCAGTTGATGTATGCGGTTATGGCATTTTCGCTTGCCGGAAGCCTCGTTGCTTTCCTGATATATAACTTTTCCCCGGCAAAAATTTTCATGGGAGATACCGGGTCTCTTCTTATTGGATTGTTGAATTCGGTTTTTGTCATAAAATTTATGGATTTTGCCGCAGACCTTTCTCTCGGTTTACCCCTTGAGTCGGCTCCTGCGATTGGTTTTGCCATCTTGATTGTCCCGCTTTTTGATACTTTACGGGTGGTAAGTATCCGGATTATCAACCGGAGGTCACCCTTTAGCCCCGACAGAAATCACATCCATCATTTTTTACTTGAACTTGGGTTTACCCATAAAATGATCTCCCTCACCTGTATAAGCACTAATATCATCTTTATCGCCGTAGCTTATTTTCTACGTTTTACGGGAACTACGATGGTAATACTCGCTCTTTCAAGTGTATCCCTCCTGCTGGTAAGTGTTATTTACTACAGGCGTCCCAAATCCAAAGCGGTTTCGTTGCATGGACGCAATCAAAATGAAACTATTATCAAATCCCGCAAAATACTTACTCTTGCAGGTGAAACAGTAGAACAGGATTAACCTGTATTAACTTTTTTATCAACCTGATTTTATTAATTTTGCTCCTCTTAATATCGCATGCGCGATGAGTTATTTTTTGTTATAAACTGAAAAACAATGGCAGACGAGTTACCAGGGATACTGGATGAGGGTACAAATTCAATGAAAAAGGCGATAAGTCATTTCGAAACCGAACTGGTAAAGATCCGGGCAGGTAAGGCAAGCCCTAATATGCTCGACGGTATCGTAGTTGATTATTATGGCAATCCTACACCTATTGGGCAGGTGGGTAATTTAAGTGTAATGGATGCACGCACCCTCACTATTCAGCCCTGGGAAAAAAATATGCTTCAGCCTATAGAAAGATCAATCATTGCTGCCAATATTGGAATTAATCCTCAAAACGACGGCAATATTATCCGCCTGTTTTTACCCCCGCTAACGGAGGAAAGAAGGAAAGAACTCGTAAAAAGAAGCAATGCCGAAGGAGAACATGCAAAAATAGCTGTTCGCAATATTCGTCGGGACGCTATTGAGCATATCAAGAAACTTCAAAAGGAAGGATTGAGTGAGGATGCCGCTAAAGACGGAGAAAGCGACATGCAGGAAATAACTAATAATTATATTCTTCTCGTGGATAAACATCTTGAGGCAAAAGAGAAAGAAATTATGGCAGTATAAATTTTTTACAAGCCATGCTGAAGGAACAGTTACTGATATTAATTACCACACCTTTGTACCTGGTAGTAATTGGGATTGAGATGATTTTAAGCCATCTGCACTTCAAAAAATATTACACCCTAAAAGACACTTTCATAAATATATACCTGTGCATTCTTAATAGCGGCATAGATCTTCTTTTCCGGGCGGTGTATATAGTTTTCCTGATCACGATTTTTCGCTTTCATTTTATCGATTTTTCATTTAATCCCTTTTTATATTGGTTTCTACTATTTATCCTGGAAGACCTGGCTTTTTATGTGGAACACCGGGTTGATCATTTTTGCCGGTTATTTTGGGCGGTGCATGTAACCCATCATTCTTCGGAGGAGTTTAATTTAACGACCGGCTTTCGCTCCTCTGTACTGCAACCGTTGTACAGGTTTATTTATTTTTTACCACTGGTTTTACTGGGTTTTAAACCTATTGACATTGTCTTTATGTATTCACTTACACAGATCTATGGGATACTCGTTCATACCCGGTATATAAATAAAATGCCCAAATGGTTCGAAGCCGTGTTTGTAAGCCCCTCCCATCATAGGGTGCATCATGCCAGTAATGTCCGCTACCTCGACAGGAACATGGGAATGGTATTGATCATATGGGATCGTTTGTTTGGCACTTTTCAACCAGAAGTTGAGCAGGATCCCGTAAAATACGGCCTTACCAAACAACTGGAACACCCCTACCACCTTTCAAAAATAGTTTTCCATGAGTGGCAAAGTATCAACAGGGATCTGCGAAAAAAAGTATCCCTGTCCGTCAAGCTTAAATATTTGGTGAAACCACCTGGCTGGAGCCATGACGGAAGCACGAAAACGGCAAAGGAGCTAAGGCAGGAACTAGATCTTTAAAGGATATTTCACAACATTTCTTACTGCCGGATTGTTCCGGGATTCAGCTACCCGTTAATTATTTTATACGATCCCGGTTGTTCTCTTCCACCAATAACCGCAGTATGGTTACCGGAATGCTGCGCCTGCCACATGCGAAATAGCCCATAATAAAAACTTCCCCGGGTCTTATCAAAAGTTTTTTTAATTCACCGACGGAATACATTTGTCATTAGTAAAAAAACTATCTTACCTTTTATTAATTCAAAATAATATCTTTAGCACCAAGAACGTATTTTTATTCCCTGCTACTCTGCTATAACTACCTGAATACCATATCCTCTCATTAATCCCGGTGCCTTTTTTTAATGAACTAAACGAACAATTCATGAGCGGTATACATCTTAAAGACATTAGCACAAGAGCCGACGAAGGATTTGATAAGCAAAAAACGAAGGACAAGACGGCAAAAATATTAGAGGAGCTCCAGGAACTGCAAAACCTGTTGTTTGCAGAAAGCAAACATTCCGTGCTGGTTGTAATCCAGGGAATGGACGGAAGTGGCAAAGATGGAGTAGTAAGAAATGTTTTTACATCCATGAACCCGCAAGGAGTGGATGTAAAAAGTTATAAGGCACCCAGTCCGGAAGAATTGAGCCATGATTTTTTATGGCGTATTCATCAATATGCACCAGCAAAAGGAATGATACGAATTTTCAATCGAAGTCACTATGAGGATATATTGATAACGAGGGTTCATAAATGGTGCAATGATGAAACTGCCCGCAAAAGAATGAAGGCTATCAATGATTGGGAAGAATTAATTACCATTCACAATAACACACATATTCTTAAATTTTACCTGCATGTATCCCAAAAAGAGCAGGAGGAACGACTTGAAGAAAGGCTAAAGGATCCATCAAAAATGTGGAAATATAATGCCAATGACCTTGAAGAAGCCAAGCTTTGGGATATTTATATGCAGATGTACGCAGAATGCTTTGAAAATTGTAATGTCATACCCTGGACGATCGTTCCCAGCGATCAAAATTGGTACAAAGAATATATTATCGCCTCAACTTTAAGAGATACACTGGCAGCATTGAAGATGCAATATCCCGGACTTAAGACTAAATAATTTTCATTACTATTAAAATCAATTTTATGAGCTTCATTAAAGAGTTTAAAGAGTTTATTATCAAGGGCAATGTAGTTGACCTTGCGGTTGCGGTAATTATAGGTGCCGCATTTGGCGCAATCATATCATCACTTGTAGATGATGTAATTACACCCCTTTTGCTTACACCTGCATTAAATGCCGTAGGCGCAGCTAATATAGCTGAGTTGAAATGGGGCGCCGTAAAATACGGAAGCTTCCTTTCAGCTGTCATTAAATTCCTGGTAATTGCATTTGTCTTATTCTCTTTAATCAAGGGAATGAATGCCATGAAGAAGAAAGAGGATACTGCACCGGCAGGCCCATCCTCCACTGATAAACTTCTCATGGAAATAAGAGATCAGTTGAAGAACAGGAGTTAAATCCAAAATTTTTAAGCATTATTGGCAAGCCGGGCTATTGTTGCCCGGTTGGCCGGTAATTATATTCACGCCGGCGGGAGAACGGGTGCAATACAAATTTTCGCAACACTCAAATCATTAAATTTATCCAATAGCCAATAACGCTCAATATTAAGAAGAGTTGTTCCCCTTTAGGGGTTAGGGGCAAGAGCGACAAATTGGAATGCACCCGGGAGAACCGGTCTGGTTTATCTATTAACAAAAAATCATATTTTCGCAATATCCACAGTATGTTTACCTGTAACCATGCTTGCAAGAGCTGTATGGATTAACACCATTCTAATGAAAAAAATTCCGGCTTTTTTATTCCTCATAACATTTGGTGTTTATGGATACGCTCAAAAAAAGCCATACCCGGTAAAAACCGGATCAAATTCAGTAAAACCAGTTTGGGACAGGGGAGTCCGGGCCTCACTCTTTGCAGGGCAGGCGGGTAGTAAGAACTGGGCTTCAGGAACAGATGTTTTTTCAATCTCAGCAAATGCATTTTTAAATGCGTATGCGAATCGTGTAAGGGGGAAATGGTTTTTTAATAATTTATTAACGGCATCCTATGGGCTTATCGACAATGATGAATATTCAACGATAAAAAACGATGATAAAATAGATCTATTCTCGACTTTGGGTGCAACTTTAAAAAAGAATCCGGAATTAGGGATTGCTGCCGCATTTAATTTTCGTTCCCAGTTTTCCAATGGATATGATCGTAATTATCTTAACCAGGGAATTAAAAGACGAACTTCGGGATTTTTCGCACCGGCATATATTACATTGGCGCCCATAGGATTGAGCTACCGCAAAAACAGCTTTGATGTGTATGTAAGCCCGGTGGGTATAAGAGGGGTGATTGTTTCCAACCGGCCCTACGGTTACGCATTCCAGGGAGGCATCATACCCGGCGGCATGATCAACCAAAAAAATCCGGCCAACCAGGAAAGATCAGTTGCTGAAATGTACGGTGTTGATCCTAAAAGAACGATCCAATACCAGGTAGGATTGTATTTGTCGGTGGCGTATGCTAAAGAGCTTTTTAAAAATACCAGCTATTTGGGACGCATTGACCTGCTCTCTGATTTCACGCATAAACATCCGGGAAATGTAGACATTTTTTGGACCAATACGTTCTATTTAAAGGTCAACAGTTGGCTCAATGCCTTATATAGCCTTGATATTGCTTATGATGATGACATTAAAAAATTTGGCTATTTTAAAGACCATGCGGCTTTGCAGTCAAAGTCGATACTTGGACTGGGTGTGAGTGCTAACTTTGCTGACAAGAAAAAGGATCATAAATAAGAGCCGGGTAGAACAAATTAACAGGCAGCGAACATTGTCCCGGAAATTGATTACCCCCTGTTGGAGCCACCCGGGAAATTTGACCAGTTTTATCAGGATTAACTGAACTTTCAGGATAAGAATACATTTCAGATGAACACAGAGATATACCAGATAAAGTTACCACAGTTTGAAGGCCCCTTTGACCTGCTGCTTTTTTTTATTGAACGGGATGAACTTGATATCTACAACATCCCCATCACAAAAATAACCAATGAATTTCTCGATTACATTCATAAGGGCGAATCGCTTAATATAGAACTTAGCAGTGAGTTCATATTATTCATAAGTACGCTTATGCGTATAAAAGCAAAGATGCTTTTGCCAAGAAAAGAACTGGACCCGGAAGGAAATGAAATAGACCCAAGACAGGAATTAATTGATAAAATACTTGAATATAAAAGATTCAAGGAGGCGGCTTTAAAGATGAGCGAGCTGGAAGCGCTGCGGATGCTTATGGTAAAGCGCGGTAACATCGTTGATGAACTTTCGAAGATTGGAGAGGAAGCTGGCGAGGGTACAGAAATACAGGCAGTGTCTCTTTTCAAGTTGATGAAAGCATTTGAAAAAGTTGCAAAGCGGTTGCATGAAAAACGACACCAGGCAGTTCATACGGTCGTACAATATGATTACACCATGGAAGGCAGTCGTAAGTATATGCTTGAGTTGGTGCAACTGGAACGTTCCGTTTCCTTTGAGAAAATCTTCGATCTGTCTGAAAACCGCATTCATGCCATCTTCCTCTTTTTAAATATGCTGGAGCTGATTCAGCAAAAATATTTTTACATAATAACCGGCGCGGGAATCAATAATTTCATCATTGAATTCAATGAAAACAGGCAGGTGGAAGAAGCTGCGACTGTCACCTGATCCTGCAAATACAATACCTCGCTTTATCATTTTTAATTGTCAAATGTTTTTCGAAAAGGAGTTCGGCCCAATATGGGTTTTATGTGATATTTATAAAGATGCTCAATTAAATATTTCTATGAGCACGGGTTGGATGTTGCTGGCAATATAAAGCATCAATTTTTCCAAAAAACCGGCTGAAACCATTGGACAACCCCTGCTATTACAAACGGGCAATGGATAAATTTCCTTACCGGGAACACATTCATAAGAATGTAAAACAATATTTCTTTCATAGGCATTGCTATTGGAGGAATCGAGGCCATATAATTTATAAGCCAATCCGAATCGTCCATGGTACTTTTTACCAATGCTGAATTTTCCTGTACAACTACAGCCACTATTTATTTTGTTGGAAAATCGGGCATTTACCTGAAACCCATTGTCACAACTGCCATGAGCAACAATACCCGACAACAGCACAGAATCTTTTTGCAAATCATACACAAAGAACCGTTTGACACCTGAAGGCATTTTAAAATCAGCAAGGAAACATATTTTAGAATTGTAGTGACGGGTATGAACATATCGCCTGATTGCTGAAGCCCTGGCTTTTAACCTCGTAAATTCTTCAGTTGGAATTGAAGATTGATGGCCTGGAACCTGGGCGTGTTTGAACCCTCCCTTATAAATAAAATATACTGGTATTGCAAAGGCACTGCCGGTAATAAATAGTAAAACCGCAATTTTTAATATTCTTGCCATAAAGTGATGCCCCGTTTATGATGCATCACTTTTACATTTTCATATTTTGAACACAATTTTTATAAAAATAAACTCCTCCATAGCCGCTTTCCGGTTGTACTGCCATGAATTCTTCTTTATTTCATGACTTGCAGGATAAAACTGCCTGAAAATTTCAGTCGATTCCAAAGGCAAAAAGCGAATAAGAACCGTCCGCGTTGCCAAAGTCCATCTTTACAAAGGCATACTCCCCTTTTGGCAAGGGCTTATCCACGATCAACTCATAATAGCCATCCCGGATTTTTTTTACACTTAAAGAATACTTTGTGCTTTCTTTTTTTGATTTGCCAAAGAGCTTCATCCCCTGGTAAGCCATGACGGTTATCTTCCTGTTTCCTTTTTCTTCATTCATGCTATATAACGTTGTATTTCGTGAAGGATCGGTCATCATTTCCATATTATTTTTCATTACAGTAGGATCCATACCATTGGCCCTCATAATAGAATCTGTTTGGTGTGAAGACGAAGTGTTGCTTCCGTTATAAAAAATAAAAGAGAGATTATTGCCGCCGGGAAGTCGCACAAACGATTTATTTCCCTCCATCGTATACCCCGATTCGCCACCGCCCATACCGCCCATTTTAGCTTTTGATTCCATCTTTGAGCTTCCCTTTTCCAGCCGCCTCAGGGTCATATCCTCCTTGTTTATAAAATTCACCTCGTTATTGAATTCAGGTACCGGGTATATGGACGTGTTTATAGATTTGCCTTGCGCAAACAAAAACAAGCTACATGAACTGAAAAATATTATTAGAATGAACAGCTTTTTCATTTGACTATTTTTTTTGACAAAAAAAGTGGTTAATTCCCTGCATCCTTTTGCTTATCTTTTTTCTTTGTGGTATTCTTACCGAATCTCCAGCCTGCAAAAATTTGAACAACGTTATTTTTTGCATCTACTTTCGGGATGAATGAGGGTGTTTCTCCAGGATTGGCAGTAGCCATATTTTTGTACAAATCTCCAAAACTGATATTATACCTGGCACCGATTATCAAGCCCGATACCGGATGAACTTCAAATCCCGCTGCGGCACCATAATCAAACCTGTTGTAATAATCGGTGATCTTACTGTTTGGATTCGATGAAGATGACTGGTTTCTTGAGCTGTCGGCTTTGGCATTTAATAAATAAGCCGTTTGCCCGCCCAACTGCAATTGAAAAAACCTGGTGATATTGATGCCTATTAAATGCGGCATCATAATATAATTGAGGGTAACTTTTCCATTATTTGTATTTGTTTTATAGTTATAACCCTGTTGGGAAAAGCCGATCTCAGTATTATAGCTAATTATTCCTTTGGATTGCGGGGCTAAAAATACTGCCACCATAAAGCCACTGCTGTGGCTACTATTGATAGATGAAGCGTTCGTAACATTGGCATAGTTAAGTCCCGCCTTAATACCGAACTGGGCATGCAGCAATAAAGGAAAGGAGAGTAGCAGTAAGAAAGTTAACTTTTTCATATTATTTGTTTTTAAGTTTAATTTTTAAAATGCCAGGATTTTAATAAGTGCTTAAGGAGTAGAAATTGGGTACGCAAAAAATCAGGACGTTATTATAACAATAGGAACCCGGGGAGATTTAATCACTGCTTTTCCAGTCTATCCCGAATGCAAACACACTGAATTCTTTTAGCTCCATATTTTTTAACCATACAAAGCCATATTCACCCGCTGCGAGCTTTTCAGAAAACTGTATTATATAAATGTCTTTTGAAACAGGCTTTACGCTTATCCCGATAAGTTTGCCTTTCTGATCTTCTTTATCGTTAAACACGCCTTCCTTAGAGCTGATCGTAACTTCCCTTTTTTCACCATCAGGCATAAACTTATACATCTTGATGTAGGATGTAAGGTCAATTACGTCGCCACTGGTTTTTATAAAAAAGACAATATCTTTTGTAGTAAACCGCACCCGTGAGGACGATCCATCCATGTTAAGGAATTGTTTGGCGCCTTTAAGCCCGAGGGTTTTCTTCTTGGTTACCATAAGGGCGGTTGCCGCCTCGAGCTTAATGAGCCTGTTATTATCTTTATCATAATAATAGGGTTGATTAATAAATTCAGGTACTGGTAACACAATCTCCTGCTTTGCCACTGGCTTTGCGATCGGTTTAGTGATATGCCTGCGGATAATGGTGTCGTATTTTGGTCCTTGCCTGATAGTTTTCGTTTGCGCCTTCGGCAGAATTGAAACTCCAAATACCAATACGACAAACAGGATTACTTTTTTTGAACTGTAGTTAATAAACTTTCTCATCACTTTTTGTTTTTATTTATAGTAGTTTTTTGAGTAGCTAAGAAGATGCTAAAGTAAAAGCGCAATTCATCTTTCTCTTCCCCTAAAACAGGGATATTTACTGTATTGCAGAATATCCCCTGAAAAGGGGATTTTTTGATGATTGTTTGAAATTGTTATTTAGAATAGCAACCTTTATGTGCGTATTGCCTATTTAAAAAAGACATGAAACAACGCGTAATCTTTTTACTGCTGGTAATTTTTGGTTCCGTCCAATGTTATGCCCAAAGTGTTCAAGACAGCTTATTAAACGGGTTGGACCACGCTACCCATGGTTCAGTTCCGGTAGTAGATATTTATGCAAACCGCCACCAATTTTTAATAGCTGCAATGGTGCTGCTGTTAACTATGGCTTTCCTGGGTTTTAAGAATTTCAGAATTCGGCAGGTATTGGCAAAACACTATATTGTACTACAAAAGCAGGAAATACGCGAATTGGAAAAAGACAATCAATTATTAGCAGTTGACTCCATGCTAAAAGGCCTGGAAGAGGAACGGGCACGACTTGCAAAAGACCTTCATGATGGCCTCGGTGGAATGTTATCAGGTATAAAATTCTCGCTGATGAATATGAGGAGCCACCTGGCCAGTAACCATGAAAATGTGGTCACCTTTGAAAGGTCACTGGATATGCTTGACACTTCTATACAGGAGCTTCGAAGGGTTGCTTATAATATGATGCCTGAAGCGCTCGTGAAATTCGGATTGGATGAAGCATTAAAAGACTATTGCAATAACATTAATAATGCCCGGATACTGAAGGCGAAATATCAATCGTTTGGGATGGAAAACAGGCTGGAAAATACTACCGAAATTATTGTGTACCGTATTATCCAGGAATTACTGAATAACATTCTTAAATATGCAAGGGCCAACGAAGTATTGATCCAACTTATCCGGGAAGAAGAGAGGGTCAGTTTAACTGTAGAAGATAACGGAAAAGGATTTGATGTAAAATTGCTCGAAAAAAGTAAAAGTTCTGGTTGGGCAAATATCCGAAGCCGCGTAAATTACTTAAAAGGAAAATTAGATATCCTGTCGGGAGACAAGGGAACTTCTGTAAATGTTGAAGTATATGTTTAATGCCACAATACGCGTGTTTATCGTAGATGACCACCCCTTGGTCCAGGAAGGAATGCGATCATTGCTGGGTAATGAAAAGGGAATTGAATTGTGCGGTTACGCGATGACAGCCCAGTCGTGCCTGGGTTATTTTATAAATAATTCGGCTGATGTAATTCTTATGGATATCAACCTGCCCGACATGAATGGGATTGATCTTTGTAAAGAAATAAAAACCAAATACCCCGGTATAATGATATTGGCATTAAGCACTTTTAACCAGGGAAGTTATGTTACCAGGATGATGGAAAATGGGGCAAGCGGTTATGTTCTCAAGAACGCCGATAAAAAAGAATTACTGGAAGCAATCTATGAAGTAAATAAAGGAAGAACGTACTTAAGTTTTGAAGCCGGCCAGGCAATGCGAAAGGATAGTGAGTCTGGTCAAATTCCTGTTATAACGAGACGGGAAAAAGAAATATTGATTTTAATTGCAGAAGGCCTGACCAATCCTGAAATTGCCAGCAAGCTTTTCGTAAGCCCCTCTACAGTTGACAGCCATCGAAAAAACTTACTGGCCAAACTCAATGTAAAAAACACTGCTGCACTTGTAAAATTTGCAATGGATCATCAATTGATGTAATCTTCTCAATTAATTATTGCACGCTGTCGCCCAGGCTTCCGGTAATTTCATCCTGTCAAAAAATGCTATAAACGACCGCACAATTCCTGTCAGAAAAAAACAAGGTAATCGTTCGATATATTAAGGCGCTATCTACAGGCCTAAAGGAGTCATTAAATTGAAAAACTTGAAAAAATAAAATTGGAAAAACTTGAAAAATTCTTTCCCTTGAAAACAACCGGGTCCAGGTTTTATTTTCTTTTAAGCCAGGAGCCTGCTTACATCTATTTTTGCGATTTCCCTGATCGCTTCTGCGATATGATTGGCATCCAGGCCAATTTCGTTGTAAAGTTCTTTTAACGTGCCATGCTCAACAATCTCATCAGGAATTCCTATGATTTTTACATGTGCATTATAACTATGCTCAGCCATAAATTCAAGCACAGCGGATCCAAAACCTCCCACTACCGTGCCATCTTCAACAGTAATTATCTTTGGATATTTTTTTAGTACTTCATGCAGCATTTTTTCATCAAGAGGCTTTGCAAATCGCATATCATAATGTGCAGGATTTATACCGTCGGCCTTTACATCTCTTATAGCAGCCGATGCGAAATTTCCCGGATGACCGAATGAAAGGATCGCAATCTCATCACCATCTTTTAATTTTCTCCCGGTACCGACTTTAATTTCTTTCATCTCGGTCTTCCACTCAGCCTTCACGGCTTCACCTCGTGGATAACGAATTACAAACGGGCTTTTTATTTTTTCTAATTGCGAGGTATACATCAGATCCCGCAACTCACTTTCATTCATAGGTGCACTTAAAATCATATTCGGTATACAACGCATGTAAGCTATATCATAAGCGCCATGATGTGTAGGACCATCTTCCCCCACAAGCCCCGCCCGGTCAAGACAAAATACAACCGGTAATTTTTGAATCGCGACATCATGCACAACCTGGTCGTATGCACGTTGCATAAAAGATGAATAAATATTACAGAAAACTTTCATTCCCTGGGTTGCCAACCCTGCACTCAATGTGACGGCATGCTGTTCACAAATACCCACATCAAATGCACGATGCGGCATTTTTTCCATCATATATTTTAATGAGCTGCCACTCGGCATTGCAGGCGTAATACCCATGATTTTATCATTCTTTTCTGCAAGTTCAATGATTGTATGACCAAAGACATCCTGGTATTTGGGAGGCTGCGGCAAGTCGAATTTCTTTTTATAAATCTCACCGGTTATTTTATCAAAGAGACCCGGCGCATGCCATTTGGTCTGGTCTTTCTCTGCAAGATCATATCCCTTCCCTTTCACAGTTTTAATATGCAACAGTTTAGGACCGGCAATATCCTTAAGATCTTTTAAGGTATCGACCAGCTTGGTAATATTATGACCGTCGATCGGTCCGAAATACCGAAGGTTAAGGGCTTCAAAAAGATTACTGCTATTACTAACCATTCCTTTTAGGCCGGCTTCTAATTTAGAAACCATACCGCGTGAAAACTTTTTACCAGGCAGTTTACCCAAAGCTTTCCAGAAGTCATCGCGAATCTTATTATAGGTTTGAGAAGTAGTAATGTCGGTAAGGTATTCTTTCAATGCCCCTACATTGGGATCAATACTCATACAATTATCGTTCAAAATAATGAGTATGTTGCTTTTTTCAATGCCCGCATGATTTAGTGCTTCAAAAGCCATCCCCGCGGTCATTGCACCATCGCCTATAATAGCCACATGCTGCCTGTTTTTTTCTCCTTTATAATGAGATGCCATAGCCATACCGAGCGCAGCGGAAATCGAAGTAGAAGAATGGCCAACACCAAATGTATCATATTCACTTTCTCCGCGTTTTGGAAAACCACTGAGCCCTTTATATTTTCTGTTGGTAATAAAATTATCGCGGCGGCCGGTAAGAATTTTGTGACCATATGCCTGGTGGCCTACATCCCAAACAAGCTGGTCATATGGTGTATTGAAGATATAATGGAGTGCAACAGTTAGCTCAACTACACCAAGACTAGCTCCAAAATGTCCACCATAAATACTCACAACATCAACGATGTACTGGCGCAATTCATCACACAGTTCATGTAATTGAGCTCGGTCAAGTTTTTTAAGGTCAGAAGGATTGTCAATTGCTTTTAGCAATGGTCCCGGATTAATATCCATAAGTCAAAATTAATATATAAAAATACATTTTTTATGAGCCTTTTAGGTATAGCTATATACGAATCTGGGCGAAAAAGGTTCGAATAAGGCCATTAAATATATTTTATAACGAATTTTTTGGCGATTTCATATAAATTATCCAGGAATAAATTTCTGCATATTTAATACCAGGTCGGGATCGGGACAGTTTAGAAGGTATTTTTTTCTTTCGCTGAATTTGCACACGCCGGGATAATCGCCTTTATAGGGTGTAATGTCCTGGATAACCTGGAAATGAAGATGTGGCGGCCAATGCCCATTTTCTTCGGGTGTGCCAAAATGCGCAATCTTTTGACCCCTGCTTACATAAGCTCCTTCCCTGATATTTTGAATATCTACCAGGCTTACATGTCCGTACAAAGTAAAAAATGGCAGTCCTTCCAACTGGTGTAAAAGGACAATAGTTGCGCCATAATCACCAAAGTTATTATTAAAGGCGAAACTGTGCACCATTCCTCCCCATGGCACAAAGACTTCCGTTCCTGCATCGCCCCAGATGTCGATACCAAGATGAAGCCTCCTTGGCTCCTCAGCCGGGGATTGCCTGTTAAGATCGTCATCGAAAAGTACGCTACGGGTGTACACCGTTCTTAATTCATTGTATCCTCCCATTCCAAACTTTGCATGAGTCTGTTTTAAAATACCGCTTATATAATTACCGAATATTTCTGTGTCAGAAAGATCGATCTTTTGAAGGTCTGTATTGTTTACTGTAAAATCAAATGAAACTAACTTTTCCTTTTCGGGATCGAATTTCACAACCGGATGAAAATGCTTTGTGCTTGTTTTTAACCGTACATATAAATTGTTTTCCGTTAGAAGCATAGTCATCCATTAATTAATAAATTGCAAGTTCATTCTTTCTTATCAATCAGCAGCACTTATGAAGAAGGTAACCATAATTTTTATTTTTATATTCATCGCTTTCCCGCTTTTTGCACAAAAAAATCCACTATGGCTGCGATATCCGTCCATTTCCCCCGACGGTGCAAATATCGTTTTCAGTTTTAAAGGTGACCTGTACAAAGTGCCGGCATCTGGCGGCACTGCTTATCCCCTTACGATACATGAAGCCCACGATTTTATGCCGGTATGGAGTCACGACGGTAAAAAAATTGCTTTTGCCAGTGATCGATTCGGGGATTTTGATGTTTTTGTAATTGATGCTGCTGGTGGAGAGCCAGTAAGACTTACTTATAATTCAGCAGCCGATTATCCCTGGGATTTTTCTCCCGATAACAGCAAGGTCATTTTTGGCACCAACCGCAACGATATTGCTGCTTCTGCAAGATTTCCAATTCCACCGGTATTTAAAAAATTATATGAGGTGCCGGTAAATGGCGGTCGCAGTATAATGATCAGCAGCGCAGGGATGGAAAATGCCCGTTACAACTCCAAAGGAAGCGAAATTATCTTCCAGGACAATAAGGGATTTGAAGATCCATGGCGCAAACACCATACATCATCAATTACGAGAGACATTTGGCTATATAGCTCAAAGCCGGATAGTTACCAGAAACTTACTTCGTTCAATGGCGAAGACCGTGATCCCATTTTTTCTTCTGATGATCAAAATTATTTTTACCTGAGTGAAAAAAGTGGCTCTCTGAATGTATATGAATCGCCTTTACATGGGAATGGCGAAACACAACTCACTCAATTTAAAGATAACCCCGTGAGATTTTTGAGCCGTTCCAATAACAATACACTTTGTTTTACTTACGATGGAGAAATATATACCCTTCAGCAGGGCAGATCACCACAAAAAGTAAATGTTGTTATCAACTCAGAGAATAAAAGCAATACCAGTGCTGTCCTGCCTGTAAATGGTGGGGCTACTGAATTTGAACTATCACCCAATGGAAAAGAAATTGCGTTTGTTTTCCGCGGGGAAATTTTTGTTTCGTCGGTTGAGGGAAATACAACAAAGCGCATAACCAATACACCGTACCAGGAAAGAAGCGTCATATTTTCACCCGACGGCAGAAGTCTTTATTTTGCTGCTGAACATGCAGATAAAGGTTGGGATATCATGAAAACATCGATTGCTAGAAAGGAGGAGCCTTATTTTTATACCTCAACCATATTAAATACCGAACCCGTAATTGAAACAGGTAAAGATGAGTTTCAGCCACAAATTTCCCCTGATGGAAAAGAACTGGCCTATCTCGAAGAAAGAAATATTCTCAAAGTTTATAACCTTGACAAAAAAACCTCGCGTACAATAATTCCCGCAGGCCAGAATTTTTCTTATAGTGATGGTGACCAATCTTTCACCTGGAGCCCCGACAGCAAATGGATCGCCGCTCAAAGTTCCAAAGGTTATTACAATGCAAGCGAAGTATTGCTTTTTAATGTAGGCAGTAATGATAACGGTACAGATGTTACCGAGTCTGGTTTCTCCAATGAAGGCGTTCAATGGGCCCTTAACGGGAAAGCGCTCCTATGGGCTACAGACAGGAATGGCAAGCGGCCACTGGCTATACAAGGGCCTACGGAAGAAGATATTTATATCATGTTTTTTGATAAAGAAACTTATGACCAGTTCCAGCTTAGCAAAGATGAGTACTCTCTTTTAAAAGAAAAGGAAGATAAAACAGAAAAAACCGGCAAGGAAGAAAAGGAAAAACCGGATTCTGCCCTTGCAAAAAAACTAAAAGAGGCATTTAAAATGGATCTAACGGACCTGGATACACGCAGGGTACGTCTTACTACCGGCTCTATCAACCTGGGCAGTTACAGGCTATCCCCCAAAGGTGATAAGCTTTTTTTCACAGCAAGGTTTGAAAAAGGATTCGACCTGTGGGAAATTGATACACGCACGCACGAGTTGAAAACACTTGCAAAGCTTGGGGCAGACAATGCCACACTCGATATGAGTAAAGATGGTAAGGCGCTTTTCGTTCTATCTGATGGAAAAATATCGCAGGTAAACACCGCTGACGGAAAAGTAATACCTGTCGTTATTAAAAGTGAAATGGTTGTTAACAAGGTTGCAGAACGGGAATATATTTTTAACCATGCATGGAGGCAGGTAAAGAAAAAGTTGTACGACCCCACCATGCATGGTATCGATTGGGAAATGTATAAAAAAACCTATGAAAAAATTTTGCCTTTTATTTCAGATAATTATGACTTCCGCGAATTATTGAGCGAGATGCTTGGCGAACTGAATGTTTCGCATACAGGTGGCCGTTACATTCCGCCTGTTGAAAATGGCGATGAAACAGCAGCTCTTGGATTAATATATGATGAAACGCAGGGTGGGCCTGGCCTAAAAATTATGGAAGTGATTTCGGGGGGGCCGCTTGATAAGGCAAAAAGCAAAATAAGGGCCGGGGCGGAAATTAAAAAAATTGATGGCAATGCAATTGACAATTCGGCTGATTGGTCGGCTTTTTTGAACCGCAAGAGGGGGATGAATGTGTTGCTTACTGTGTATGATCCTGCAACAAAAACTACATTTGATGAGGTTGCAAAACCCATCAGGCCGTCAGAAGAAAATGATTTGCTTTACAGGCGATGGACTAATAAAATGCGGGCTATAGTTGATAAACTTAGCGATGGCAAAATTGGCTACGTACATGTTCAGGCCATGAATGACAATAGTTACCGGAATGTATATGATGAAGTGCTCGGAAAAAATCTCGGAAAAAAAGCCTTAATTGTTGACACCCGTTTTAATGGTGGTGGATGGCTTCATGAAGATCTTTCAAATTTCCTTTCCGGGAAGCAATATATGCGTTTCGAACCTTACGGTGAAAAGCCTATTGGCGGCGGCGAGCCACAGGGAAAATGGTGGAAGCCGAGTTGTATTGTAATGAATGAGGCCAACTATAGCGATGCACATACATTTCCTTATGCCTACCAGGTTAAAGGTATTGGTAAATTAATCGGTATGCCTGTGCAAGGTACGAGCACTTCTGTATGGTGGGAAGCTCAAATCGACCCCTCAATAATCTTTGGTATTCCGATGATAGCAAATGTAGGGCTAAGGGAAAACAAGCCTCTGGAAAATATAGAACTTGAACCTGATATAAAAGTGCAAAACGACTATAAAGCGCTGCTTAACGGAGAAGATCAGCAAATTGAGGCAGCAGTAAAAGAAATGCTGAAAGAGGTTGAAAAATAAAAAGGCTGGAAGCAATATATAAAGTCACCCGCTCCGTTGTAATCACACTACTACGTTGACCATTTTATTTCTTACATAAATGATTTTCTTAGGCGCTTTCCCTTCCATCCATTTTTGAATTATTTCATTGTTCAGTGCTATTTTCTCAACTTCGTCCTGCGAAGCATCCAAAGAAATGACAATAGTCGTGCGCAGCTTACCATTTATAGAAACAGGATATTCCTTTTCGGATTCAATTAAATATTTCGTTTCGAGATTCGGGTAATTTGCATCAACTATTGTTGTATTATTACCCAAAGCATGGTACAACTCTTCGGCGACATGAGGCGCATAGGGAGCCAGTAAAATTAATAATGGCTGTAATATTTCTTTCTTATGGCATTGAAGGTCTGTAAGCTCATTAACGCAAACCATGAAAGTGCTGACCGCGGTGTTATAGGAAAACCGTTCTGTATCTTCTTCCACCTTTTTTATGGTTTTATGCAACACTTTAAATGCTGCATCAGTAGCTTTTTCTTCGGTCCATACTTTACCTTTTATGTCATCATAAAACAAACGCCATAATTTTTTTAAGAAGCGGTGTACGCCTTCAATGCCTTTCGTATCCCACGGTTTACTTTGTTCCACAGGCCCGAGGAACATTTCATACATACGAAAGGTGTCGGCGCCATATTTTTCAACGAGCATGTTTGGGTTAACCGTGTTAAATTTTGATTTGGACATTTTCTCAACTTCGACACCGCAAATGTATTTGGAAGACGTATGATCAAAATCTTCTCCCGGAGAGATGACTTTGCCGTCTTCCAAAATGAAGATCGCATTGGCATACTCGGGCTTTGAATTCTTGAAGGCTTGAATATCTAATTCGATTCCATCGACAAGGTTTACATCTATATGAAGTGCTGAGGTCTTAAAAGAATGATCGTGGTAAAAATCAACATTTGGGATTTTTAGTAACTCTCCTATTATCTTATGAGAATTGATTTTTGAATCTTCATTTTCCGACTGATTTAAATTTTGAACCAATGATAATGATAAAAAGATATTTGAATTTTCAGCTAAGTCCTTAACTTCTCCGTTTATTCTCACAGAAAATCTGTCTAACCTGTACACAAACCTGCTGCTACCCTGTATCATACCTTGATTCACCAACTTTTTATAAGGCTCATCAAAACTTATAAATCCAAGGTCACACAATACTTTTGTCCACATACGGCTGTATAATAAATGGCCTACGGCATGTTCAGTGCCGCCAACATATACATCTACCTGGTTCCAGTATTCCATAGCTTTTTTATCTGCAAAAACTTCGTCATTGTGAGGATCCATATAACGCAGGAAATACCAGGAGGATCCGGCGTAGCCAGGCATCGTATTGGTTTCACGTTTAATTCCACCGTCCAGGTTTACCCACTCCGGAATATTTGCCAGTGGCCCTTCTCCTTCGGGGCCCGGACTGTAATTTTCAACATGAGGCAATTCAACAGGCAATTCCTTCTCATCCACGGGATACGCAATACCGTTCTTATAAATTATGGGAAAGGGCTCGCCCCAATAACGCTGACGGCTAAATCCTGCGTCCCTCATTTTATAGTTCACTTTACGGTGGCCTATCGCTTCTTTTTCAATTTTTTCAAGGATGATACCAATGGCATTTTCCATTTTTACTCCATTCAAAAAGGCAGAGTTGGAAAGTACCGCTTCTTTCGTGGCATTGCTTTCTTTGCCATTAAAATACTCCCCGATGATATTTGTAATGGGAATTTTAAAATGCGTGGCGAAATCAAAATCCCGCTGGTCACCACAAGGCACAGCCATAATAGCCCCGGTTCCATAACCTGCTAAAACATATTCAGCGATCCAAACAGGTATTTCGCGTCCGTTAAAAGGATTGATCGCATACGCTCCTGTGAATGCTCCGGTCACTGACTTTACTTCCGCTAACCTTTCCCGCTCACTGCGGCTCTTTACATATTCGAGATATGCTTCAACGTCCCTTTTTTGCAGGGGAGTGGTGATTTGGCTTACCAATTCATGCTCGGGAGCCAGCACCATAAAATCAACGCCAAAGATTGTGTCGGGTCGGGTGGTATATACTTTGATTTTTAAGGAATGAGCCTCACCCCCGGAATTGCTCGTTCGGATGGAGTTTCCACTCCCCTCTCCCTGGGGAGAAGGGTCGCGGGGGAGGCCCGGGTTGGGAGTGAGGCTTAAATTGGAATTAAGGCCTGCATTAACTTCGAATTCCAGTTCCGCCCCCTCGCTCTTCCCAATCCAGTTCCGTTGCATTTCCTTCATAGCCTCTGTGTACTCCACGGTTGTAAGGCCCTGCAATAACCTTTCAGCGTAATCGGTAATGCGTAAATACCACTGCCTCATTTTCCTTTTTACCACAGGATGGCCGCCACGTTCGCTTACGCCATTTATTACTTCATCGTTTGCCAAAACCGTCCCCAGTGCTTCACACCAGTTTACCTCGCCAAGTGCCAAAAAAGCAAGGCGGTACTCCATCAGGATCGTTTGCTTCTCTTCCGTTGAATAATTTTTCCATTCTTCAGCAGTGAAGTTTTTTTGTATGGACCGCTGACCCATGCCGGCCGCATTACCCTGCTTGTCAAAAATCTTTATAAGCTCTTCAATGCCCCTGGCTTTCTTTTGGTTTTTATCGTACCAGCTACTAAATATTTGCAGGAATATCCATTGTGTCCATTTATAATAGCTGGGGGCACTGGTGCGTACTTCGCGGCTCCAGTCAAAGCTGAAACCGATACTATCCAACTGCTCCCGGTAGGTCTCAATATTTTTTTCAGTAGTAACGGCAGGGTGCTGGCCTGTTTCCAGGGCATATTGTTCTGCAGGTAATCCAAAACTGTCATAACCCATCGGGTGCAATACATTAAATCCCCTGAGCCTTTTATACCGGGCATAAATATCGCTGGAAATATAGCCCAGCGGATGTCCCACATGAAGGCCCGCACCGCTTGGATACGGAAACATATCCAGTACATAAAATTTTGGTTTACCCGATGAATTACTTACCTCGTAAACACCGGATTTCTTCCAGTCCTTTTGCCATTTCTTTTCTATTTCCCTAAAATTGTATTCCATATTTCTGAGTATCTCTACAATTATATTCAATTACTATAAAATAATACAGTGGTGTGCGTATGATCGTTTTATGAAAATAAAATCTCTTACTAAAGGATCTGCGTCAAAAGGCAGGCAGGATTATATGTGAAAGAAATGTTATTCATTAATTTATTTTCCCGCCTATGGTCAATCTAATTTACATTAGCAATCATTACTAATTATGCAAAAATACTAAACATGTACAAAAACAATTATTTTTGCGCACTGTTTACGGCATAGGATTTTAATGTAAACTTATCATTTCCAACTATGGCTCAATTTGGTAAAGCATCGGCCAAGAAAGGGAAACCTTCTTACGTGTACGCAATAATTGGTGTTACCCTGGTATTATTTCTTTTTGGTGTGGTAGGATGGATTTTTATGAACATAAAGAAAACGGGTGACTATTTCAAAGAAAATATACAATTGCACGCTTATGTGTTCCGTACTGCAAACAAGAAGCAGATAGATACGGTAAAAACCTATATCGAATCGTTGCCTTACGCTGTAAACGTGGAGTATATCACCCGCGAAATGGCGCTCGAGAAATATAATAAGGAAAATGATACCCTTTGGAAAAAATTGGCTATCAGCAATCCCTTACCCGAAAGCATTGACTTTTTTGTAAAAGCAAATTATGTCGACAAAGACAGCCTTGCGAATCTCGAGACTTATCTTCTTAGCAATTACCCAACCATTATCTCAGAGTTCCAAACTCCGAAAGAAACTGTTGCGGGGGTAAGCCAGTTCGTAAAGTCAACCACCCTTGTTTTACTGGTTGTAGCCATAATATTATCGGTCCTGGTGATTATCTCCATCGATAATACGATCAGGCTCGCGATGTATAGCAACAGGTTCCTTATTAAAACCATGCAAATGGTAGGGGCAACGCGATGGTTTATCTCGAGGCCGCTGGATGGCCGGGCAATTGTGAACGGCTTGATAGCATCAGCTATTGCCATTGGGTTAATGATCGGCTTTATAACATTATCCGAAAAATTTGTGCCCTACCTTAAAGTACTTCATGATACAAAAAATATGCTCCTGATCTTTGCAGGAATCATCATTCTTGGATTATTCATAACTTTATTCAGCACGCATCGTTCAGTTCTTAAATATTTAAAAATGAAGCTGGACGATCTTTATTAATTCATAATATTCTGCCAGATATCGTCGCATTACAAACATAAATTATACAATGAAAGCACAAAGCGCAAAAAAAATAACAACCCCTGCCACTAAGGCCACAATGCAGAATACAGCGGGAAATGTCCTTTTTACAAAAGAGAATTATAAATGGATGGTTATAGGACTGGTAATCATGGCACTGGGATTTTTTTTAATGGCTGGAGGCAAAAGCAGCAATCTCAATACATTTAACGACCAGGATGTGTATAGCCCTATGCGTATAACGGTTGCACCCATATTAATAATAGCAGGCCTGCTGGTAGAAATATTTGCAATTATGAAAAGGCCAAAATAATTTTATTCAAAATAAAACCAGGCGGTGATTTATCATCGCCTTTTTTGTTGATTTGCTTTTAAGTTTGGCTCTAATTCAAAATAAATGACCGTAGTTCAATCAATTATTATAGCAATTGTAGAAGGCATAACTGAGTTTATCCCTATCTCTTCTACCGGCCATATGATAATTGCAGAAAAATTATTAAACATTTCCGATGATGGCTTTAACGCGGTATTCACCGTAGCCATTCAACTGGGCGCCATACTGTCTGTTGTAGTTCTTTACTGGCGCAAATTCTTTGATCTTTCAAGATGGCAGTTCTATGTAAAGCTCGCGGTAGCTGTAGTGCCGGCCCTGATACTGGGTTTTTTATTCTCTTCGAAAATTGATGATTTGCTCAACAGTTCACTTACAGTTGCTGTGAGTATGCTGGCAGGAGGGATTGTCCTGCTTTTTATAGATAATGCCTTTAAGAATCCTGTAATCAATGATGAGAAGCAAGTGTCTTTTGTAAAAGGTTTTATTATTGGAATCTGGCAATGTGCTGCTATGATACCCGGTGTTAGCCGGAGCGCTGCCTCTATAATAGGAGGAATGCAGCAAAAACTTACGCGAAGCGCGGCCGCAGAATTTTCTTTCTTTTTAGCGGTACCGACCATGCTGGCGGCTACGGTTTATAAAATTTATAAATACACAAAGGAGCACGGTTCTTTTACATCAGACCAGGTTAAAATTCTTACCATGGGAAATGTAGTAGCATTTATAGTGGCACTTGTCGCCATAAAATTCTTTATAACGATGTTGAAAAAGTATGGTTTCAGGATGTGGGGAATTTACAGGGTTATATTGGGGACTGTATTGATCATTATGATTTACTCAGGCTTTTTAAAATAATAACCCGGCTCCTTGTAATAAAGCCTCATCTTTAATCTTGCTATTTAGGCATGCTTACAAGCATATTTTACTATTTTGAGTAAACATTTTTTTAAACATGCAAACTGCTTCTAAGAAGGTAATCAATGGATGGGCCATGTACGATTGGGCGAACAGCGCCTATTCACTGGTTATAACCTCAGCGATATTTCCAGCCTATTATACCTTTATTGCGCCCCCCCAGGTTCATTTTATCGGGAGAACTTTTGAACGGTCGGCATTGGCTTCTTATGCCATATCTTTCTCATTTCTCATAATCGCATTTTTGTCACCCATACTTTCTTCCATTGCAGATTATAAAGGAAATAAAAAAAGCTTCATGAGATTCTTTTGTTACCTGGGTTCTGCTGCCTGTGTTGGATTAACCTTTCTTACATCTGCCAATATTTCATTTGGTATTGTATGCTCTATTTTTGGCTCAATAGGATTTTGCGGAAGCATTGTGTTTTACAATGCATACCTGCCTGAGGTAGCTGCAGCAGAAGATCAGGACAGGGTAAGCGCCAAAGGATTTGCTATGGGATACGTTGGAAGCGTGATTTTAATGGTAGTGTGTTTGGCAGTAATTATGCTCAATGATTCACTCAAATGGGGATTGGGTGCCTGGCCCACGCGTTTGTCATTTTTGTCTGTCGGTTTATGGTGGGCGGGTTTTGCACAAATAACCTTTAAAAATCTTCCCCCGTCGATAGCTTCACAGCAACAGCCGGAGCGTAGTATTTTTGTAAATGGTTTTTATGAACTGAAAAAGGTATGGAAGCAATTAAGTGGCTATCCGGTTACAAAAAGATTTTTACGAAGCTTCTTTTTTTACAATATGGGTGTGCAAACTGTAATGTACCTGGCCACCTATTTCGCCTCTGAAGAGGTAAAAATGGAAACTTCACAACTAATTATTACGATTCTCATTATTCAATTGGTTGCCATTCTTGGGGCCACCATGTTTGCAAAATTATCCCGGCGAACGGGCAATATCTATACTTTAGGTATTATCATTATTATCTGGATCGTAGTGTGCATTTCAGCGTTTGCAATATCAAGGCAGGCAAGGGTTTTAAAACCATATACTGCACAAATTGTTGCCCTTGAAAAACAAAAAGAAGCATCAGGAGATACTGATGGTAATATACAAAAGCAAATTGAAGTAGTAAGAAACCAGCGCAAGCCCCTGGAAAAACCCATCAGCTTCGAGTTTTACATCGTGGCAACCGTTGTGGGGCTGGTAATGGGCGGGGTTCAGTCTATGTCACGGTCTACCTACTCAAAATTATTGCCACCCACAAAAGACACCGCATCCTATTTTAGTTTTTACGATATATGTGATAAGGTGGGGACAGTATTGGGTACTCTTTCTTTTGGTTATGTAGCCGAGTTTTACGGCGGCATGGGAAATTCAGTGCTGGCACTCATGGTCTTTTTTATTATTGGTGGGATATTATTATTGTTTGTAAATAAAAAAGTTAAACCAGCCATTGTATGAAGATCTTCTCAATTAATTGCGGTTATTTTAAACTGGACGGCGGGGCGATGTTTGGTGTGGTGCCAAAGAGCATGTGGAAGAAGCTTAATCCGCCCGATGAAAATAATTTATGCAATTGGGCGATGCGTTGTATGCTCGTTGAAGATGAGAACCGTTTAATCCTGATTGACAATGGAATGGGCAACAAACAAGATGAAAAGTTTTTTGGACATTATTTTTTAAATGGAGATGACACTCTTGAAAAATCGCTTGCCAAACATGGATTTAAAAAAGAAGATATCACCGATGTGTTTTTAACGCACCTTCATTTTGACCATTGCGGCGGTTCCATAGAAAGAGCAATCGATGACCACAGCAAATTAGGTCCCGCTTTTACAAATGCAACCTATTGGAGCAACGAAAATCACTGGGAATGGGCTGTCAATCCCAACGACCGCGAAAAAGCCAGCTTCTTAAAAGAAAATATTCTACCCATAAAGGACAGTGGCAAGTTAAAACTTATCGAAATTGCTGAAGGTATAGCATTTACAAAAGATATACATATCCGTTTTGTAAGCGGCCATACCGAAGCTATGATGCTGCCGCAGATACGATTTAAAGGGAAGACAATAGTTTTTATGGCAGACCTGCTGCCGTCAGTTGCACACATCCCGTTGCCCTATGTTATGGCTTACGATACCAGGCCATTGGAAACGCTGAAAGAAAAAAAATTATTTCTAACAGAAGCGGAGCGAAATAATTACATCCTTTTTTTTGAGCATGATCCGGAATATGAATGCTGTACGTTGCAGCTAACAGATAGGGGTATACGCAGTAAAGAAACTTTCCGGCTGAGCGAAATATAGCAACTACCGGAAACTTACCAATGAAGTAAGCGGGTACCGCAGATTCCTGTAACCCATCATATCCACCTTTATAGTTCCCACTGAGATCGGGCTTTCTGCACGAAGAAGTAAATGATTGGCATCGTCACTCACCCAAACATTCATTTTTTCGCCGCCTTCGAAAATAGTCCCCTTGATAAGTAGTGGCTTAAATTTAATTGCCCGGAATTTTCCGTACTTAGTTTTAATAGTTTCTTTGCCTTCATAGCGCATATAAAGGTGGTACACCTCGTCGTCAAGGAACATATCAAACGGGATCTTGTCTCCCGGTTTGTATTTATTGAAATTTATATTCCTTGCATAATAGGTCGCACTTATAACATCCTGTATGCAGGGAGTAACTTTATAAACGCCATGAGTACTTACTGCAGTACCCGCTGCATGATTGAAAGTCACATTGTTATAAATCTTTGATCCGCCTTCATCAACATTTCGCACAAACTTGACCGGCAGCATGGTGGTAGTATCAATATAAGTTTCGTATTTGTCGCGTACCTTAAAAAAATTGTCGAAGAAAGAATAACTTGTTCCCGTCCCAACGCAGTGGTATACAATTTTACCGTTATATTTTTCAAGACTCGTAGCAAACACAGCCTCTCCGGCACCTACATACATCCCCAAGGTGGTATAATAAACTTTCATGGTTACCACCTCTCCCGCATTGAAAGCTGTATTACGTATGCTGCAAAATTCATCTCCCGCCCTGGTTGTAAATGCAAGAAGTAAAATCAAAATTGTGGTTATCGCTTTCAATCTTTATTATTTGTCTTTAAAGAATCTTATACTTAAAATTAGCAAGCTCCCCAAAAGGGCCGGAATAAATAAATTAATAAACCAAATTCCAAATGTAGTGCCGATAATTCCAAGTGTATTGGAACTATAATAACTTAAAAGTTCAGTACTGAATTTGCCCCTTATCCCAAGATCTGCAATCGCAAAAGAGGGCACAATTGCCAGCACTAAAAAAAGAATACTTATAGTCCAGAATCCATTTATCCATAAAATTTCTACCTGTAATGCCTGTAACAGTAATATATACTGAAGAACGAAAACAAGATAGCGAAAGAAGGAAAGCGAAAGCAACCTTAACAATAATTTGGGAGTAAACTCGTCGAGTACGCTGATGTATTGAACATACTTCGCCGCAGCAGGAATTTTCTCTACAAACTTAATAAGCCACGATAACCTGAAGTAAAATAAAACAACAATAACTGAAACACATGATGATAAAAATAACAGGGTTTTGAGCCAGAAAACCGAGAGGCCCATAACAGGTGCGGGGCTACTGCCCCGTAAAAAAATGAGGTAGAAAAGACCCCCGCATCCAATAATAAGGGTAATGATTAACTGACTTATACTTCCTGCTATCGATAACGGTATGGCCCTCATCCTGCTCCCCTCTTTCACATATAAAATACGGCCTCCATACTCACCGATACGGTTGGGTGTATTTAAAGAAAGTGTAACACCCGTTAGAACGGATTTATATGCAGTAAAAAAGGTAACATGCTGAATCGTTTTTAAAAGTACCTGCCATTTTTTTGCCTCAAATCCCCAATTCACAAAAACAAGAATTATCACCAGCCAGAATTTCCAGGCGTTTGGCCCGAAGGGAGCTTCCTTAATAAGATCAATGGATTGCTGTAAATGAGGTTGCCCGTTTATTTGTTTATAAAGAGAATAGAAAAGCCATATGCCCAACAAGGGAGCGATAATATATTTGAATATTATTTTGATATTTTTGGTCGTACGGATCATGTAGCTTTGTACCGGGTAAACTTTTCTATTTTAAGCTGCAACATTGTCGTATTGCGGGCCAAAAATAATCTTCAATTGCATACAAAGTCAAAAATCATTTTGGGTATTGATCCTGGTACCCTTGTCATGGGTTTTGGTGTAATAGAAGTTTCTGCAAAAGGTGTCACCCTGTTATTGATGGATGTGCTTAAGCTTTCCACTCACAGGGATGCATATGAAAGGCTCCAGATTATTCATCAAAAGGTCTGCGAGTTGCTGCAAGACCATGTACCTAATGAACTCGCTATTGAAGCACCATTTTTTGGTAAAAATGTGCAAAGTATGCTAAAGTTGGGCAGGGCACAGGGAGTGGCTATTGCAGCGGCCATGCAGGCGGGTGTTCCGGTCACTGAATATTCACCGCGTAAAATAAAACAGTCCATTACAGGAAATGGAAATGCCGATAAACTCCAGGTTTTGAAAATGCTGCAACGCATTCTTTCATTTGAGGAAAGCCCAAAATATTATGATGCTACGGATGCAATTGCTGTAGCCGTATGCCACCATTTCCAGGGCAATACCCCTGCCGGCACAGCATCGAAAAAATTAAACGGGTGGAAAGATTACCTGGCACAAAATCCCGGAAAAGTGAAGTAAGAGTTTGGGTTGAAAATGCCGATGATCATTAGCGCTGTAATTAAATATCTGCCAATAAGTAATTACACAATTAATTTAGCAATCCACCGGCAGATTACCCAGGATCTTTTCCTGAGCAGCTTTCAATTGTTCTTTTGTCGGATTCAATTTCCTCCTGGTGAAATTTAAATCATCCGCTTTATTAATAGGCACCAGGTGAATATGTGCATGAGGTACTTCAAGGCCTATTACACTTATCCCGCAACGATTACAATCGAAAGATTTTTCGATCGCTTTTGCAATAGGAGTGGCAAATAATAACACATCCTGTATATAGTCACCGGGCATATCAAAAAGATTGTCAACTTCCAGCTTGGGAACTACCAGTGTATGCCCTTCAACTAGCGGGTTAATGTCCAGGAAAGAGAAGAATTTCTCGTTTTCCGCAATTTTGTAACTGGGAATTTCCCCGGCAATTATTTTTGAAAAAATAGTCATATAAATGGTTTTTAAATTCCTGCCCGGTGTTAATTCTGCGAACTGCCTTAGTGCTCCCAACCAATGCGCAATGACTTTTTCCTAAGCGGTTATATTGTCTATTTTAAATTGTATCGTTCCTGCAGGTATTTTGATTTCAGCCGTTTCCCCCACAGCTTTGCCCAGCAATCCCTTTCCAATTGGGGACGCTGCAGAGATCTTCTGCAGTTTCAGATCTGCCTCTTTTTCTGATACTATCTGGTAGGTAACCTGTTTTTTTGTAGCCAGGTTGGTGAGGGTAACCTTCGTAAGAATAGACACCTTAGTCGTATCTATAGCATTTTCATCTACAATACGTGCGGTAGCGATAATTGTTTCCAATTGTTTTATTTTGGCTTCCAGTATTCCCTGGGCTTCCTTGGCTGCATCATATTCGGCATTTTCTTTTAAATCCCCTTTTTCGCGTGCTTCGCCAATAGCTCTTGATGCCGCAGGCCTGTCAATGCCTTTCATGTGTTGCAGTTCTGCCTGCATTTGCCCAAATGTTTCTTTAGTGACATAGTTAATTTGGCTCATATCCTCATTTTTAATAAAATAATAGTTTTCTTAAGGTCAAACGAAAAAAAATACAACGCCCCATATGTATTGAGACGTTGTATGTTTACAAATATAAAAAAAAATGAATTATTATTCTAACTCCAATTTTTTCAACAAAACTTTCGCCATTTTGTAAAAAGCCTCCTGGCTGTACCCTGCAATGTGGGGAGTTATTATGACATTAGGCAATCCAAGTAACAAACTTAAGTGGTGACTTTCCTCCCTGGTGTAGCTTTCAAAATTTTCGTTTTCCAATACATCGAGGGCCGCGCCGGCAATTTTTTTATTTTTCAACGCCGCCAGCAATGCGCTTGTATCAGTTACCTTTCCCCGGCAGGTAGATACAAAATAAGGAGCTTTTTCGAGGGAATTAAAAAAATTTTCATTCGCCATGTGTTCGGTCTCCGGTGTAAGTGGCACATGCATACTTATCACGTCCGCGTACCTGCACACCTGTTCAAAATTTGCTTCTTTAACATACCCCGCACTAAAACCAAAATAATATTTATCATAGGCAAGGACCGTAACATCAAAAGATGACAGCAATTTTGCAAACGCAGAACCAGTATTACCGTAGCCGATTATACCTATTGTTTTTTCACTAAGCTCTATCCCGCGGTTGGCATCCCTTATCCATTTCCTGTCTTTAATCTCCTCATAACTTGACGATATTTTATTGGTTAGGTTTAGCAGCATACCCAATGCATGTTCTGCTACCGCGTTTCGGTTTCCTTCGGGGCTGCTCACACACCTGATACCTTTCGATGCAGCATATTCGACGTCAATTAATTCCATACCACTCCCCAGCCTGCCAATCCAATTGAGCCGGGTTGCTTTATCAATTAACGCCCTGTCAATTGGTAAACGGGTGGTAACAACAATGCCCTCGGCCTGGCTAATTATTGCCGCCAGTTCTTCATAACTTATTTTTTCCGAGTGTAAAATCGAGTACCCTTTTTGCTGAAGTGCATCTATAAAGTAATTGTGCACTTTAGACGTAATGATTACCTGCCTTTTCAAAATATTTAGTTTAATTATTCTGCCGCAACCATACTTATTTCAACATTTGCATCTTTTGGTAAACCTTTGACTGCAACTGTTTCCCGTGCCGGAAACCCGGATTCAAAATATTTTGCATACACTTCATTTACGGGAGAAAACAAATCCATATCTTTTAAAAAAATTGTAGTTTTTATTACATGTTGAAACCCAAGCCCCGCCTCATTTAAAATTGCTTTTAAATTATTCATAACCTGTTCAGCCTCCCCAGCTATCGTCGTAATAACCAGGCTGGATGATCCCGGCTTCAATGCAACCTGTCCCGAAATAAACAACAGTCCCGCAGCTTTTACCGCCTGGCTGTAAGGCCCTATCGGATCAGGAGCCCCGGTGGTTTTAATGATTTGTTTGTCCATTTAATTTTTTTTGAATGAGGACAATAAAATTCCAAAACTTTCCATCAACTAACAAACCTATTTTTGCAAAAAAAACGCCATATGAAGGTTATCGTTGTGGCAAATGTAGAGCAACAACAGGAAATTGCTTCAAAGAATACAAAACCGGCAGCCGAAGTGGCTTTTATAAAGACCCTGTCTGAAATTGAACCGGGACATTATGATGCCCTGTTTTATCTTACTGAAGATCACAGTGAACTGGATGTGCAAAAGCTGGCCGGAAAACCTGTTTTTATTAACGCGGTAGTTGAAACTCTGGAACAAAATAAATGGCCTTTACATGTATGCAGGATAAATGGATGGCCGGGATTTCTTCAAAATGCGATTTGGGAGGTAGCCACCAACGATCCAATTCCTGCCAGCCAGGTATTTGAAAAATTGGGATGGAAAGCGGTATTTGTCGGTGATAAAACCGGGCTTATATCCCCACGTGTAATCAGTATGATAATAAATGAAGCGTTTTTCGCAATCGAGGAAGAAGTAAGCACTACCCGCGAAATTGACCTGGCGATGAAGCTGGGAACAAACTACCCCTTTGGGCCCTTCGAATGGATAGATAAAATTGGTGTGCAAAATATCTATCTACTTCTCAAAAATCTCTCATTAAAAGATAAACGCTATGTAGTTGCTCCGTTGTTGGAAAAGAAATATCTCGAATTTATTGATTCTCAAAAAGCCTGATGGTTAATATCTTAAATATTCATACAGCCACCGAAACAGCAATCATCAACCTTATGGCTGGCCCCGAAATTCTTGGCACACTTACGAACCACGAAACAAGACGGCATGCATCTTTTTTACACACAGCTATCAAAGTATTATTACAACAGGAAGGTATTGACAAAAAAAATTTAGCAGCGATAGGAGTTACTGCTGGTCCCGGATCTTATACCGGCATACGCGTAGGGCTTGCCACTGCGATGGGGCTTTCCTATGCGTTAAAAATACCCCTGCTAACATTCAATACCCTGGAAATAATTGCTGGCTCAGCAATCAGTTTAGCAAAAGAACCACAGGCCTTATATTGCCCAATGATTGATGCCCGGCGTATGGAAGTATATACCGCAGTTTACAATTATGATATGGAAGAAATTATCACTCCTTCTGCAATAGTTCTCAATGACAATTCATTTCCCGAAATCCCTGCGTCGCAGAAATTATTTTTTTCAGGAAGTGGCAGTAATAAATTTCAACTAATTTCAAAGTATACTCATGCGATCTTTCTCGACCAGGAAATATCTACTGAATCGATCGCGAAAATCGCCTGGGACACCTATCTGAAAAACGATTTTAATAACGTACCCTATGCGAAACCGTTATATATAAAATAATTTCATACTATTTTAAGAGAACTTTAATAATAGCTGTAAAAGACACTTATTTCTTTTTTGCATTTCTATCTGAAATTATTCTATTTTCAATATGTATCTTTGTGATATAGAATTGCAAACATCTCTGCCTTTAAATTTATAAATTATGACTTTTTCTGACCCCATCCGACCCTTGAACCACCAGGAGCCGGTCGAAGAAATTGATAGTCTTCCAGATATCGACTACCATAATATTAAAAAAGCTGCAATGGTCCTCAGGGCCTTAAATCATAAGCTGCGTCAACAGGTGATAAAAACCATTCATGAGAATAAAAGGCTCACTGTTACTCAATTGTACGTAAAATTACGGCTTGAGCAATCTGTTGCATCGCAGCACCTGGCAATTTTGAGAAAAGCCGGGATTGTATCCACCGAGCGCGACGGGAAGTTTATCTTTTATACAATTAATTTCCCCCGGATAGAAGCTATCAATGAGTTTGTAAAAAACCTTGTGGGATAATTTTTAACAGCAAATTTCTTCTCCTTTTTTACCTGCCATTTCTTTTAATTTATCTTTGTGAATAAGGCTTCGCCACGTTTTCGAGATGTGCCGGAACGGCCAGATATATCGATAAAAAATTATTTAATAAAAGATTTATATGTATTTGAAACAAATTTATACAGGTTGTCTTAGCGAAGCAGCTTATTTTGTTGAAAGCAACGGCGAAGCGATTGTTATCGACCCTTTAAGGGATACAGAAGAGTACCTGCAAATCGCCAAAGAACAGAACTCGACAATAAAGTACATTTTTGAAACCCATCTTCATGCAGATTTTATTAGCGGGCATCTTGACCTAAGCAAACAAACCCGCGCGCCGATCGTTTATGGACCGGGCGCCGAAACCAATTTTCCCTTTCACCTGGCCAGGAACGGCGAAATTTTCCGGGTTGGAAATATAACCCTGGAAGCAATCCACACACCGGGACATACCCTCGAGTCAACTTGCTACCTGCTAAGAGATGAAAATAGTAAGCCCTATTGTTTATTTACCGGTGACACATTATTTGTCGGCGATGTAGGCAGGCCCGATTTAAGTAGTGGTAACCTTACGAGTTCTGAACTTGCTTCCATTATGTACGACTCCATTCAAAATAAATTACTTCCACTGGCTGATGATATAATTGTATATCCGGCACACGGCCCGGGGAGTAGTTGTGGTAAGAATTTAGGCCCCGAAACAGTGAGTACGATTGGAGAGCAAAAGAAAAATAATTACGCCTTGCAGCCACAAACGAGAGAAGAATTTATTAAAGCGGTATTAACCGATCTTGAAGATGCTCCTCCCTATTTTTCGGTTAATGCGAGAATGAATAAGGAAGGATATGCCAGCCTTGATGATGTAATAAAAAAAGGCCTTACTCCTTTAACAGTATCTGAATTTAAGCAAAAAATTGACAAAGAATTTATCGTACTTGATACAAGAACGGCAGAAGAATTTTCAAAAGGTTTTGTTCCCGGATCCGTGTTTATCGGCCTTGAAGGAAGATTCGCGGAGTGGGCGGGTAGCTTGCTTTCATTTGATCAGCATATCCTGCTGGTTACAGCGATTGGTAAAGAGGAGGAAACTATTGTGCGGCTTGCCAGGGTAGGTTTCGGCAAAGTTGAAGGTTATCTCGGCGGAGGCTTTGATGCGTGGAAAAAGGCAGGCGAAACCTTCGATCTCCTTATCCAGGTGGATGCTGATGAACTCGCGATGGATATACCATTTGATGATAACCTGGTTGTGTTGGATGTTCGCAATGAAAATGAATACGCTGAAGGACATGTAAAAGATGCACTGAACCTGCCACTTAGTCAAATGACAGATCTGTCACAAATTGCTCGCCTTGAAGAGACTCAAAACACCTATGTTCATTGCGGTGGAGGTTACAGGAGTGTAATAGCATCTTCCCTGTTAAAAAAACAGGGGTATCATAACCTGAGAAATGTTTTTGGAGGCTGGAATAAGATAAAAGAGCAAAAAAATATCCAAACCGAAAAAGAAGCCCGCGTATTAAATTAGTTTTGAATTCCGGGCGCGCAGGTAAATCAAAAACAACACTACTGATTACAAAACAATATTCTGTATTATTTCATTTTTGAATGGGTAATCTGTATTATAGTGCAAACCCCTGCTTTCATGTCGTAATTGCGCTTCTTTAACAATTAAATAACCAACTGTTATAAGGTTCCTCAACTCACAAAGTTGTGGCGACACATTGGTTGCCTGGTAGAAATGTTCGGTTTCCTCATGCAATAAATCAAGCCGTTTCATGGCCCTCTCAAGCCTTACATTGGCCCGAACAATGCCAACATAGTCAGTCATCAGTAATTGTAATTCTTTCAGGCTTTGCGTAATAAGGATCATTTCCCTGGGAGCAGTTGTGCCCTTTGCATCCCAGTCGGGTATGTTATTATTAAATGTAATTGAATCTATTTTATTTACTGCATCCACATAACACCTGTGTGCAAAAACCATCGCCTCCAAAAGAGAATTGCTGGCTAGCCGGTTGGCACCGTGAAGGCCAGTACTGGCACACTCCCCGCAGGCATATAAATTCCTGATGGATGACCTCCCCCATTCATCAGTCTTAATACCACCGCAACTGTAATGTGCCGCCGGGGCAACAGGAATGAATTGCCTTGAAACATCGATCCCTATTGATTCACACTTCTCTGTGATGTTTGGAAAATGATTCAGGAATTTTTGCATATCCATTTTTGTGCAATCCAAAAAAACATGTTCGGTACCGGTGATCTTCATTTCACTATCGATGGCTCTTGCGACAATATCACGTGGGGCCAGGTCTTTTCGTTCATCATATTTTTCCATAAAAGCCTCCCCCGCCTGGTTCCGCAAAATACCCCCATCCCCTCGTACTGCTTCGGTAATTAAAAAAGCCTGGCCGCTCACACCTGCTTCATATAAGGCCGTAGGATGAAACTGGATAAATTCCATATTTTCTATTCTTCCTTTTGCCCTGTACATCATCGCTACACCATCTCCGGTAGCTATCGAAGGATTTGTTGTCGTGCGGTAAACCTGCCCATTTCCCCCCGTGGCAAATAAGGTAATTTTTGAAATGATCTTCTCAATCTTGTTGGTCTGCATGTTTAATACATACACACCAAAGCATTCTATATCGGGCGTCGATTTTGTTACAAGATAGCCAAGGTGATGCTGCGTAATAATGTCTATTACAAAACAATGACTTACCAGGTTAATATTTTTCTTCAAACCGATAGCGGTCAATAAGGTATTTTCTATTTCTCGCCCTGTCACATCTTTGTGGTGAAGAATGCGAAATTCACTATGGCCACCTTCTTTTCCTAAAGCATACTCTCCCGAGCGGTCTTTATCAAACTGGGCACCCCAGCTTATGATCTCCTTGATCCTCTCAACGCCTTCTTTAACAACTATTTCTACGATTTTGGGATCACACAATCCGTCTCCGGCAATAAGTGTATCCTCAATATGCTTTTCAAAACTATCGTTATCAAAATCTGTAACGCCGGCAACACCTCCTTGTGCATATTTTGTATTCGTTTCATCGCTAAATGTTTTCGTAAGGACCGTTATTGTTTTATCCGGGCAGTCCTGCGCGACTTTGAGCGCATAAGTAAGTCCTGCGATCCCACTACCTATTACTAAGAAATCCGTTTGCATGAAGTATTCTTAAATATTTTAGAAAATTCTGACAGTGGCCAAAATTACTTGAAGTATATTGTAACTAAAATTATTAGCCCCCTCGTATGAAAAAAATCTTATTATGTGTGATATTTCCCGCGATTTATTTGCAAAATGTCAAAGCGCAGGGGTCATTTACTCCACCACCTACCGTATCAATCCCCGTTGTTGATACCGTACATGGGGTTCTGTTAACCGACAAATACCGGTGGCTGGAAGACAAGACAGCTCCTAAGGTTATCGAATGGACTAAAGCTCAACATGATGCCGGCGAAAGATATCTTGCAAAGACACAAAAAACCTATCCGGGCCTTCATGATGAAATTGCTGCTTTCATTGACCTTGATTTTGAAGGGCCATTACATAAGGAGGGCAAACGTTTTTTCCAGTATATAAAGCGAAAAGGTGATCAACAAAATAAGTTATATACCATCCTTAAAGGGAAAAAAATACTGATCTGGGATCCTGTTAAACTGGATACCTCGGGAAATACATCTACCAGTGATGTGGCATATACATATGATGGTGAAATGGCCGCAGTAAGCGCGCAAAAGAGTGGCGCTGAGATTTCCTCTACTTATATTATTAATACACGCACGGGCAAATTATTATATCCGCCATTGCAAAATACATTTGGCTACCAATGGACGAAGGATCAGCAGCATGCTTACTTTACTATCCGCACGCAGGTAGATGTAAATAAACAGCTCCCACTAAAAATGTACTGGTGGAAACCCGGAGAGGCGATCGATAAAGCTGCTTTTATTGGTACTACCAGGGATGCAAAAAGCAATTATTATATCTATGACAACCGTTACAGCGATGTGAGCTTTTCAGGTGAAAGCGACTTCTATTCAAACAGTTGCAGGATGCGCGCAACCGGGAGTAACCAGGAAGGAACACTTATTTATGAAAGCAAAAAATTTGCAGCATACCCGGAAGCCATCGGCGACAGGCTTTATATTTTGACAAATGATAACGCACCCAATTATAAGCTCATGGTTGCGGACAAAAATAATCCTGACTACTCAAAATGGAAAGCGCTGGTACCCGAAAGTGAAACGGTAATGCAGGCTTATGCAATTACGAAATCGGGCATTATCGTACAGGATAAAAAAGATATTCAAAGCAGGCTGACCTATTATGACCTCGACGGAAAAAAGCTTAAAGAGCTTACGCTGCCTGACGTTGGCAATGTAGATGGCATCAAATACGACCGTGAAGAAGATTCTTTGTATGTTACTATGGCCACTTTTACTTCTACCGCAAAAATCTACGTAGCATCTCCGGATAATTTTAAATGGCGGTTGTATTTTAAGAGAGATTTGCCAATTGACATGAGCAATATTGTTGGTGAGATAAAATTTTATACTTCAAAAGACAGCACTAAAATACCTGTGTTTGTGGTGCACAGAAAAGACATGAAAACAGACAGCACTAATCCCGTATTGCTTACGGCGTATGGTGGCTTTAATGCCGGCATCTCACCACATTATTATGGTTATTTCGCGTCTTTCATTAATCGCGGCGGTGTAGTTGTTGAAGCTGGCATCCGGGGTGGTGATGAATACGGTGAGAAGTGGCACCAGGGGGGAATGTTGGGCAACAAACAAAATTGCTTTGATGACTTTAACAGTTGTGCAGAATGGCTGATTAAAGCAAAATATACCAGCCCGGGCCGTCTTGTAGCAATAGGAGGCAGCAACGGCGGCTTGCTAATGGGTGCCATTGCAACACAAAGGCCTGATCTTTATAAGGCAATTGTTTGTGAGGTGCCCTTGCTCGATATGATACGGTATCATAAGTTTCTTATCGCCCGTTATTGGATACCGGAATACGGAAGCGCCGACAACGATGCTGATTTCCGGTGGCTCTTGCGTTATTCGCCTTATCAAAACATAAGGATGGGCGTTAATATTCCAACAATGCTGGTAACTGCCGGCGCTAATGACACCCGCGTTGATCCCATGAATGCAAAGAAATTTGTGGCTGCATTGCAAAATAATCCTGGGCAGATCAACCCAATAATTTTGCACATGGATTATAACAGCGGCCATGGCAGCGGCCAAAACACTGCACAACTGATAGATAATATTGTATTTGTATTTAATTTTATTTTGAACCAGTTGGCTATGTAATTCCTGGCAATCGTTTTAAGCTACGGCAGGCGTTCTAACGATTTATACCGTGTCATGGATTTGCAAACGAGTTATCAGCGGTTAATGCCGGCTCTACCCATGCCTCACTTTCTTTTAGCAGGTTAATAAGTTCATCTACCGCAATTTTTTCAGGAACCGATCTTTTAATAACCTCCTTTCCACGGTATAAAGTTATTTTCCCCGGGCCGCTTCCCACATAGCCAAAGTCAGCATCAGCCATTTCTCCAGGGCCATTGACAATACACCCCATTATGGCAATTTTAACCCCTTTTAAATGATTCGTTACCGCCCTTATTCTGGCAGTGGTTTCCTGGAGGTCAAATAATGTTCTTCCACAACTCGGACAACTGATGTATTCTGTTTTCGAAATCCTGGTTCGGGTCGCCTGCAAAATCCCGAATGCAATCGAGTTCATCAATTTATAATCCGGCTTTTTATTTGGATCATTGTAATGATACCCCGCACAGATGCCATTTCCAAACCCCTCAAGAAGCAAAGCCCCGGCTTCAATAGCATAATGAATGAGGCTTTCGTCCATTGTATCATCATTACTGTCGCAAATAATAATAACGGGATTCCGGATGTCCATTTCACCGAGCGCAATAAACATCCTCCGTATACTTTGCATTGCATTCTTATTGGTTGAGCTCAGGCATAACACTGCCGTTGAGTCGTGCCTTATTTTTTCAAATAACAAATGTTGGTTGAAGACCGGATATCCTGTAGAGTAACAATCCAGCATCACAAAATTGAGGCTTTGCGATTTCAGGATATTGCTATCCATATATATTTGTGCATCAAAAAGGGGAAAGGCCTGGTCCTTGTATTCACTTATTTGCCAGGCATCATAATAGTTGATGACTTTCAATGTACCTGGTAACCCAAAGCCGACAGGCTTATGGGCACAAAAAATATAATCTGCAGCCAGGTCTCCGATATTCCATTTATCAGTAAGTTCGTCATATTTATACCCTATATCTTCCAGGTCTTCCGGAGCAATTTTATTCTTTTTGCTTAGATCTGCCACTATAACGGGAACATGTTTACCCCCAATATTTTGGATTTCAAATGTGGGCCGTACACCTGCATTTTTATTAAGAAGATTCAGGGAAGTATTTTTGATCCCGGGAACCCTGGCACTTTTCATTTGCGCATATCTTTTCACGATATCCTTACAAACCGGAATTTCAAATTCAGGATCTTCGGTTAATGAAACACGAATGGTATCACCAATTCCATCTTCAAGTAGCGTCCCTATTCCGACCGCTGATTTAATTCTTCCGTCTTCCCCATCTCCTGCTTCGGTAACGCCCAGGTGCAAAGGATAACAATGTCCCAGTTCGGCATGCATATTTTCGATCAGCAGCCGGTATGCCTGCACCATTACCTGGGGATTACTGCTTTTCATGCTAAGAACAATGTTGTAATAATTTTCACTTTCCGCGATCCTCAAAAATTCCATAGCACTTTCAACCATGCCAATAGGGGTATCACCATAACGGCTCATGATCCTATCGCTTAGTGATCCGTGATTGGTACCAATCCGCATAGCGGTGCCATATTCCCTACAGATCTTCACAAGGGGTGTGAACCTGGTTCTTATCCTTTCAATTTCTTCCAGGTAATCTGCATCGGAATATTCAATAAGCTCAAATTTTTTCTTGTCTACATAGTTGCCGGGATTTACCCGTACTTTTTCTACAATGCGCGCTGCTATCTCGGCAGCATTGGGCGTAAAATGAATATCAGCAACCAATGGGGTATGGTATCCTCTCCTGTTTAATTCATTTTTTATGTTCCCTAAATTTTCTGCTTCTTTTTTTGAAGGGGCCGTTATGCGTACCATCTCGCTTCCAGCCTCAATACAACGAATGCTTTGTTCCACCGTTGCTTTTGTATCCATTGTATCGGTAGTAGTCATAGTCTGGATGCGAATCGGACTGAAATTACCCAATACCAGGTTCCCCACTTTTACTTCAAGCGTTGCCAGTCGTCGATATTCAGTTAAGGATTCTGCAAAGAGTTCCATAATTACAAAAATATTAATACAAAAATACGTGTAAAAGCGGGTTTTGGTTTCTCACCAGTCTTTTTCAGGCTTATCTGCAGAAGCACCTCCCTTAATTTTATGAAGCTTGTCCTGGAGTGCTTTTTCATTTTCGAGGAGTGATTTCAATTTCTCTTCGGCATCCTGCTTTGATATCTTTGAAGGCTGGGGCTTTGGTTCATTGTTTTGTTTCTCCTGGTCTTTTTTATTTGGCTGGTCTTTCTTCTTCTGATCGTCTTTATTTTGCTGCTTCTTGTCCTTCTGATTTTGCTGTTGCTGTTGCTGCTGTTGCTGTAAAGCCCGCTGAAGATTTTGCCTTGCATCTTCGTCCTGCGGGCTCAGCATTAATGCGTTTTTATAGGCATTAATACATTCCGGAAGTTTTTTGGCTTTTTGATAAGTAACCCCTTTATTATAGTATGCCTTTTCCTTTGTAATATTATCAGGGCTGCTTTTTATCGAGTTGTCGTAAGCTGCCACTGCTTCATCCGGATTATTTTTGCGGTACAGCGTATTGCCAAGATTATAATTTGCAGTGTTACTGCTATCACTAATTTTTAAAGCACCGCGATAGAAATTTTCGGCGGCAGTAAAGTCATTTTTTTTATAAGCCTCATTTCCTTTGATAATGTTATCCTTTGCATTTTGGGCCATTAAAGAATTGTTTATAAAAAATAGCAAAAACACAGCTGCGGAAATTTTACGGACCGGTTTTCGTCTTTCGGAGATAAAAAATTCTAGGAGTAAAATAAGGAACGCAGCAACCAGGAAATATTGAAAATACTGCTTAAAGGTATCGAAGGAATTATCACTGATCGATGACTGGCCCATGCCTGATAATTTGTTTTTTATATTATTGGCTACTTCGTTCGCAGAGGTATACAGTTGGTACAATCCATTGCCATTTCTGGCAATATTACCCAGTTCTTCTTCGTTCAATTTGGTGATCACGACATTTCCTTTGTTGTCGATCTTATCACTGTTCGTTTCAGCATCAAAAATAGGAGAGCCCTGGGGAGATCCAATTCCAACTGTATTAACCATGATACCTTCCTTCGCTAGCTGTTTGGCGGTTTTTATTGCATTATCATCATGGTCTTCACCATCGCTTATTAAAACGATTGCTTTATATGTTTTTTCTTTTTGATTGAAAGCCGCATAACACATCTTTAAAGCCTGGCTTATTACGGTTCCCTGTGTAGGCACATCATCGGGTGATGCCGAAACGAGATACATCTTGGCAGCCGCATGGTCTACAGTCATTGGCATTTGCAGGTATGCCCGGCCTGCGAAGATCACGATACCAATTTTATCATCGGGCAAATTATCGATGATCCTGGTGATCACCTGCTTTGCACGTTCGAGCCTGTTGGGTTTGATATCCTGTGCCAGCATACTTTTACTTACATCAAGCGCAATCATTACATCAATCCCTTTCAGGTTGACCCTATGGCTGCCGTCAGGTTTTACAAGTCCGGCAACCCCGATTGCACACAATGCGAGGCCGGTTATAAAAAGAATAAGTTTTATATTAAATTTCTTTGGAGAAAATCTGCTTGTCAGTTGCTTTACCAGCGCCGGGTCGCCAATTTTTTTGGCAGCTTTCCTTTTCCAGCGGGCCAGGAAAAAATACAACGCTACTATTGCCGGTATTGCCGCCAGCGATAAAAGATATTCGGTATATTGAAAATGCAGCATGATATATGCTAAATTATTAACGATTGTGGATGAGGAAGTGTTAAATAATTTAATTGCTAAGTTAGGGCTATTTAGGATCAGGGTTTATGGCCAATTTTTAGCATTTTGGTCACATATCCCGTTCCTGAGCCCTAAGCCACCTTTCAGGAATCTCATTTCTGCTGGCAAATAAATAATCGTTGTAGCTGCAGGCGATCATTTTTTTACTGGGAAGCTGCATCCACCACCTGCCCGTTTTTTTGCTTTGGAGAAAAATCGTATCCACTTCTGCAAAAACGGTGTGGTATTCATTAAAATTCTGTCTTTCATTTAGCGCTGTTTCCTGGAAGCTCCTGCTTTTACCGTCAATAAAATACCAAAGCATTTGCGCTATTTGTAATGCCGTCAGGTTCCTGACGTCTTGCTTGGGATTGTAGCCATAGAGCCCGATTGACGAAAGTTGCGGGCTAAGGCCGGCATAACGTACGAGGCTACACGCTTCTTCGCCACTGAAGCCATTGGGGCTGCAGGCAGAAGCAGGTGCGTCGCTGTATTTAATGGCAGCAATATCAAAGCTGAGCATATCGGAGTTCCTGATCACAGGTTCCATTTCTTCAAGCTGTTCTTTTGCTGTTCCTACACGATAACAATCAAAGCGAAGTTTGTCCATCGTTTCCAGCATGCGTGGATGAACAAAATAACTCTGAAAGCCCACATGGTTATAGTGTTTTACCATATTTGGTTCATTGGTAAGCATTTCCATTAAAAAATTACGGCTCCGCATCAATGAATCACTGCTGAGATCAATAGTGGCATCAATAACCGTGGCCTCGATGATCCTGCCCAGGTCTTTATAAGCATAATACTGGGCCAATGTAACGTCGTGAGAGCCACCAAGGATGATCACGGTCTTATTGAGCAGGAGCAATTCTTTAACTACGGTTTTGATTGCGGCATAACTGTCGGCCAGCGATACGCCACATTTAATGTTCCCTATGTCGGCAATTGTAACATCTTTGTGCCAGTAATGCAACCTGTACAACTGCTTCCGCACTGCATCGGCCGCACTATCTTCGGGCACAAAACCGTCGCCGCGAAATTCATTTACGCCAACGATTACGATCGAAACATCTTCCAGGCCTGGCATGTCATTGGTGTGAATTTTAATAAAGCTTGCCAGCTGGCTGTCATCATATCTTTTATCATCGTTTAAAGAAGCGACATTTACCGGTGACAAAAATTCGTGCAGATCGTACATCATTCCTTGTTTTGCGCAAACCTAAAAGATAAATGGCATAAATAAATTACACCCCGGAATTATTTTAATGTAACTGCCGGTAAACTTTTAAATACTGCTTTGGCTTACTTTTGCAAAATGGACAATTTGTTACAACTTATTGAAAACTCAAAAGAAGAAATAAAAAAATTTTCTACTGCTGATAAAAATCCTGCTGAAGCATTTCGGATACGTTTCCTTGGCACGAAAGGATTGATAAAATCTTTAATGGGCGAAATGAAAAATGTTTCGCCGGAGAACAGGAAACAAATGGGCCAGGTACTTAATGATTTAAAATTATCGGCTGAGCAAAAGCATGCAGAATTAGCTGGCACAAGCGGCAAAACGCAACCCGTAAGCGATAATTCAATTGATGTGACGTTGCCGGGAGATGCTCTGCCACTCGGTACCAGGCACCCGATAAGTATAGTAAGAAATAAAATTGTTACCATTTTTCAACGGCTGGGCTTTGCTGTAGCCGAGGGCCCTGAAATAGAAGACGACTGGCACAATTTTACCGCTTTGAATTTACCAGAAAACCACCCGGCAAGAGATATGCAGGACACCTTTTATGTATCACAAAATCCAGCCTGGATGCTGCGAACCCATACAAGCAATGTGCAGGTACGCGAGATGCAAAAAGGGGTGTTACCAATAAGGATCATTTGCCCGGGACGCGTTTACCGGAATGAGACGATCAGCGCCAGGGCCCATTGCTTTTTTCACCAGGTTGAAGGCCTGTATGTAGCCGATAACGTTTCGTTTGCAGACCTTAAGCAAACACTCTACTTTTTTGTGAATGAAATGTTCGGAGAAAAAGTAAAAATCCGCTTTCGTCCATCTTATTTCCCTTTCACAGAGCCCAGTGCTGAAATGGACATATCCTGTCTTATTTGCGGGGGAGAAGGATGCAGTGTATGTAAGCATACCGGCTGGGTGGAAATTTTAGGCTGTGGAATGGTTCACCCGAACGTATTGGAAAACTGTGGAATTGACAGTAATAAATATTCAGGATTTGCTTTTGGTATGGGTATAGAAAGAATCACGATGCTTAAGTACCAGATAAGAGATTTAAGGATTTTTAGCGAAAATGACCTCAGGTTTTTGAAGCAATTTACCAGTGCCATATAGCATCAGTAACCGGTAAATACATTGCCCAATGTAGAATGAAAAAGCTTTTCATAAAAGAAAGCACATTCTTCATTGATCAAAGATACCGGCATGGCTATAGCGTATTTTTATTTTAGACCCCTGTTATTATGACAATTACCATTTGCGTTTGTGGAGCAGGAACTATGGGAAGTGGAATTGCACAGGTTGCAGCGCAAAGCGGGTTTGATACCATTCTCTTTGATGTTAATAAATTAATGATAGATAAGGCAAGGAAGTCTATAGAAAAAAATCTGCAATACCTGGTTGATAAAGAAAGACTTTCTCTTACTGAAAAAAAAGAAATTTACAAACGCCTTCAATTTACAACAAGCATAAAAAAATGTACCGGCGAGATCATCATCGAAGCGATCACAGAGACTGAAGCAGCAAAAGTTTCGCTTTTTAATGAGCTCGCTAATTATAACAATGAGGAAGTGATTTTTGCAACAAATACATCTTCACTTTCCATTTCGTCGTTGCAGCAAAAAATAATTTTCCCCCAACGGGTTATAGGCATGCATTTTTTCAACCCTGCTTACATCATGAAACTGGTGGAGGTAGTGGAAGGCCGGGATACAAATGATGAAACCGCTATGGCTGTGTGTAACATTTGCAAACAAATGGATAAGGTGCCCGTTATGTGCAGGGATGTTCCGGGATTTATAGTAAACCGTATTGCCCGCCCTTACTATCTCGAGGCCCTGAAAATCGCTGAAGAAGACATTGCTTCCTTTGAAGATATAGATGCCGTGTTGGAATCTTCAGGCTTTAAGATGGGGCCATTTAAGTTAATGGACCTGATAGGTATAGATATCAACCTTGCCGTATCGGAAAGTGTATATGACGCATTCAACAAGGCGGAGCGTTTCAAGCCTTCGCCTTTGCAAATTGAAAAAGTAACAAATGGCGACCTCGGTAAAAAATCAGGGAAAGGGTTCTACACTTATTTACAACAAACCTGATATATTCGTTTTTATGAAGCTGTGCGTCTTGAAAGAAATAATAAAATTTTGCCAATGCCAGAGGTGCCGGACTTACCCGATAATTTGAATTCAACTGAAAAAATATTAGTAACCGGTGCCGCCGGTCTTATAGGAACTGAACTCGTGAAACAGCTTCTTGAAAAGGGCTGTCATGTAACCGCTCTCTGTAATTCCATGTCGCTTCAAATGCAGCATGCCCGTTTAACAATTGCGAAATGTGACATTCTTGATACCAACAGCCTGGAAGAGATCATGCAGGGAATAACACACGTTTATCATTGCGCCGGCATCGTTTCATTTGAACCAAAGGACAAATACCGGTTGTTAAAAATAAATGTTGAAGGAACTGCCAATGTTGTCAATGCATGCCTTGATGCTGGTATCCAAAAGCTTGTTCATGTAAGTTCTGTTTCAGCAATCGGGAGAATAGCCAATGATGCAACTGTAACCGAAAAAATGAACTGGAATGAAGAAACCAATAATAGCATCTATGGCAAATCAAAATATTTAGGTGAACTGGAAGTGTGGCGGGGCATCGGTGAAGGATTGGATGCAGTAATTGTGAACCCATCGATCGTTCTCGGTGGTGATAACTGGGATAGTGGTTCATCGGCATTGTTCAAAACTGCCTACAATGAATTTAAATGGTACACAGAAGGAGTAACCGGTTTTGTCGATGTGGGTGATGTAGCCAATGCGATGATCTTGTTAATGAATAGCAAAATATCGGCGCAACGTTTTATTATCAGCGCCGAAAATTTATCTTACAAAGAAATTTTTTTCTCCATAGCAAAATGTTTTGGAAAAAAACCTCCGGGAAAAAAAGTTTCGCCATTTATTGCAGAAATTGTCTGGAGGCTTGAGGCGATAAAAGCCGGTTTTACCGGCAGGAAACATTTGTTGACAAAAGAGACTGCCCGGAAAGCCCAGGCACAGGTTTATTTCGATAATACTAAAATTTTACATGATCTGCCCGGATTTAATTTTATGCCCATAGCAACCTCCATTGAACAAACGTGTGCAACCTTAAAAGAAAAATACCATCTTAAATGAAAAAGTCCTATGAATATAAGCCCTATATACAAAACCAAGGTTGTTAGCTTTGTCGTTTTTACCTTCATGATTTTTCTTTCTGCAGGCAGTGTAGTTGCACAAGGCAGCTATTATGTTGTAAAAGGAAAAGTGATAGATAAACTTTCGAAGGCGCCCCTGCAGGGTGCATCAGTATTTGCCCAAAATACAACCCTTGGTGTGGCAAGTGGCACCGACGGCGGTTTTACTATCAAGTTGCCTGATGGCGGTTATTCATTGGTAGTGACTTTTACAGGCTATGAAACGGAAGCCATGCGAATCACAAACGCCGCTTCTCAAAATGACAGCCTGGTTTTTGAATTAAGCCCTAAAGAAAAAGCCTTGGAAGAAGTTTCGGTAGTTATCAGCACAGAAGTAAAAGATGGCTGGCTGAAGTATGGAGATTTTTTTAAACAAAATTTTATCGGGCAGACCAACTTTGCAAGGCAGTGCGCAATAAAAAATCCTGAGGTACTGCATTTTTATTTCAATAAGAAAAGAAACCGGTTGAAGGTACTGGCGAAAGAACCGCTGAACCTTGAAAATTCTGCATTGGGCTATACATTGAAATTTGCGATTGATTCATTTACTTATGAATACAACACAAATGCAAATTTATTTATTGGTTACCCCTTATTTGAAGAAATGCAGGGAACGCCGGAGCAAAAAGAAGTGTGGGCAAAAAACAGGTCAACAGCTTATAAAGGTTCTATGTTGCATTTTGCGAGAAGCCTGTATAACCGTATGTTGGAAAAAGATGGATTCGAGATACAGTTTATTATAAAAAATAATGATGCCGAAACTCCAATACCGCTGCAAAATTTATACGGTGCATTAAATTATGAGAAAGATGACAGTACCAATACTGTCGAGTTCCGGCCCAATCAAAACGAGGTTGCACTGATCTATAAGGATGCCCCACCCGAACAATCCTATCTTGATACGGATCCAACAATAAAAAAAGATTTTCAATTATCAACCCTGCTTTTTGCTCCGGGTGAATCAATTGTGATAGAACAAAATGGTTATTATTATGACCAGGCTGACATTACTACCAATGGATACCTTGGCTTTAAGAAGATAGGTGATATGCTGCCTTATGACTATGTACCGGAATAATTAGTTGCGAATCGGATAATTTAAACAGCGCCCGGCAGTGACACTTCGTACATCCAACATTCTCATTTCGTGCTTTTACTATCCAGTCTCTTCACTTTTTCCCAAATTTCAGGGAGGCGCTTTATCAACACAAGCTCCTTTCGTTTGCTATAAAATTCCTGGATGGGAGTACCCCAATAACTTTTGTTTCCCTCTATACTGGAAGTAATACCGGCCTGTCCCATTACCACGGCATTATCGCCAACTGTAATTGTTTTGTTCACCCCTACCTGCCCCCACAGCGTAACACCATCCCCTAATATTGTTCCTCCTGCTATACCAACCTGCGCAGCCAGGATACAGTTCTTACCAACTACCACTTCGTGGCCTATATGCACAAGGTTGTCCAGTTTTGTTCCCCTGCCAATTTTTGTTTTATCACTCACGCCCCTGTCAATAGTACAATTTGCGCCTATTTCCACATCATCTTCAATGACTACGTATCCGCAACACGGCATTTTCCTATACCACACATCACGATCCTTTTTTGTGTTTAAATAAAAAGCATCGCTTCCTATCACCGTGCCTGAATGTATCTCTACATTGTTACCGATAATGCTGTAGTCATATATTGAAACATTGGGATGAATGATACAATTGTCCCCGATAACTACATGGTTCCCCAAAAAAACATTCGGCATAATCACTGTATTCTTACCGGTACTTGCGGTATCGCTTACCATTTTATCAGCCGCAGCAAACGGCCGGAAGTGATTAACAATTTTTGAATAGGCTTCAAAAGGATCATTGGCAACAAACAAAGTCTTACCGGCCGGCGCTTCTGTTTTTTTATTGATAATAATAAAAGTGGCTGCGCTGTTAAGGCATGTATCGTAATACCTGGGATGATCAACAAACACAATATCTCCCCTGTTTACCTGATGGATCTCATTGATGCCAGTTGCGAAAGAATCTGCGTTGCCTGTAATTTCTGCATTGATAAAACCGGCAATCCATTGTGCAGAAACAGGAGAAGGAAATTGCATAAAAGATATTTTACAATCAAAGGTAAAGGTTGTGTATTGTATGTGGAATGAACTTTTTCGGCAATCAATATCAAAAAATGAAAAAAAAAAATTGCGAAATAAACTTAAAAAAAAGCCACGCCTGGTGATGTAATAAAAAGATAAAACTTACGTTATAAGATTAGGTTGGGATCATGGGTAGCTAAAGCCACATCCTTTGAAAGTGCTGTGAACACTGGTGTTTATGCAATACGATGTGTCTATTTCTTTTGTTTAACCCGGCTTCGTAAATTGAAAAATCAAAAAGAAAATCAAAATATAACTGCAAAATATGCTCCCGCTTATCCACACCTCGTTTTCAAATGTTGATAAAAAAAACATGAAAATTTTTCTTGTTAGAAGAAATTATTTTTAATATTGTGTAAGGAATTTCATTCCTGTACTTACTAACCCATCCATATAACAAGGCCCGTGCAGATAAAGACGGGCTTTTTTATTCGCATCAATCCAGCTTCATAAAAATCTTGTCATAATTTTTAAACACTTTTATTGCACAAATATTTTATTGTTCACAAACCATTTAATGTTCTTTCGCAGTTTACATCCCTTGAAGGAAAAAGAACATTAAAAGATTTCTTTGATGTTCCCGCAAATGTATATCCTGTTGGCCGCCTTGATTATGATAGTGAAGGGTTACTCCTGCTTACCGACGACAGGTACCTGAATAATTATCTTCTTAACCCGTTACATCAGCATGAAAGGGAATACCACGTACAGGTAGAAGGTGCCATCACAGAAAAAGCAATTGCAGGTTTACAGGAAGGCGTGCACATCAGTATTAGTGGAAAAACATACCGCACTAAGAAATGTGCCTGCAAAATAATATCTCCACCCGCTGACCTCGCAGATAGAGTCCCTCCTATCCGTTTTAGAAAAAGCATACCCGATAGCTGGCTTACAATAATTCTTACCGAGGGCAAAAACAGGCAGGTTAGAAAAATGACTGCTAAAATCGGATTTCCAACTTTACGCCTTATCCGTTATCGTATAGAAAAAATCACTATAGGACGTTTGCAACCCGGTGAAATGAAAATGTTATCTCACACAGAATTGTATAACTTGCTGCAAATTCAAAAAAGATAATCAATCATGTTGAAATCAATGACCGGTTTTGGAAGAGCAGAACATACAGTGAATGACAAGACCTATTTAGTTGAAATAAAATCACTCAACGGTAAGCAACTTGAAATAAACTTAAAAATTCCTCCCCTTTTGAAATCCTTCGAGTTTGATGTACGTAGCCTCCTGCAGGAAACTTTACTACGGGGAACAGTGGAATGTTTTATTCTGATCAAGCAAAACGGAAGCTCCAAGCCCGTAGTTATCAATACCGATCTCATAAAAGCCTATTATAAACAAATTGATGAGCTGGCGATGGATCTTAAAATTGATACCAATTCGGTATTGAGTGCCTTATTGCGCCTGCCGGAAGTGGTGTCGCCCAGTAATGAAGTACTGGAAGAAAATGATTGGGCAGAATTAAAAAAGGTTATTGAGGCTGCCCTGAAAGAACTAAACAATCATCGCACCAATGAAGGCCTTTCATTGGAAAAAGAATTACGGCTGCGGATAAAAAATATTAACGACCAGGAAGAAGAGATCCTTAAACTCGAACCAAGGAGAAAGGAGCGGATGAAAGAAGAGCTTATTAAACTGCTCGAAGAAAATGTCGGAAAAGAGAATTACGATCCCAACCGTATGGAGCAGGAACTAATTTATTACATTGAAAAAATTGATATTCGTGAAGAACAGGTAAGATTGAAAAATCACTGCGAATATTTTATTACCATAATGGATGCCAATGACGAAGCCAAAGGCAAAAAACTTTCTTTCGTGATACAGGAAATCGGGCGGGAAATTAATACGACGGGATCAAAGGCATATGATGCTGACATTCAAAAATGTGTTGTGCTTATGAAGGATGAGCTTGAAAAAGCCAAAGAACAAATTTTTAACGTTCTGTAATCATGTATCCCCCAACATGAGAAAGCTATTATTTTTACAAAAAAAATCCTTGAAAAAAATTATACCTGCCCTGTTGTTAGCCTCGTTAATGGTTTCCTGTGGAAAAATTGACCTGTTTGAGAAGCAAACAGACCTGCCAGCCCAGCAATGGTATTACAATAACATTCCCACATTTACATTTGAAATCGCCGATACTACATCTTTATATAATTTGTATATCGTATTACGGCATACAGATGCGTACAATTATAATAATTTATGGCTGCGGCTCGGCTCAAAAGGGCCAGGGGATACCCTGCGTTTTCAAAATATAAATCTTGTCCTCGCCTCCGATGCAAACGGATGGGAAGGCATTGGCGCTGATGATATTTTTGAAGTCAGGAAAAATATCACCCAGGGACCGGTCCCTTTCAAAAAGCCTGGTACCTATACATTTTCGATTGCGCAGATAATGCGCGAAAACCCACTGCAACATATTTTAAATGTAGGTTTCCGCGTTGAAAAAGTAAATACTAAATAAACCGGTGAAGCGGCCTTTTGATACATTCCAAGATACAGCTCCAATTTTCAATTACAAATTTTGAAAACTATGGCTTATAATAAGGCGCTTAAAAATAAATTCAAAATAAAGCGGCTTCAAACCATTTACATCCTGTACTGGTTTTTGCTTTCCTATATACTGGCGGCACTGGTATTCTGGTTCATCGCGCTTAACAGGCAAAATATTCAACTTAGCCAATACAGGCAGGATATGATTGATGTTGATGACCCTTCACATCAACAAAAGCAAAATAAAATAATCATATCGAGAAATCGAAAAACAGCACAATATATAGGCGAAGGCATTGCATTTCTTTCACTCATATTAACAGGTGCTGCTTTTGTTTTCCGGGCAATAAACCGGCAGTTTAAGTTGTCGCAGCAGCAACAGAACTTCATGATGGCAATCACACATGAACTCAAAACACCAATCGCCGTCACCAAGCTCAACCTGGAAACCCTTCAAAAACGAACGCTTAATGACGAGCAGCGTCAAAAGCTTATCAGCACAACCATCCAGGAAGCCAACCGGCTGAATGCACTGTGTAACAATATGCTATTAACAAGCCAGATTGAGTTAGGGGGTTATAATATAATAAAAGAGAATATTGATTTTGCCCGGCTTGTCGCTGAATGTGCCCATGATTTTATCATTCGTTTTCCTAATAGAAAAATTGAAATTAACTTGCCGGAGGAAGCTTTTATTTCGGCTGACCTGCTTTTACTTACGCTCGCTGTTAACAATCTTTTAGATAATGCAATTAAATATTCCGGTAAAGAGGACATAGTTTTGCTTACAATGTTTCAAACAAGTAAGGAAACAAAATTACAGGTGATTGACGAAGGCCCCGGAATTCCTCCCGGTGATAGAGAAAAGATTTTCGAAAAATATTACCGCGGTAACATGAGGCAACAAAAAGGTACAGGGCTTGGGCTATACCTTACCAGGAAAATTGTTCAGGAACATAATGGTACTATCAAAATGAAAAAGAACTTCCCGCAAGGAAGTATTTTTGAGATAACACTTATAAAAGAATCAAATTATTAACTTCTAATCAAACTACTGTTATGAAAAAAAAACTCTCTATTTTATTGGTGGAAGATGAAGAAAACCTGCAGGATGCCCTGAGATTGAATTTCGAATTGGAAGGATATGAAGTTACCTCCGCGTACGATGGCGCAGAAGCACTAAAGGCTTTGCACAATGAATATTTTGATCTTATCATCCTTGATGTTATGCTTCCTGAAATTGACGGCATTACTGTTTGCGAAAACATCAGGCTCTTTAACTCCGAAATTCCTATTTTAATTCTAAGTGCAAAAAACAGCAGCTCAGACAGGGTCATTGGATTAAAAAAAGGAGCAGACGATTACCTTACAAAACCGTTTGACCTTGAAGAATTGCTCATAAGAGTTAACAAGCTTATCAATAAAAGCAAGCTTATTTCTTCAAAGGAACCCGTCACGGAAATATTTCAATTTGGCGAAAATAATATTAATTTTAAAGCATTGGAATGCACTACCAGGGTTGGAGATAAAGTTGCACTTACAAAGAAAGAGGTGATGCTCCTGAAGTTGCTTATTGAAAATAAAAACGAAGTGGTAACCCGTGAAAAAATATTACAATCGGTGTGGGGTTACAATGTTTATCCTACCACGAGAACAGTTGATAATTTCATTCTGAGCTTCCGGAAATATTTCGAGGAAGACAGCCGGAATCCAAAATTCTTTCATTCTATAAGAGGCATCGGGTATAAATTCACCGACAACTAAGAAACCTGTTTATCCAGCAGCGAAACAACCTCTGAAGCTTTTTCATATACTTCTTTCAAATGATTGATATTTGAAGGTGGTGCGTATACGTTCAGTTCCACATCTTCCATCAATGAGGAAAGTAATAAAGAAGTACCAAGACCTACATTGCGTTTGTCCAGTTCCTCATTCAATCTCTTTTTGGTGAGCTCTTCAGTCGGAACATTGAACTTAGCCGATAAATATTTCTTAAAAGACGCATCGAGCACAGCATAAAACGCGCCGCTATTTTCTTCCATTAATTTTTCATGGGCTTCGTACAATGGATTTGCAGGAATGACAAATTGTTGTTTTGGCCCGATAACCGCTTTTTCTGTATCTTGATTTTCAACAGCCTTATTCAAAAGCTCACTGTTTTTCTTAGAATTATTCCTTGCATATAGCCAAAATATAATGCCGGCGATCAATACAATTCCTATTAAAAAATATAGGCCATACCGGGTGACTATATTGGCTTCATTTGGGGTCTCTATAATTTTATTTTTTAAATAAGGGTTATTTGAATTACCTGTTCCTTTGGTTACGTTTATAACAAGTGGTTCGGTATGCAACGTTTTATACGCCGATGAAACCGGATCAAAATAGGAAAATGAAGCCGGGGGTATTGTATAGCTTCCTGCCCCGGAAACAGTGAACGGGAAAGTAAAAGTTTTAGTCCCCCTCATGGGAACAGAAAGCTTGTTGATATCATCGTTAATTTTTGCTTCATAACCATCCATTCCATCGGGCCATATCACCCTTGGCGCATTGATCAACTGAATGTTCCCGGCACCTGCGATACCAATTTTCAAATTTCCCGCATCATCTGTAGTAATATTGTTTTTTTGAAGAGTTGCCTGCATGGTAAAGCTTCCAACAGCGCCTTTAAAATCCAAAGGCTTATTCACCTCGGGCAAGGGTTTGACCTTTATCTCCACTGCTTTGCTTTGGAGGGTCACATGCTGTTGAATTACTGCATCTTGTGGCGATGTGGCATCCGCAAAATTCTGCAGCATATCATAAAACAAATCGCCTCTTTGTGAACCCGCATATTCAGATTTCAAAAAGGTCACTTTGTTATCTGCCACTATGGGATCGAGGGTAACAGTTCCTGCTTGCAGCGGATATAACTGCACTTTCCGGAGGATGTAGACATTATACTCGCGGCCGTTGTACTTCTCAATTCCTGCAGAATTATTATTATTCAGTTCCAGCTCACTTACAGAAAATCCATTGAAAGATGGGGCGCTGGTTATGTTAGTCTCCGAGCGCAACCTTGTATACAATTTATATGAAGCAATAATTGGTTCTCCAACAAAACAATTGGTTTTACTTACGTCCAGTTTTACAAAAAGATTTTTTTGCACTTTTTCATTTACATTCTCTCCCTTTTTTAAAATATAATCATCAAATTTATGAACCGTCGGTTCCGGGGAGAAATCGAAATTCATATTTCCAAATGGAGACAGTGATTTCATGGAATTTGCCGGCGAGGATGATGAAGCAGCCGACGAATTGGTTACCTCAACAGTTACCGGGCTGGTATGAAATTCTTTCCCGTCGGCTTTTGCAGTCGCAGGCCCAATCGTGAAATTGCCGGTAGCGTTTGGCTTTAAATAATAACTAATGGCAACATACTGATCCACCTTTCCATTGATACTGGTCATCCCACTTTCCTGGCTTGGACCGCTTACTATCGAAAAATCCTTAAAGGATGGGGGATCTATAGCTTCAACATTAGCAGCATTTTCAACTTTAAACTGTACCTGTAAATAATCGTTCTTACCAATTTTTTTTTCACAAACGGTTGTAAAATTTGGCTGGGCCAATACAACACAGAAACCACCTATAGCAGCAGTAAAAACCAACACCAGTAAAAGTTTGGCAAAGCCTCTTTGTAAACATTTTATCATGCGCCATCAAATCATCATGAACAACAAAATTACTCTTTATAAAAAACGAAGGGAAGTTAAAAAAATAAAGCCCTTGTTAAAAAAAAATTAAATAGTTTATGGCAGATCGCCCAATTGCGGACGGATAATGATATCCTCAACACATGCCTGGGGTGAAAGCAACGACGATGCGTAAATCATTTCTGCAATATCGTTCACTTCCATGATCCGGGACTTTTCAATGCCGGTACCTTCCCACGAAGCAGTGTACACTGCACCCGGATATACCGTAGTCACTTTAATATTAAACGGCTTCAGCTCCTCGCGCAAATTAACGCTCATGCCCATTAAAGCATATTTGCTCACACTGTAAGAGCCGCCATTCCCGTAAGCTTTTAATGCAGCGATAGAACACATATTAAAAATATGCCCGGCTCTTTCCTTTATCATCGCCGGCAACACCGCTCTTGTAAGGTAGTAGGCGCTATATAAATTAGTGGCGATCATCTTTTCCAGGATGCCTTCCGCCTCATTGTGAATGTTACCCGGTATAAACCGCCCAGCATTATTGATCAGTATACCTGGTGTAATATTTTGATTGTTTAGCCATGCCGCGAATTTCCCAACGGCAGACAATTCACTAAGATCAGCCGCAAAATATTCTACACGGGAAGCGTTCCCTTTTTGCCTGATCTCATCCGCGGCATTTGCCAGCTCCGTCTCATTTCGAGCACCTATAAACAGGTTATTCCCGGTTTTTGCAAATTTTAGCGCTAAAGCTTTTCCCATACCTTTGCTTGCGCCTGTTATTACAATATTCATAATTTTATTTCGTTGAATAACACTATCTATCTATAACAAATCTAAACAATCTGTGAATCCCGATTCTTTAAAATATCGCCATCTCTTCTTTGATCTCGACCATACATTATGGGATTTTGATACCAATGCAAAAGAGTCATTATTGGAGCTTTATCACCTGTTTTCGCTTGAATCCAAACTCGTTTCACCTTTTGAGCTTTTTTACACAATATATTTAAAGCACAATACTATTTTATGGAGCCGGTATGAAAAAGGATTTATCAGCAGTGAAGAGCTGAAATGGAAGCGCATGTGGCGATCGCTGCTTGATTTTAAAGTAGGTGATGAGGTTTTGGCGAAAGAGATGAGTGCCAAATTCCTTGAGATCCTCCCTACAAAAAAGAAAGTTTTTGACTACACTTTCGAAATACTTGACTACCTGACGAAAAAAGATTATTCCATCCATCTTATTACGAACGGCTTTGAAAAAACACAATGGAGCAAGTTGAACAATTCCAATCTCGCAAAATATTTTACCCATGTCATTACCTCGGAAATTTCAAATTCCATGAAACCCCAAAAGGAAATTTTTGAGTACGCTTTAAAAAAGACCAGCGGTGATATCAGGGAATGCGTCATGATCGGGGATAATCAGGATGCAGATATCCTGGGTGCATTAAATGCAGGCATGGACACCATTTTTGTAAACCATATTAAGGCAGATTCCTCAACAACGCCGACCCACACAATTTATCATTTAAAGGAACTGGAATCTATCTTATAATTAAGTTGCGGTAACTCAGCCCTCACCTTTTTTTACTTCATTTACCGGGTTTTGCATGGGGATGCTTTAAAATTCTTCTTCAACTTCTTGTTCTTCTGCTACCGGCACCAGCGTATCAATGGTTGCCAAAACCGTTATGCCGCCTTTCACTACCTGGTTGAGCTGAACATTTAATTCTGTACCAACAGGCAATAAGACATCAACCCGGCTGCCAAATTTGATAAAGCCCATTTCAGCGCCCTGCTCCACGGTCTGCCCTACTTTAAGATAGTTTACAATCCGTTTGGCAACAGCACCGGCGATTTGTTTTACCAATATTTGCGCATTATCGCTTTTGATTACAACAGAATGCCGCTCGTTTTCCAGCGAAGATTTCGGGTGCCAGGCAACAAGATACTTCCCTTTATGGTATTGGCTGTATTCCACCTCGCCCGTCATCGGGATCCTGTTGATATGTACATTAGCCGGACTCATAAATATAGAAACCTGTATGCGCCTGTCATGAAAATATTCAACGTCAGTAATCTCTTCTATTACCACAACTTTCCCGTCGGCGGGGCATATTACCTGGTGATGGGCCACGGTACAGTTTCTTTTAGGAGAACGGAAGAATGAAATAATAAATAGTAATAATAATAAGGTAATGCCAAAAACAATCCATGAAACAACCGGCAATGACGCACTGAAAAAATAAAAGAAAATTATATTAACAGTGCCAAAGACAAGCGCGCTCAAAGCAATAGATTTATACCCCTCCCTATGAATGTTCATCCAATAAGTTTAACTACAAATATAAAAAAGTGAGGGGTAAGAAAAACGTATTTATTTTGTTTATTTATATAAAAAAATAGTAATATGCTGCAACGAATGGGGTGGCGATAAGCAGGGAATCAAATCTATCCAGGAAACCTCCATGCCCGGGCATGAGTGTGCCGCTGTCCTTTACATTTGCCATGCGCTTTAATTTACTTTCCAAAAGATCACCAAGGGTTCCAAACACAGCGCAGCAGGAAGCAATGACAATCCAGGTTGTAAAAGAATAAAAACCGGTTGCATTGCCGATCAATGCAATAGCAGTTACACAAAGTAAAGCGCCGCCGATAGTTCCTTCCCATGTTTTTTTGGGAGAAATTACAGAAAAGGGTGTTTTGCCAAAAAAAGAGCCTGTGATGTAGGCCATCGTATCATTGATCCAGATAGAAAAAATAATGCCGCAGGGAATTACTTTCAACAAATCCTCCTCATTCGTTATCCTTGTATCAAGCCTTACATATAGGAGTGAGATTATCGGGAGTGTTATATAAAAAATCCCATAGAGGCTCACATACTTATAGGAAAGAGGGTATATTTTCTTGACCATCTTTACGAAGTCGTACCAGCAGCCAAAATGAATGACCGTAAAAAGAACAATAAAAGTCCAACGGTTCCATAACAACCCGGCAAGCATTATCAAAACAAAAACAACAGAGGTTAGCGCCCTGGTTTTAAAAGTTTTTGAATCAAAGGCCATTAAAAATAAATTAAGATTGTGCGGCTGCCCAGTTATTAAAGTCATCCCCGGGGAGATCTTCCTCCACTATTTTTGCTCTTTGTACCAAAGAAGTTTTCCTGAATTGAATAAACAAGTATATGATGAACACCAATGCAATTATCCCGGCCCAAATCGGGAAGTTTTCCTCGATATCTTTCTGAGTTTTTGCACCGGAAATATTAAACATATATAAGGCGGTAACCTGCAGTCCATTGTATAAAAAATGAAAAAGTACTGGCAGCCATATGTTCTTGCTGTAATAGAACACGATACCAAGTATAACACCTAATGCAAATCGCACAAGAAAGCCATAATAGGAAATATGTATCAGGCTAAAGAGTATTGAGGTTAAGATAATGGCGGCCCACGGACCGTTAAACCAACGTTGCAGAATATTTTGAAGTCCCGCTCTAAAACATACTTCTTCAAAAAGGCCGGGCAATAATCCTATTATTACCAGGGAAATAATATACCGCGGAAATGAGTTGATGTTGATAAGGGCCATTTCCTGGGCCGCTCTCGCATCTTCCGCGAGTTTAAATTTTGTAGCCCAGCTAATGGGAATCGGGATTATTTTATTTAATTCGGCCAGTGCTCCCGACAAGGGGAAAGTGAGAATGAGAATGCCAAGAAGCAAAAAGACCTGTTTGGAGTTTATATTAATAGTAAACCCTAAAAATTTGCCGGACTTCCGATAACAGATGAGCGAAAAAACGTAGGTCGGGATAAAAAGCAGGAAGAAGGTGGAGAACACCTGCACTGCCATTATAGCGCCATAATATTGAGGTTTGAGCATATCGGTTTCCATTGACAGCATTGGCCTTCCGGTCATCACGACCCAAACCACAGCAGAAATAATGGTGCCTATTATAAGACCGGCTCCTATCAATCCCAGTAAAATTCCCAGTTGTGCCGGGAAACTGATATTTTTCGAATTTCTGTCAATCGTTATCATCTCAATTTTTAAGTGCGTAAATTTACAGCCAAATAATTGATACAATAGCTATTAACATTATCAACGGTCAATGTCGGCAGGTGCACACTGACAAATAAATATTAAAATTAACGATCGCGTAAAAAGATGCCACGGATAGGTAACATACAACTTCCTGATTTTCCATTATTGCTGGCGCCGATGGAAGATGTAAGTGACCCGCCCTTTCGTGCTGTGTGTAAGGATAATGGCGCCCACCTGATGTACACCGAATTTATAAGCAGCGAAGGGTTGATTCGCGATGCCATCAAAAGCCGCAAAAAGCTGGATATTTTCGATTATGAAAAGCCGGTTGGTATTCAAATTTTTGGCGGAGATGAAGAAAGCCTTTCCCTTGCCGCAAAAATTGTAGATGCAACCAATCCTGATCTCCTGGATATTAATTTTGGCTGCCCGGTAAAAAAAGTTGCCTGCCGCGGTGCCGGTGCGGGTGTATTAAAAGATCTTCCTTTAATGATGCGGTTAACCGATGCGGTTGTAAAGAGCACGTCGCTGCCAGTAACCGTAAAGACCCGCCTTGGATGGGATGACCATACAAAAAATATTGAAGAGGTTGCAGAGCGGTTGCAGGATACAGGCATACAAGCACTTGCCATTCACGGCCGCACGCGTACCCAAATGTACAAGGGTGAAGCAGATTGGGAACTGATCGCAAAAGTGAAAGAAAATCCAAGAATAACCATTCCTATTTTTGGAAACGGAGATATCGATTCGCCCCAAAAAGCATTGGAATACAAAAACAGGTATGGGGTCGATGGTATTATGATAGGCCGTGCCGCTATTGGCTATCCATGGATTTTCAGGGAAATCACTCATTTTGTGAATACAGGAGAAATATTGCCCCCACCTTCCGTTGAAGAGAGGGTAGCCGTGTGCAAAAAACACCTGGTAAAATCGTATGAATGGAAGGGCCCTGTAGTTGGTATCAATGAAATGCGCAGGCATTATACCAACTATTTAAAAGGCATGCCCAATATTAAAGAATACCGCAATAAGCTGGTAACTCTTAAGGAAATGGATGAAATACTGGAAGTGCTTGACCAGGTTGTAGAGCACTATAGCGGGTATGAATTTGAAAGGTTGGCGATTGAACTGATCAACTACCATGAGAAATGTGCGGTGTGATAGGTCGCGAATGCCGCCAATAAATTCAATGACCGTTGCATATGTTAGTCAGCCAGGTTATCTATAAAGGGATGTCTAATGGTGAAACTGAAGACGAAAATACCTTTGCAAGATCCCCTTTTTCATCAACAAGATATTTATAGAAATTCCACTGTGGCTCTTCATTATTCCACCCGTTTTTACCCCGATCGCTAAGCCATTGGTAAACAGGCTGGCTGTTCCGGCCTTTCACATCCTCTTTCTTAAAAAGCTGGAAAGTGACCCCATAATTTATTTTACAGAATTCAGCGATCTCGCTATCAATCCCCGGCTCCTGCGCGCCAAAATTATTGGAAGGAAAACCAAGGATGACAACATTTTTATTTTCCCGGTGTAGCTTTTCAAGCTCGGCATATTGAGGTGTAAAGCCGCATTTGCTCGCAAGATTTACCAATAAAACTTTCTTTCCCCTGTATTTTTCAAATTCAATTTCGGTCCCGGCGTTTGTAGTTGCCTTTAAAGCGTAAAATTGCGAAGGTGCGCTCATATTGTTTTTATTGGTTGCGGTGTCAATGCCCCTGCCGGTAATTTTTGAAAATTTCATACGGAGCCGGTAAAAGATAGCAATAAATGTTTTTAGAATGGACATTAAAATAGAATTAAGGGTTTATCCGATCAATTTCTTAAACCATTTCAATTTCCCCTTGAATGGTGGATATTTTAAAGAAGGATCTATCCATGTTGCCGTTTTTAAGACGGATTTTGCATGTGTAAAAACATGAAAAGTATTTTTGCCATGGTACGCTCCAAGACCGCTTTTTCCTATACCTCCAAAAGGAAAATGTTCATTGGCAAAATGCCAGACCGTATTATTGATACATCCGCCACCGAATGGAATTTTTCTCACCCATTCTCTTTCAGTTGCGCTGTCACTTGTAAAAAGGTAAAAGGCCAGGGGGTTTTCATTCTGTTGCATTATTTGCATAGCTTCTTCGGTTGTGGAAAAGGCCAACACCGGAAGCACCGGGCCAAAAATTTCTTCATTCATCACATCATCATCCAGGGATACATTGGTGAGGATCGTCGGCTCAATATATAACAAGGAGGCATCACTTTTTCCGCCATAAAAAATTTTTTCCCTGGCAAGATACCCCTCGAGCTTGTTAAACCTTGTCTTGCTTATTATTTTTCCATAATCCGAACTCAACGAAGGATCATGCGTATAAAAATCCTGTATATTCTTTTTCAATTCACCTAATAATCTATCCTTCACTTTATCCTGAACCAGGATATAATCGGGGGCAATACAAGTTTGGCCGGCGTTTAAAAATTTGCCCAAAATAATTCTCTTTGCAGCAATTTTTATATCAGCATCGGCATACACGATGCAAGGGCTTTTGCCACCAAGTTCCAGGGTAACAGTAACAAGATCTTTTGCCGCAAGCTTATAAATTTCTCTCCCAACTGTCGCGCTTCCTGTATAAAATATATGGTCAAACCGAAAATTGTTCATCATCTCCGGAACTACGGCTGCGCCATTACCGGTGATCACCCTTACATACTGGTAGGGAAAAACTTCTTCGATGATTTTTTTGATAATTGCTTCTGTAGCCGGCGCAAGTTCGGATGGTTTCAATACTGCACAGTTACCGCCCGCCATAGCGCCCACCAGGGGTATCAATAATAATTGCACCGGATAGTTCCAGGGTGCAATGATCAATACGACACCTAAAGGATCCCGGTATATCCTGCCGGCAGATGGAAAAGTAACCAGCCCTGTGGCGACTCTTTTTGGCTTCATCCATTTGCGCAAATTTTTTTGGGCACCCCTTATTTCGCTCATCAACAAACCCGTTTCAGTAGCCCAGGTTTCTTCCCTGCTCTTTTTAAGATCTGTATACAAAGCGAAGTTGATTTCATCCTCGTATTTTTTGATAACTTTTTCAAAGGTGTCAAGTTGCTTTTTTCTGAATTCATAAGATAGAGTTGCACCGCTCTTATGAAAATCGCGGAGATTTTTGAGCGCTGAATTTAAATCACTCATAACTTATACATTTGTTTCCTCAAGATAATCGCATCTTATTAGAAAATATAATTAAATACATACCCATATAATTTCAAAAGGATGGACCATGAGCATTACATGAAACAAGCATTGAAAGAAGCTCAGAAAGCGCTTGCCGCCGATGAGGTTCCTATCGGAGCCGTAATCGTAATGCAGGAAACCATCATTGGCCGGGGTTATAACCAGGTAGAAACCCTTAATGATTCAACAGCCCATGCTGAGATCATTGCGCTTACATCCGCCTTTAATTATTTAGGTTGCAAATATTTACCGGGGGCAACTATATATGTTACGATCGAGCCATGTATTATGTGTTGTGGTGCCTTATACTGGAGTAAAATCGGAAAATTAGTGTATGGCGCGCCCGATCCAAAACATGGAGGCATCCTGCATCTTTCCCGCAGTAGCAGTCACAATGAGAAAACAGCAACTTCCGGGGATACAACATTGCATCCCAAAACCGGGATAGTCAACAACATTTGCGCAGAAGAATGCGCGGCAATATTGAAGAATTTCTTCAGGAGTAAGAGAAAATAAAGTGGCCTCTTTCAGCAACTTTACAAATGTTCAATGGTTATCTGGCTTAGTGTTTGTTTAATTCCTGCTGACATTTCAAAAAAACAACTGGCTATATTTTCGGAATGAGGAATTTCTAAACATTTCGATACTTTTTATACTGGATACTTTGGTAATTTTGCGGTCTTAATTATTAAACTTAAAATTTACAACTATGGCATTTACATTACCGGCTTTGCCTTACAGTTTCGATGCATTGGAACCAACCATTGATAAAGAGACTATGCAGATCCATCATGATAAGCATCACCAGGCATATGTAGATAACCTGAATAAGGCTATTGCAGGATCAGAAAATGAAAATAAGTCCCTGGAAGAATTGCTTGCAGGCGCAGGAACATTAAGCCCGGCAATACGCAATAACGGAGGCGGTCATTGGAACCATTCTTTTTTCTGGGAAATCTTATCCGCAGAGGGAGGTGGGAAGCCTGAGGGGAATTTAGCAACGGCAATTGATGAAGCATTCGGTTCTTTTGATGAAATGAAAGAAAAATTCAACACAGCCGCCACCACCCGTTTTGGTAGTGGCTGGGCATGGCTTGGCGTTGCAGGTGGCAAACTCGTCATTTGTTCAACACCCAACCAGGACAACCCTTTAATGGATGTGGCCGATTGCAAATGCAAGCCGATATTAGGTTGCGACGTTTGGGAACATGCCTATTATTTAAAATATCAAAATAAAAGGCCTGATTATTTAAAGGCTTTCTGGAATGTGGTTAACTGGAAAAAAGTTGCTGAACATTTTGGAAATGCATAAATCGCCATTGCGTTGGTTATTGAATATTGGTGGTTGTATTGCCGTATAATTTACTTGAAAATCTAACATTTATATTCAATAATCGATGCCTGGTATTATGGCACGGGATCGTGTCCATGACCTCCCCATGGGTTGCAGCGCACGATCCTTTTTATAGTAAGCCATGATCCTTTAAGAATCCCGTATTTTTTTAATGCCTCAATACCATATTGCGAGCAGGTAGGTGTGTACCGGCATGACGGCCCTAGCCATGGGGAAAGGACCAACTGGTATAATTTTATCAGGGCGATAAATGGTAATGCTGCTATTTCCTTCGCTGTTTTCAAATATGTTTCCGTGTTTTTCGAGTAATTCGAAACAAAGTTATTATACGGGTTGCAAAAATAACACTTAGATCCTGGCGATCAGCGATAACAAGTGCACGCCTTCTTCTCACCAACACTAAAAACGCAAAATGTAGCATTAACATTATTGGCTGGCCAACAATAGGGCATATTATTACAGTGGGTCAGCCGGGGATAACAACCTACAATATATTTTGCTGTAATAATTAACAGCCGGTTTTCCCGGCACCTTACTGAAAGGAAATTGCACATCAACAAAGTGGCCTCTTTTCTTCCTGATTTTATCTAAAAAAATGGATATAATATCTGTAAAATTTTTAAATAATATTCCGGGTCATTTCATATCCTCATACAAACACCTTATCTTTGCGCCAAAATTAGGATAGGTATGGGATCCAAAAGCATGAAATCTTTATTGGTAGCGGTTTTCAGCTTCATCATGCTATCATTTTCGAATACGCTTTTTGCACAGGAAAAGCCGGCGGAACATGGAACTTCTGAAGAAAAATTTGATCCTACCAAAGAGATCATGGGCCACGTTCAGGATGCCTATGAATTTCACTTTTTTTCAATAGGGGATCTGCACGCGACCATTCACCTTCCCGTTATTTTATATTCCCCTCAAAAGGGCTTTTCGGCTTTTTCATCTGCCCGTTTTGGTGAAGAGGGTGAGAAAGAATATGACGGTTACAAGCTTGTAGACGGGAAAAATATTGTACCCGTTGAAGAGGGCGTTTCGGTATATGACTTCTCGCTTACCAAAAACGTGGTGCAGATGTTTATAGCGCTCACAGTATTGGTCCTTTTGATGACGGGTATTGCAAAAAAATACAGGAACGGATATGGGATTACTTCAGCACCTTCGGGGTGGCAAAATGCACTCGAGCCGGTCATTACCTTTGTGCGGGATGATGTTGCCAAGGTGAATTTGGGTAATCGCTGGGGTAAGTACATGCCCTATCTCCTCACGGTTTTCTTCTTCATATTGATCAATAGTCTTTTTGGTATGCTGCCGGGATCGGCTAATGTTACCGGTAATATTGCCTTTACGATGGTATTGGGTTTAATTTCTTTAATTGTAATTCTCATTAGTACCACCGGTCATTTCTGGAAACATATATTCTGGCCTCCCGGGGTTCCTTTTCTCGTAAAAGTCATTTTAGTACCTGTGGAAGTTGCCGGTGTTTTTATTATAAAGCCTGCGGCATTAATTATACGTCTTTTTGCCAATATGGTGGCAGGTCATATTATTATTTTAAGCTTTATTTCTCTCATATTTATTTTTGGGGCTATGAGTAAAATTGCCGGATGGGGTTTTTCACCGGTATCGATATTATTTACAGTATTCATCTATTTAATAGAAATATTAGTGGCTTTTATACAGGCTTTTATTTTTACAAACCTTACCGCTATATTTATAGGGCAGGGATTTGAAGGAAGCGATCATGATCCACGTCACGGCAGTGAAAGCACTTTATAAATTTTTTTTATTCATAAACAAAAACCAGGTATTATGTCTTTATTGACCTTGTTAACAGAAGTTGGATTCTCCCACATGGGTGGTGCTATCGGCGCCGGTCTTGCTGCGATTGGAGCAGGAATTGGAATTGGCCAGATAGGTAAGGGTGCTGTTGAAGCAATTGCCCGCCAACCGGAAGCTTCCAATGACATTCGTGCAAACATGATCCTTACGGCCGCGTTTGTTGAGGGGGTTGCCCTTTTCGCAGTTATTGCAGGATTACTGGCAGTTCTTAAAACCGCCTAAGCACAAACTTATACTGCATCCAATGCACAGGGCGGAGGATGCGGTATTTTTAAATGACCGAACTTGTTTTACATTAGTTTAGAAATGCTTAAAGCGATTATCAGCACTCTTACATTCTAAAATTTCTTTTTATGGAACTTTTACTTCCTAAACTGGGCCTGATTTTCTGGACAGTACTTGCATTTATTATCGTTTTTTATATCCTCGCCAAATTCGCATGGAAGCCGATTTTGAAATCACTCAACGAGAGAGAAAAAAACATATCTGATGCCATCTTATCTACCGAGATCGTAAAAAAGGAGATGGCGGAATTGAAAAATGAAAATGAAATCCTGCTGGCCAAAGCACGTGAAGAACGGGCGCAGATGATGAGGGAAGCCAAGGAAACCCGTGATAAGATCATTAGCGAAGCAAAAGAACAGGCAAGAGCCGAAATGAATAAAATTATAGTTGATGCCCAGGGCGCCATCAACCAGCAAAAAATGGCAGCGATAACCGATCTGAAAAACCAGGTTGGAAACCTTGTAGTAGAGGTAAGTGAAAAAATACTGAGAAGAGAGCTTAGCAGCAAAGAAGAACAGGAGAAATATATACAGCAACTGGCCGCAAATGTAGAGCTGAACTAGCAATATGCTGTAATACATACGATACGTAAAGATTGACAAATGCAAAATCCACGTTTAGCCCAACGGTACGCAAAAAGCCTTATTGACCTTTCGGAGGAAATGAAACTGATTGATAGTGTACACGATGATATCATGTTGCTTCATGCGATTGGTGCCCAAAGCCGTGAATTTGTGCTGATGCTTAAAAGCCCGGTAATTAGTGCAGACAAAAAATATAAAATTATCAATGCCGTAACTAAAAATAACATTTCAAAAATTACCCAAACTTTCATAAAACTCCTTTGCAGCAAAAACCGGGAATCACTTTTGCCCGAGATCAATATTTCATTTATACAACAATACAATACAATAAAAGGGATTCATAAGGTAAAGCTAACGACTGCAACACCTGTGACTGACGAGATAAAAAATTCTTTTATTCGTAAAATTGAATCCGCCGCCTCTGTAAAAAATATCGAGCTTGAAACATGTGTCAATGATAAACTTATAGGTGGATTTGTTCTTGAGATGGACGGGAAGCTTATTGACGCAAGTATTTTGAGAGATCTAAATGATGTAAAAAAACAGTTTGCGAATAACGATTGGCTTCACAAGCTCAGGTAATTCCTGAGCGCAAAACGGCGGATATACTTGTTATGGATTAGGAATTTGCCAACAACGCGTGAAATAAAAAGGGGGATATTCTCATGTTTCACCAGTAGTTACCATTTCGTTGCAGTGATGTATTTCCCAATTATTACAAGCTTAAAAAGAGCAATATTTAATCGTGGTTTTTTGTTTCTCCACTCATCTTATTCTACCTTTGCAACTCGAAAAAATATAAATATATATTATGGTTGATATTAAACCTGATGAAATCTCTGCAATCCTTCGAAGCCAGCTTACAAATTTTAATGTAGAGGCCAATCTTGAAGAAGTAGGAACGGTGTTGCAGATCGGTGATGGCATTGCCCGTATTTATGGATTGAATAATGTAAGCTCCGGGGAATTGGTTGAATTTGAAAATGGTATAAAAGCCATTGCCCTCAACCTCGAAGAAGACAATGTAGGTGTTGTGCTTATGGGTGACAGCGGCGATATTAAGGAAGGGGGTACAGTAAGGCGCACGGGGAAAATCGCTTCTATAAAAGTTGGCGATGGCCTTGCTGGCCGTGTAATCAATACGCTTGGTGAACCCATTGATGGCCGTGGGCCTATTACCGGTGAGTTATATGAAATGCCACTTGAGCGCAAGGCACCCGGTGTGATCTTTCGCGAGCCAGTAAAGCAACCCCTTCAAACTGGTATCAAGGCGATTGATGCAATGATCCCTATTGGCCGTGGACAACGTGAACTTGTAATTGGTGACAGGCAGACAGGGAAGAGCGCCATTTGTATTGATACCATTATCAATCAAAAAGAATTTTATAAAGCAGGAAACCCGGTTTACTGCATATATGTCGCGATAGGCCAAAAGGCGTCAACTATCGCGAATGTTATGAAAGTCCTGGAAGATAACGACGCTATGGCCTACACCACTATAGTTGCGGCATCTGCATCCGATCCGGCGCCGCAGCAATTTTATGCGCCTTTTGCGGGCGCAGCGCTTGGTGAATTTTTCCGTGATACCGGCCGCTCTGCGTTGATCATTTACGATGATTTGAGTAAGCAGGCTGTGGCATATCGCGAAGTATCTCTTTTGCTAAGAAGGCCCCCGGGACGGGAAGCTTATCCGGGAGACGTGTTCTATCTCCACAGCCGTCTTCTTGAGAGGGCTGCAAAAATTATTTCAAAAGATGAGATCGCTCAGAAGATGAACGATCTCCCTGAAAATATCAAACACCTGGTAAAAGGAGGCGGCTCTTTAACAGCACTTCCGATTATTGAAACACAGGCAGGTGACGTGTCTGCGTATATTCCTACCAATGTTATCTCAATTACAGATGGACAGATCTTCCTGGAAGGTAACCTCTTCAATGCCGGTATTCGTCCTGCGATCAATGTGGGTATATCAGTAAGCCGCGTGGGTGGTAATGCGCAGATAAAATCAATGAAAAAAGTTGCCGGTACCTTAAAGCTCGACCAGGCATTGTATCGTGAAATGGAAGCATTCTCAAAGTTTGGCGGCGACCTGGATGCTGCAACGAAATCGGTTCTGGACAAAGGCGCCCGGAATGTAGAAGTATTAAAACAGCCCCAGTTTTCACCTTATGCTGTTGAAAAGCAGGTAGCTATCATTTATCTTGGTACCAACGGCTTAATGACGAGTGTTCCGGTAAAAAATATCCAGGCTTTCGAAGAGCAGTTTTTACTTGAAATGGAGAACAAGCTGCCGGAAGTGCTTGCCGATTTTAAGAAAGGTAATTTGCCTGAAGACGGAATTAAAAAAATGGTAGACCTGGCGAAAGAGATCATGCACCAGTTCAAATCATAAATGATATAATTTGATGTGAGTTTATAAGGGAGAATTTTTCTCCCTTTTTTTTTATGTGCACTTTATCATTTTGCAATGCCGGTGCCGGCCAACCAGGGTGACGGATAAAACATAATTTGTAAATTTGGGTCAAACAGTTTGATAAATGCACCCTGGAATTTTAGTAATATCACTTTTGTGTATGGTGTTGGGCATGATAGTGCAGTCCAGGCTCAAAAGTAAATTTTCATCTTATAGCAAGGTGGCCACCGGCAGCGGACTCAGCGGAAAAGAGATCGCAGAAAAAATGCTGCATGACAGTGGTATTTATGACGTAACTGTAATTTCCGTGCAGGGCTTTTTAAGTGATCATTACGATCCCACAAAAAAAACTGTCAACTTAAGCCCGGATGTATATGAAGGAAGAAATGTTTCCGCAGCAGCGGTGGCAGCGCATGAATGTGGCCACGCTGTTCAGCATGCTACTGCTTATTCAATGCTCATGTTACGAAGCAGGCTGGTGCCCCTTGTACAAATAAGCAGCAGCCTTGCTCAATGGGTAATATTAATTGGTTTAGGCTTGTTTACATTTGGGGGCGGCAGCCAAACTATTTTATTAATTGGAATCATCTTATTTGCCACATCGACCTTATTTTCTGTTATCACATTACCGGTTGAGTTCGACGCTTCTGCAAGAGCCCTTAAATGGCTTGACTCCTCAAATATAACTACACCCGCAGAACATGAAATGGCGAAAGATGCTTTAAAATGGGCTGCCCTTACTTATGTCATTGCCGCGCTGGCTTCCATTGCATTACTGGTGGAATATGTCCTGATTTACCTGGGAAGAAGCCGCAATTAAAACCGCTGTAATGCTGTAGCACTTTCGAAAATTTGTGTTTTTGTTCGCTGAAGAAACGCAGCATTGTGACATTGTTACTATTTTTTTTGATATATTTAATGTCTTCTATAAATTACCGTTCTAAACCTTCACTATGAAATTAAATTTCATGTCGTATTTAAGGAAACCGGCGTATTTATTTTTACTATTTTTTAGCTGGGGGTGTCCTTCTAAAATCATAAAAAATTCAATAACTTATTTTGATACGGATGTCGTTGGTACGCCCTACAAAAAAACAGACCAGATCAGTATTGATATTTATGTTGATGCAACAACATCCATGGAAGGATTTGCAGTTAACAACTCCTCGAAATACAGCCAGTTCCTGGATCAGCTCGAAGCCAGTGGAATGTCGGCCTGGAAAAATGCGGATATCAAATTTTTCAAGTTTGGCCAAATAATAAAACCAATAGATAGAAACCAGTTCCTTACCGCTAAAAACAATCTTCAGTTTTACAGGGAACCCGGTATTTTCAAAAATACATATATAGACAGCGTAGTAAAAAACACCGATTTGAAAAGATTAAGTGTATTGATAACCGACCTGTTCCAGAATGAAGGCGATGTAAATACCATGGTTGAAAAGATTAAGGATAAGTGCTTCGCAAATAACATTGCTGTTGGGATACTTGGTATCAAAACGGATTTTAACGGAACGGTATACGATGTTCCCGGGCATGCGCCTTACGCCCTAAACACCACTGAAAGGCCCTTTTATGCAATTGTTTTTGGCAATAACGATAACCTGGAATCCCTTTTTGATGTATTAAAACTTAAATCATTTGTAAATGATGATCAGATACTTATTTTTTCAAGATACATTATGGAATCGTTTAAAGTTTCGGTAAATAAAACTAAGGATTCCAAATTTGTTAATAAAAAAGCTGCCAGCGAAGATGTTTACAACCTGTTTGATTTCAGCATGAAAAAGGAAGGCAAAGAAGCGCGTTTTGATGTAGAAATAAATTTAAAAAGAAGACGAAGGTCACCAGACTTCCTGGAAAAGAATCTTGAAGTAGTTGCTTTTAAAAAATCATCGAAAGGCGCAAAGCCCACTAAGCAGGATAGTGTTGCTACCAATGATATTACAATTGAAAATATTAAAAGAACAGGTGATAAACTTACGGCAACACTCGTTTTAAATAATGACGATGAGCCGGGCAATTATACCTACATTGTTTATCTAAAAGCCAATGAGCTGTCTGGTTTGCAAACACCAAAATGGGTTAAAGATTTTTCCACTGAAGCTCCTGTTCCCAATACACCTACCGAAAATAAAACCCTCAACCTTGAAAAGTTATCTTCAACATTACTGGTCGCCAATGCCTCCATATCTCCGGTATATGTCTCAAAACTTTATATCAATATTTTTAAACGTTAATGATTATGAACAAAAGTCCTTTAAATTATCTTATCACAATCGCTTTGGGCGGAGTTTTATGGGTGATCACCGCGATATTTTACGGTGGCCCGTTCAGTGAATCTTTAATGTTGGCAACAGCTACTCCCGAGCAATTCCTTGGTAATTTTCGTATGATCCTGGGTGTAGCTGCAGTAATTGGAATTGTAAATTGTCTCTATTGGTATTATTATGGAAACCTTGATTCAACAGTTGGAGATCTGAAAAAAGCCAAAAGAGTTTGGTGGACATCCTTTATTTTTCAAATCATTGTTGCAGTAGCATTACTATTTATACTTGTATTTATGAACCTGAAGGAAGGAATTCTCACTTCAGACTGGATCATTACTTACGCACTTATTTCATTGCATACCTGGTTTTTCTTTTGGTTATGCACTTTTGTCATGTCTCCCAGGAATGTAAAATTTATTCCGTTATTCAAATAATTAACCAGCAAAAAATTAGTAATGCCAAAGAATTATCTTATAGGTATAGGCGGTACCGGCGCCAGAGTAATTGAAGCCGTTATAAATTTATGCGCTGCCGGTTACGGGCCCGAAGAGCTTTCGGTTTTTATTGTTGACCCCGATGCAGGAAATGGCAACCTTACCCGTACCAAAAGCCTTATTGCAGATTATAAGAAATGTCGTGATGCCCTGAAACGTACGCCGGATAACCCGATTTTTAAAACAGATATAAAAATTCCTCCTGACGAAAAGGGGTTTGTATGGGAGATATTTACCGATAAAGGCTCCACACTTTCCAGCTTCATTAATTATGAAAACATGAAGCGGAAAAAAAAAGAACTTGCAGATTTTGCCTCCGTCTTATTTTCAAACCAGGAACTGGATACTCAATTGAATGAAGGCTTCAGGGGGCATCCTTCTATCGGATCTGTAGTAATGAGCAATCCTGATACGGAAAGCTATCCCTTTAAAATGCTCTTTGATGACCTCGCAGAAAGAAAAATTAATGACGTAAAAGTTTTTTTGGTTGGCTCTGTTTTCGGGGGAACCGGTGCAGCCGGCTTTCCAACCTTTGGTTCGAAGCAAATTTTAAAATACCACCCGGCTGCAAAGGTCGGAGAGAATAAAAGCAAAATTCTTCTTGGCGGAGCATTGGTTTTGCCCTATTTCACTTTTGAACTCGATAACGAGACATCTGAAAAAATGTTCGTAACCGCAAATGATTTTCCGCTGGCTACCAAGGCTGCACTTCAATATTATAATGAAAAAGATTTGGGTTTCGATGAGATCTATTTTATCGGAGATTCTCTTGGGCAAAAAGTAGGAAAGTTTGGCGTAGGATCAAAGAAGCAGGAAAATTCTCCTCATTATATTGAGCTGGTATCCTCCCTGGCTGCGTTTGATTTCTACAGGCAGGAAGATACCAAAGAAACCGCTGAAAAAATGCTTTTTACTGCATCCAGGGAATCAACAAAAATTTCATGGGATTCATTACCTGTTTCTAGGGATGCCACTGTTATAAGGAAAGAACAGGGGAAATTGAAAACATTACTCACCACGATGACAGTTTTTGCCTATTCCTACCTCACTTTTGGCAAGAAAATATTAGCAACAAATCACAGGGATATCAAGGACACCTGGTATGTCGAAAATTTTAAATTTAATAATAAAGACCAGCAGGACAAGGAAAAAGACCCAAGGCAAAATCCTAACAAAGATCCCCTGGACGATTTTGAAAAATTCCTCAATAACTTTTTATTCTGGATAGCATCCATGGATGACGATTCGGGCAAGGTGAATTTCATAGATAAAAAAGTACTGATGAATGGAGAGATGGAAAAAGGAAAACCGCGGTTATTTGATCCCGAAAATGATGTTACAAAAAATAATATCGGGCAGCTTCTGAAAAATGAGAAATCAAAAAATGAAGATTTTAGAATTTTCAAAAATAAATTGAATGATGTCAAATTAGATAAACGAATTGCGATTGCATCGGACAAATATTTAAATATATTTTACGAAGCTGCAGCTGCTTACAGCAAATCGAATTACAATGTTGAATCAAACAATACTAAATAATCAATCTCATCTATTCTTATGGCCCATCATTTTTATTTACCTCAGCTAACAGAAGAAAATATACCGGTTCCAAAAGAACACGGCCACTGGAATAATAATGAAAGGAAAATTATTCTTGGAATAAGTGATGCCATTACTATAGATGAACAGGCCATACATAAAGGAGTTACTTCGATACCCGACATCTGGGCCAGGCCACTTTTGTTTCAATCTGCTGTAAAACCTAAATCGCAACATCCCTTAAAAAAATTATGCACGCAGGAGTGGAGGGGATTGATGAGCTTGCTGGCGTTACATAAAATCAAACCCGAGCTTGCCGACCTTGAAATTGTTTCTGTATTGCTGGATGATGAAACGTTTTCAACGGCGTTAAAAAATCTCGTCCCGGGGGATGTGGAGCTTGAAAAAGGAATCAAATATCAATGGACGAATATTTTAATGATTCGTTTTAAAGGCGTTCCTGTTGGTGCATTTTCACCCACAACATTAGTCTACACCGGTGTTGATTACAATACGAAGTTATCAATGCTGCCCTTTTCATTTAAGGACAAAGAAGGATTTCTCGCACCCCCGGAAACCAGAGAAGATGGACTGGAATACCTGGGAGAGTGGCTGTATATCCTTCAGCAAAAGCTCAACCAGCTATTTTTTACCGGGCAGTCCAATCCTGATCATCTTATTGTTGGCAATATCAATGATATGATAGGCACCTGGCTAAATGAAATAAGAAAGAAATTAGGGTTAAAAGAACACGATCCTATTGATGTAAGAACGCACAAGGTATCGGATGATATTGTGGATATAAAAGGCCACGTTGCCTTATTTTTAAATGACTATAATATTTACCAGCAACTTTTAAGGCCACTTAAAAAAGATGATTCAGCAGGAAATGAATCGTTGATCTCGGATATCCTGTTAAAGTCATCCAGGAATTCACAGAAGAAGATTGTGGTTATCACGGAGAAAATAATCAGTAACCAGGTCAATATATGGAATGAATTGAGGCCTAAGTCACTGGGAGAAAACAGTAAAATCATAATAGATACATTTTTCAATGCTGCTTCCGGCACTAAAATAGAAAATGTAGATATTGGCAAAGACGGTGGTTTGTGGATCAGGCCTGAAATGTTTTTTCTAAGCAACAGGTTATTAAAAGCGCGGGAGGGAAATATTTTGCCCGGAACCGAATCTGAATTAAATATCAAACAGAAATTTATTCTGCCGTTTAAAAAAGAAATTCTTGAGTTTTTCTCTCCAAGCGAGATCAAAGAAGTTCTTAATCCATCTTATACGGAAGATTCCAATATTGTAAAGTTCTCCTTTACCCTGCCGGTGGGCAATACCACTTATAAGGTTGAAAAAACCTATAAATCGAAAGCCACCCAAAAGGAAGAAGGAGAGATCTTGGAAATTGATGTTCCTGCTGTTGAAATATTCCCGAATTACCTTGGAAGCAGCTGGAGAAAATATTACCTGTTTCACAGCAATGCTGAAAGTTATATCATCGCGCCGGTAGTAGAGAATGCATCGGTTTTGGTCAAATCAAGAGAAAGGGAATACAAGGGAGCGGTAAACCAGAAAGTAAAAATTTATGAGATTACCGGTGATAACTCTTTCCCGGAAGCAGTGGAGATCAACACCCAAAATAATGAATCCTTAGGCCTTATCCTGGTAAATAAAACCCGGCAGCCACAGGGCTTAAAAGACAAGTGGACCATTGGTGTTGATTTTGGCACATCCAATACCAACGTTTTTAAAAACCGGGGTTCTGCAGATTCTGCTGAAAGATGGTCTTATGATTTTCCCAATTATTATCGAACACTTACCAACAATAATTCCGCTGATAAAGTAAAAATGCTGGAGGAATTTTTCTTCCCAACCAGGAAAGTAAACCTCCCGATACCTTCCACGCTCAAGATCTATAATAAAGCCGTAAAGGAATCATTGGTGCTCGACTATTTCATTTATTATCCTATTGAATATAAGTTTCCCGAAAATGTTTTATCTGACATTAAATGGGATGGCGCCGGCGAACGAAATACCGAATATTTTTTGGAGGGATTGCTATTCCTATTATTAATTGAAGTAGTTAAAAATAATGTTGCGGAAGTGGAGCTTGCCTCGTCTTATCCAAAGGCCTTTTCTCAAACAAACATCAGCATATTTCAAAGGGAGTGGGAAAAAGTTTATGACAAGCTGTTAAGAACCGATACCGACAGCAAAACACATATCCTTAGCATCCACAGTGGCAATGTAATGGATAACGAATTAAAAGTTGTTATAAAAAAACCTGTATTCCGAACCGAGGGGATCGCGTCGGGTGAATATTTTGCGAGTGAGTTGACAATACCTAAAATTGAAGAGCGTGCCAATAAAGAAATTGCCGCAATAACACTCGATGTGGGTGGAGGAACAACCGATATCAGTATCTGGTACCTTAATAGAATTGAATTTGACGCGTCGGTATTACTTGCTGGCCGGCAGTTATCAAACCTTTTGCAGATCAATAACAGGGTAAGGGAATTATTGTTTAGTAAATCAGCGGCAATAGCACTGGAAGAAAAAAGTAAAGAGTCCGGTTATTTTTCTGCAAGACTAAACCTTATTTTAAAAAATGAAGAAGACCTCATTCACAACAACCTGGTAAAACACGCCAATAATAAGGACATTCAGTGGCTCAGGCAAATTATCGCTCTTGAATTTGGCGCCTTGTCTTTTTATGCGGCTCAGGTATGTGTATCAACCAATGAAAAAGTTGGTGGTTTGTTATCACGAATTGAAAGTGATGGAATCAACCTGCACTGGGGCGGAAATGCTGCCAAATTAATTAATTGGATAGATTTTGGAAAGTATAGCCGGGAAGGTATTGCCTCCAAGATATTAAACGCAACATTTTTTAAATGCCTCGATGATGTGGCGCTGGCAGAAAAAGCGATAAAGCCAAAAGCATTAATGCAGTTGCAATCTCCAGGTCATAAAAGTGAGGCCTCGGGAGGATTGGTGGTAATGGATCTTACCAATAACAGGAATGGGTCATCTTCCGTATTGTCATCAGATTTTACTGATGAGTTTGCTATGCCTGAAGATACCAATGAGCAGCAATCCTATTATGCCGGCATTGTATGTGGGGAAAACATTGAACTAACTGATGGCAAAGTAGAATTTTATACACCTATCACCAATAAAGACCTGTTTGATAACAATAACAACACAAAATTCAAAACCACTACACTGGCCCGTTTAAACAGGTTTGTGGAAGTACTAAATTTCTTCGGTATAAAATATGGATTGTTCACAGAAGATACAAAAATTCTTCTGGGGGAAACAGAAAAACGGATCATACGCGATGGCGTATTGAAGGAATTCATAAAGATGCAGGCCCTCAGCGAAAGCCAACGGTTAATTGAACCTGTTTTCATAACTGAGATCAAAATATTACTGGATATCATAAAATCAAAAATGAATTAAAGAGATGGACATATGTTTGGGAATAGACCTCGGTACCACATTTTCCTGTGTTGCTTTTATCGATGAACATGGAACACCCAACACAATACCGGCAACAGAAGGATCAGAAACTACTCCATCAGTTATTTGGTTTGATGGCAAAGTGGCCTTCGTTGGAAAGAAAGCAAATGATAGAAAAATCATGCCCACCTCCCCGGTTTATGAATTTGTGAAGAGAGATATGGGCAGGTTAAAAGCAATTAATACCAGGTATGAAGTGAATGGTTTTTATTATGGAGCAGCGGGATTTTCTGCGATCATTTTACGGAAACTAAAAAAAGAAGCATTCAATTTTTTGAAAAAAAAAGGGCTTATTGCTGCTGATGCTGATGAAAAATCAACGGTTATACCCGCAGTAATAACAGTGCCAGCCTATTTTGGAGACCTTCAGCGGCATGATACAAAAAATGCAGGGTATGCCGCGGGGTTGCATGTGGTGTCAATGATAAATGAACCTACGGCGGCTGCGCTGGCTTACGGCAGAACAGTAAGGCAAAATAAAAAAATATTGGTCTTTGATTTAGGAGGCGGGACCTTTGACGTCACCATTCTTAAATTTATTGATGGCGAAAGCATAGTGATTGCATCAGATGGCGCAGATCAATTGGGTGGAAAAGACTGGGATGAAGTTATCATGCACTATCTCTACACAGAGTTTAAAAAACGAACCGGGAAGAACATCCCGCAGGATATGGGATGGGAAATACAACAGAAAGCTACAGATGCAAAACTGGACCTCACGGATAATGAGCAAACTATTGTTACCATTTCTTCAGAAGAAACCGATATAGAAATAATATTATACCGGTCAGATCAAAATACCAGCCTTGAGTATGGAGATTTCGATATGGACGTGGACCGTCCTTTTTATTTTGAAGAACGATCATCAAATTTATTATCCCTGTGCCGCACAATTTGCACCAAAGTTATTGAACAGGCGGGCATGCGATGGGGCGATATTGATGAAATTATTTTAGCAGGCGGATCCTGCAGGATGCCCATGGTTCATAAATTACTGGAGGATATGGCCGGTAGAAAAATAAATGCAAGCATTCCCGGCTTCAGTTATGATACTGCTATTGCCATCGGCGCCGCAATCTACGGGTCAGGAAAAAATGCGATACAGGATGTGACATCCAAAACAATCGGGATAGAATTGAAGTCAAATGGCAGGCCGTATATTGAACACCTGATCGGGAAGAATAAATTACTGCCTGCCCAAATCGTAGAAACCTTTAAAGCAGAAAATAATGCCGTGCTTAAGATATATGAAGGTGAATCGCACAGGCCCGATGAATGTATTTTAAGGGGTAAGTTGCAACTTGGTAACCCCGAAGGAGATGTGAAGGTGACCATGTTGATAGATGAGAATGGGGTTTTAAACTCTCTTGTGGAATTCGGAGGAAACCACCGGGAGTTGCAAATAGTGAATGAAGATGAGGACATTGATCAAAAAGAATTAAAAAATAAAGTGCATAACATTGAGATACGCCTGTGATGCATTAAGACCGCTATAAAAAATAAACAAATGCCCGGAGATAAAATATTATCAGGCGAGTTGCCTGATAAAGACCACCAGGGAAGGATAATCGGCAGTGACGATGCAGCAGTCACGAGCCAACCGGGGGCAGCGACAGTACAGGCTTCAACTTTGGCAGAGCGCATCGCATTATCCACAGAATCAGGTGGGCCCGATCAATTGCAGGAAGACTTCGATGATGAAGATGGCGATTGGAAGATCATAAATTCGCCTGATCCGTTTACAATCCTATACCTCGATTACAGGCAATACAACTTTATAACTCCCGAAGTTGTAAAAAAGAATTATTCATTACTTGAAAAATTCTGGAAGTCAAAATATGAGATTATGAATACCGGTGGTAACCGGATCGCATTTAAATCAAAATACGGTGACGGAACTATTGAAAATTCCCTGGTGACCATTAAACGGGCGTTTGATAAGATTGGCACCAGTGAAGGCATTCAGCGATATTTTACCGAATTGAATAATGCACGTTTGAAAAAAGGTGAGGAGGGTTTGAAAGACAGTATTGAACACATGATGCTGGATGGAAGTGCCGATAAAGCCGAAATCCAACTATGTTTTGAAAGAGGATTAAAATACGATCTGGGTATTGAGGAAAGCGCCGATATTATAACCAAAAAATTAGAAGCCCTCGGTTTCAATCCGTACGGGAATGTATCCGGAAATAAACTTAGTGAAAAGCTTCTGTCAGTTGATAGCTGGATGACAGAAAAAAAAATAGTTGAGGCGGAAACCACCAGGAGAGAAAGAGAGTCTTTAAGAATCCAGATTTTACCGGGGAAATATGCCTCATCCATTGAAGACATCGGCACGATATTATTCAATGATCCGGATGAGGCAAAGCAGATCATCAAAGAAGACCTGCTCAAACAGGTAATCGCTCAAAAAGATATGGTACTGGCCAGGGAAATAAGCAGTATTTCCAATAACTCAAAAGATCTTAATGCAGCTTTTTTCCAGATAGTCTTTAAACTCAATCGTTCATTACCTTTTCCTTTTATTGATCAACAAAAAGCAAAAAATATCCAGGAACTTACTTCTATGATATTTGAAAATGAGCAGTCACTAAAGGCGGGAAAGGATGATCTTAAGAAGGGATACATTGAAAACTGGCTAAAAGAGACTGACAAGGCAACCCATGCCAAACTTATTTCAATTCGTGACTCATCGGAAAATTTTGACCAGGCATTTTTAGCAACGTTGTATTCGTTCAATCCCACATTACCATATCGCTTTGGAGGTAATATTCTCATTAAAAATATCTACGAGCTCTCGGTTGAGATAAATAACAATTCCAACAACTGGAATGCCGGCAAAACTGAACTGTATAATGGATCTATTTTAACCTGGCTGCAATATACCGGTAGTTTTGAAATCGTGAAAAGATGGAACGCAGTAAAAGATAACTTTACTTCCCAGGATGTAGGATTGGAAGAATTTTTACACATCTTAAATGAAAAAACGCCTTACTCAAAAATCACCACACCCCTCACTGTTATTGCCTATCCCAAGATTCAAAGCGGCAAGGTAAATGAGACAACAATAAATTTTAGTCTTGAAAATCGTGGTTATACTGAGGCTGTATTTTCATTTTCGAAAGATATACCCGGAATTACATTGACTGAAAAAAAGTTAGCCTTTACCGCTGCAGCCGGGCAAATTAACAGGTCTGTCACTCTTGGGATTTATAGTTCGGTTTTGCGCAAAGGGGTTGAGTATAACACCGAATTAATCGTGAGCACTTCAGCGCATCAGCAAATAAAGATCCCGGTTTCATTCAAAATTGTTTTTCCGAAAAATGCATTTATTATTGAAATTCTAAAATATGCCGCAATCTTTTCAGCATTATTTATTTTTATCCGGGCGATATTATCCTCTACCCATAACGGCTGGTTACGTGCAGATTATAATTATTTTCTGACGTTTGACCAGGCATTCTATTACAATTCAGAATTTTCATTATTTGGCGGGGCGTTCTTTTTATTTATTTCCTGCCTGGCCGTAGGTATTTATTTCTTAATAAAATATTTAAATAAAAATGGCACTAAGTAAAAAAATCAGGAATTTACCACTTGTTGTCTTGATCATATTTGTCTTACTTGGAATTGTAATACTTTACAGGCTCATTATTTTTTTATCAAAGTTTTTTACGTACCTCGGATTCAATTTATTTTTCTATATAGATAATCTCTTAAAATTTGATTCAGCCAACCCTGTTATTTTATGGGGAATATTCGGACTATTTATCGGCAGTATATTTGGTGTTATCATCGCAATTAAAAAATACAGGCTTTCAAAAATTTTAGTTTTGTATCCCCTCGCTGTGACTATTCTTGGCATTATAATATTATCTTTTATTAATAAGCCAATGGATGTAGGTGATAGATTTATGCCCGCAAAAAATACGGAAATAATCAATCCAAATGAACCCGTAAATAAGGTGCCTGTATTTACCGTTACCCGTACTTTATACATACATGCTGGTCCTTCGGCTGGCAGCAAAAAACTGTTTACCCTATCTAAAGGTACCCAGGTAGGAGTGATAGAATCCATAAAGGATAGTAGAAATAACACCTGGTCTAAGATCGAATATATCGATCCCCAAACAAGTAATAAAAAGACGGGTTATGTGAATGCTGGTAATCTAAGACAATATTAGAGAACATTACTGACATCAGCCGGCCTCATATATACTCCGGAACTGAATATTATAGTAAATTGTAATGTCGATACGCAAATCAATTATTTCAATTGGAAAAGTGTGAAGGCCGCCGGGGTACTATTGCTGAGAGTAATTGAAAATTCCTGCCCTGCACTTACCCAATGATAATGGCCAGCCTCCAGGTTATAGTTTTCAATTGCACCCAGCGACTTGTAATTGACAGAGGCCTCTCCTAAACTTAACAACAGGTAACCATTTTTTGATGCGGGTAATTGCAGGTTGCCATTTGCAGGAAGCTGGAGATGGTAGCCCCTTACCAGGGGCTTATCAAATAAAATTTGCAAGTGAGCGATTTGCAAAACGGGCTCAGCTATATGAGGCTTACCGGCCACGAGTTCAATATCCATTACGTGATACCAAGACGTATCCTTATTCCATACCCGGTGAATTCGCGGAGTAACCAGGCTATCATAAAAAGTGCTTCCAGCAACAGATGTGGAACTTTTCGATGGCTGCTCATCAATTAGTTGAGAGACAGTAGTTGTTTGTGTAAACATATTAAATACCGACGGGGTCGCGTGAATATGAAATTGCGTAGTATCGCCTGGCGCCAGCCATACATCAAGCAACCTCACATACTCATTTTCAAATACGTTATGGTGTCTCGGTTCATTCCTTAC
>JBDTLZ010000117.1:0-3337 GCA_039934515.1 Ginsengibacter sp.
GTTACCGATACCTTTCATTTTATCACCGGGGCACAGGATACGATAGGGAACCCGCTTGCTATGGGTGAAGACAGGTATGGTGATCTATATATTTTATACCTGACACATAAAACAGTGTACAGGCTTTTGGATACCAGTTCTCAACGTCGTCCCAAGGCATACTTTACACCTGTTGACCAGGGAACAGGTTCATTCCTATTCCAGGGCCTGCAAGGGAGAAATCTTACTTATCAATGGTTAAGGGACAATGTAGTTATTCCGGCTGCCACGTCTCCCGATTATACGACGTCGGCTCCCGGGACGTATACATTAGTGGTAAAAAATATATTGAATTTCAGCGACACTTCCGACCAGTTTACGCTTGGTGCGCTGCCGCTCAATCTAACTTTATTTACTGCCCAAAAAATAGCGACGGGTAAAGTAGCACTCGCATGGAAAACGGCTACAGAACGTAATGTATCAGGATTTACTATTATGCGCAAACAAAATAATGAACCCACTTATTCAGGGATTGGCTTTGTTAATAGCAAGGGAATAAATGGAAATTCAGGTACCGAACTTGCTTATAATTTCATTGATTCAACTGCATTAAGCAATTCCAAAATATATTACCGGTTACAAATATTAAATAAAGACGGTTCGTTCACATGGTCGGATATTCGTGTTGTTACAACTGGTGGCGTTAAAAATGATTTTACATATTTCCCGAATCCGGCACAAAGCCAGGTGCAGATTTATCTTGATAGCTTCGTGCAACCCGTGATATTGACGATCTATGATAATACTGGTAAAAAAGTAAAAGAGCAAACGCTCAATCAGCAAAGTACGATAGTTGGGCTTGAGCCATTAAGAGGTGTATATATTGTACAGATCGGAAATAAAGATGGCAGTAATGTTATCAGGAAAAAATTAGTAGTGCATTAAAAGCATTGTGGTATAAATGTGTGTTGGCGGGCGTGAGTATTCTGACTCATACCCGTCAACTTTTTTTTGGTAGATGTAGCAAGCACATCAATTGAAGCAGGGAATGTTAAACTACCAGGTGTAATGCAGGTATTTATCGTTAATGACGATCCTTTCTTCATTTTTTTGTTTGAATAACTTTCACATTGGCATATTATCACATTCATATATCTTTGCCGCCTCTAAAAAGTTCTTTAAGAAATGCTAAGCAGAAGAAATATACGGGTTAAGGTAATGCAGGCTCTTTACACCATTGAATCAATGAATAATGAAACCCGTCCCGGGGAAGCATTACAGATCTTGAAAAGAAATATCGAGCATTCGCAATATCTATTTACTTACCTGGCTTATTTCATCGTTGAGGTGGCCCGTTTTGCAGAAAAAGATGCAGCACAAAAAGCGCAAAAGCATTTGCCCTCAGCAAATGACCTCAATATCAACACGAAAATTACAGGTAATGAAATAATATGGGCCATCATTGAAAATGTTTCCTTTCAAAAATCTGTTGAGCAATTCAAAATAAAACACGCGATTGACCCTGAACTGGTTAGGAAAATTTATCTGTCATTGGCTTCTTCTTCAGAGTATAAAGAATATATCCTGGTTAAATCAAGGGATCGAAGATCGGAAAGGAAAATCCTTGAATATATTTTCGGAAGCCTCATGCTCCCCGATGAAAATTTTATAAGCGATATTGAAGAAAAATTTATCCATTGGGATGATGATGCGGAAATGATGATAACGCTTATGAATGGGTTCCTGCAAAAGCCTGCATCATTTAATTTTGGAGAAATGGTAAGTAAGGAAAAGATGGACTTTGCCGTTGACCTCATGGAATGTGTCATCGATAAAAAGGAATTTTGCCTGGAACTTATTAAACCAAAACTGAAAAACTGGGACGCGGAACGTATCGCTGCCCTTGACATGATCCTAATGCATATGGGCGTATGTGAATTTTTGTATTTTGAAACCATCCCGCCAAAAGTCACTATTAATGAATGCATCGATCTTGCAAAAGATTATAGCACGGAACAAAGTGGCCATTTTGTGAATGGAATCCTTGACAACATACACAAAGAACTATTAGCGCAGGATAAAATTCATAAGAAGAATTTCAAAAACAGTACTTTATAATACCTTTGCAAAAAAATACAATAAATGAATAGATTGCCTGTTGCTCTTTTTCTCGTAGCCGTCATTTTTTCCTGTAACATCCGCAATACTAAAAATAAAACAGATGTACAGGCAGCAAATGCAACACCGGCTTTTTCAGACTCCACAACGGTTCAGATGATTGACTCTGTCTATACTTTCGGAACAGTTACCGATGGCGAAAAAGTTGAATATAGTTACCGGTTCAAAAATACCGGTAAAAATCCCCTCATTGTTGTTTCTGCAATTGCCAGTTGCGGATGCACCGTACCTGAAAAACCGGAAGAGCCTGTTAAGCCGGGAGACACAGGTTTTCTGAAAGTCGTTTTCAACAGCAAGGGCAGGGTAGGAGAAGTGCATAAGGAAGTCACCATAAGGTCAAATGCCTATCCTGAATTTCCTGTGCTGCAATTAATAGGACATGTAGTGGCTGCGGAGGGCAAATAACAATAAATAATAAAAAACAAAACAAAAACAAACAATATGAATTTAGCTATGGTTTTTTTAATGTTAGGACAAGGTGGTTCAGGTGGTGGTGGTTTTCAGTTTATTTTTTTAGGCCTTATGATTCTTGTATTCTGGATGTTTATGATAAGGCCCCAGGCAAAAAAAGCCAAACTGCAAAAGCAGTTTCTTTCGAATTTGCAAAAAGGCGATAAAATTGTTACCATTGCAGGTATACATGGAACTGTGAATAAAGTAAATGAAGATGGCACTATGATGCTGGAAATCAATCCCGGCAGCTACATTAAAATTGAAAAAAGCGCCATCAGTATGGAATGGACCGCTAATATTAACAAGCCTGCAGCTCCTATAAAATAATAGTTGATATGAGATATACAGTGTATGATGAAGGGAAGATCCTTTCATCATGCACTGTATCTTTATAGTGCATTGCCTTTTTGACCTATCGGCCATAAATATTATTATTCATCGTCAGGTCTTATGGAAGCTGGTTCGATTTTTAACAAAAAGGAACCAGGTTTTTATTTGCAGCAGCCATGCTTAAAATCGGTTTAACAGGAGGTATAGGCAGTGGAAAGACCACGGTAGCCCGCATATTTGAAGTGCTGGGCATTCCTGTTTATTACGCTGATGGAGCTGCAAAAAAGCTTATGGCTGAAAATGAAGAATTGAAAGCCGCTATCATCAGTGTTTTTGGAGCCAAAGCCTACATTAAAGGAAACCTTAATCGCGAATTTATAGCAGGCCAGGTTTTTAA
>JBDTLZ010000118.1:0-46266 GCA_039934515.1 Ginsengibacter sp.
TCACAGGCTTTTACCCCAATACTGATAAAAATGCGGTTTTTACTGTTGGAATATAGCAGGCATTTATAAATGGCATCTTATAATAGACATCCAACAGGAGCTTTGAGCAGCGGGTAAGCAAACACTTTGTACTTTACCCGATCAATGAAAGAGTCTCTTCTCTCCTTTGTTATTTGTTATTTCAATACCCGCCATAGTTTCATCTGCTACTATGAATCGTGCTGATTGTGATAAGAATGAATTGCCAAAATATAATTCTTCCCTTCTTTTTTTTCCGTTCTTCAAATTATAAACAACGTAGCGGTCGTTGGTCAATAAGGGAATTATTTTTTGCGTGCACTTTCGGCTGAATATTTTCAGAGGTCCTTTATTTTGAGTAGCTGCCAAAATATAATTCTCATTTGCGCCACCGCATTTTATCAATGCTTTGCCATCCCCGGGTATATATAACCCGCTTTGTAAAATTGACAACGGTGAAAAATTCCCCTTTCCATCTCCGAGCAGTACCAATCCATTTAAGGCATCGTATCGGCCATTGCCTACTTCGGTTCCAAAATCATTTCCATTAATAGCAACATCAATATTCCCGTCGTGGTTAAAATCATCAGTTACCATACCATATATGGGGGCTAACTGGGCCGCTGTGGGAAGGGCATGCATTTTAAACTTGCCATCGCCAACATTTTCAATGTAGCTGCTTTCAAAATAATTAGCTTGTAATTTCAGAGCATCCTGCAACTCGTCTTTTGTAAAAATATCGCTGAAGGTTGCTTTGCCAAATTCCTTATAAGTTAAAAATCTTTTTTTCAAGGCAGGAATCTGTTCTACCTGGTCATCGCGCGTTTGAGCGGGAAATTCTCTTAAGATACCTTTTTCATCAGGAAGAAAGACGGTAGTAATTATATCCAGTCCGCCGTTTTTATCAAAATCTTTAGCATATATATTTACAGGGTGATCGTTGCTAGCCCGGTAAAACGAATTTTTGCCCAAATTGCCTGCTATATAATCTATGTCGCCATCGTTATCGAAATCTCCCGCCACAATACTGTTCCACCAGCCTTTTTCACTATTGATACCTGAGCTGGCAGAGATATTTTCTAAAATACCCTTTTTGTTTTTAAAGAATTGTATGGGCATCCATTCACCAGTTATGATCAGATCTGTCCAGCCATCATTGTCAAAATCCGTCCAAAGGGCATCGCAGGTAAGTCCAATATTTTGTAATCCGGGTGCGGCTGTATTGGTTACATCTGTAAATTTGACCACGCCGTCTTTTGTATCGTTGCGATAAATAAAACTGTTTACAGGCAATGGATATTTACCCGGGAGCACCCGTCCCCCAACAAACAGGTCCAGGTCGCCATCGTTATCAAAATCCGCTGCTTTTACACAATTTTTGCTGGTATAATTTTTTGGAAATGCGGTTTCATTAAAAGTGAAATTTCCTTTCCCGTCATTCGTATAAAACCAATCCTGGTAATTTTTTGTGTTGGGTGTAAATTCGTTACTCCCATTTGCGAGGTATAGATCCAGATCCCCATCGCCGTCGGCATCAAATAATAATGTTCCCAGGTTTTCGGGCCTCCGTATGTCATTGGTGGTCAGCACAGGCAATTGCCGGCTGATAAATTTTCCATCACTTTGTTGCAATAAGATATTTGCCGGATAAGCACCTGTGCCACCGATAATGATATCATCCAATCCATTGCCATCAACATCTCCGCATGCAAGGCCAGGGCCGTATTCAGACAACTTATGTGGCAGCAGGCGTTGATCGTTAAAATCATTAAAGTCGAGATCCCTGTTAATATAATTTACACCGCTGAGACGGGTCACATCTGAAAATAAATTGTTGTTTGCAACCGTCTTAGTACTACCTGCTGACAAAACAGCATTTTCAATATCAACTTTCATAAATTGATTTATCCCAACTTTTGGTATAACCTGTTTTTTTCCATTGAACCAATTAATTACTACTGAATCAATTATTTTAATACTGTCCAATCCAAAAAATGCCTTATCATCGACGGTGGATAAATAGCCGCGATAGGGCGAATTTTCGTATACCTGCATTTTATTATCACCATAATGTATTTCAACCGTGGTGCCGATGCCATGAATATTTTTATCGCCCCCCTTGAATCCCACAACCAGGTAATTTTTTGTGGTTTTTTGTTTGCTGTTGGTAGTGTTCTCATACACAAATGCTTCTTCATTAATATTATTAATTACATAATCCAGGTCACCATCGTTATCCAGGTCCACGTAAACAGCGCCATTGGAAAAAGAAGGTGTTTCCATACCCCAGTCCCTGGTTACATTGACGAACTTTAAATCACCCGAATTTTTAAATGCATAATTGGGAATTTTAATTTGGGGCATTTCATCGATCAACTGGGTTTTAGTTGCGTTCTTACCCGTTCTTTGCCTGAATGCAACAAAGTCATGATCGGTCACATCCCTGGGATAACCATTGGTGATAATAAGATCCCGGTTACCGTCATTATCAAAATCAGCAATAGATGGGTTCCAACTCCAATCGGTTTCTGCAATCCCTGCCAAAAAACCGATTTCGCTAAAAACCGGCTCGCCGATACTATCATTTCCATTCAACACGGGCCCTTGGTTTAGCTGCAGCGTATTGCGTACATATTGCAGCATGTAATACCCATTCATCATATTTTGATAAGTATAGTAATTGTTGCCATTCATATTTTTCTTTTTGCGATAATTGTCTTCAGGATTCATATCGACCGAGATAATGTCTGGCAATCCGTCATTGTTGATATCAGCGATATCATTGCCCATAGCATTCTGTGAAGTGTGTTTACATATACCTTTAAGTTTTTCTGTAAAAGTTCCATTATGGTTGTTGATGTATAATAAATCACTTCCATAAAAGTCATTAGTGACATAGATATCTTTCCAGCCATCTTTATTTATATCGGCTACAGCAACACCCAGGCCATAGCCATGATGCATAATGCCGGCCTGTGCAGATACATCTGTAAATACCGGGTGTTTTAATGAATCATTCCAGTCATTCCTGAATAGTTTATCGTAATCACTTTTGCTGGTATCGCCAATATTGTTACTGGAAAATTTTGTTGCGTCTCTTTGGACAATTCTTGTAGTAACGAGGTACATATCAAGATCCCCGTCATTATCATAGTCAAAAAAAGCAGCATGCACCGACAAGCTTGTATCGGCCAGGCCATAATCTTTTGCCATCTCTTTAAAGGTTGGTATGCCTTCAGCATTGACCCCCTGGTTTATATAAAGCAGGTTTTTTCTTTGTTCAGGATCTTTATAAATAGTAGTACACACGTAGATATCTGCAAGGCCATCGTTATTGATGTCTACGACTGAAGCAGCGTTGCACCATCGCTTTTCACCGGTAACACCGGCTTTTACGGTAATATCCTCAAAGGTAAAGTTGCCTTTATTGAGGTATAGCTTATTGGAAGTGGTGCTGGCCGTAAAATACAAATCCGGCAACCCGTCATTGTTGAAATCGCCTACTGCAACGCCTCCGCCATTATATAAAAATTCAAGTTTAAGGGGATTAATAGAATCGTTTTCTATGACCTTGTTATTGAAAAGTATACCGCTCACCGAAGACGGTATTTTTTTGAATAAGGTTGGAGATGTTTTGCATCCTGTCAGTAAAATTGTAATAAGAATACAACAGGTAACTGCCAAAAACAAAGACGATGCGACTTTTTTTATTTGTTGGATCATTTCAGCAGCATGATATTTATAATAGATATCTTTTGATCCTGCCTGCAGTAGCAAAGAATCGGTTTTGCGAAACGTTAAGTATTCATGCATGACGGAAATTGTATTTATAATGAAAACAATACTTCTCTTGTGATCCCGAGGGTCCTGTCAATATCTTCATCTGTGTGTGAATAACTTACCGAGCCTTGTTTGCAAGCAATTGGGATATGGTAAATGCCTTTCTCAATCAATGCCCTTCGGTATTTTAAGTCGAATGCAAAATCAACATTTTCTAAAATATCATGAAGATCGGCGGGTACTTTTTCGGTAAAGTAAACGCAGTAAGCAGAAGCATTTCTTGATACTACGGCAGCGATGCCTCTTTCAAAAAACAGTTGTTCAAGTCCGTTATAAAGCCGGTTACTGGTTAAAGCTACTTTATGATATACTTCAGGGTTATTCAATATTTCAACAGTTGCAATCGCTGCAGCAGTATTTAGCGGGTGTGCATTATAGGTGCCGGCTATCAGCACTCTTTTCATGGGGTCATCAGCATCGAATAGTTCCATAATTTCCCTTTTGCCACCGATCACACCAAGTGGATATCCGTTGGCAACGGCCTTGCCGAATACAGAAATATGTGGACGAACACCGGCTATGCTTTGATACCCGCCCAATGCGCTTCTAAAGCCGGTTTTTACTTCGTCAAAAATACACACTGCCCCATATTGGTCACACAAATTTATCAGTCCCTGCAGATAGCCTGTTGCAGGCAATACCACGCCTATATTCTGCAAAACCGGTTCCGTAAGCACGCATGCCACAGGATATCGGTTCATTACATATTCAATCGAAGGCAGGTCGTTATAATTTACCAAATGCACCCGCCTTTTGGTATCTCCGGGAATACCTGCCGATGAAGGGATAAAGGGATACTCGCCAGGTGAAACTCTCGGGCCTAACTGCATAAGTGAAGGCATCACCGCCCGCGACACTTCGTTGTGCCAGCCATTATAGCCTCCCATGATTAAAATGATATCCTCTCTTCCCGTAAATGCACGGCTTAGCCTGATTGCATGGGCAGTGGCTTCACTTCCTGTGTTGGTAATTTGTAATAACTCTAATGACGGAATAGCTTTACATAACAGGCTTGCCAGTTTTATTTCCAGCTCGTTTGTGCCACTTCCAAATAATGACCATTCCTGTTGTATAATTTCTAAGACTGCACTGTTTACGGGCGTGTAATTATGCCCTAAAAAATAGGGAGCGAAAGCAGCGTGGTAATCAATATATTCCTTCCCGTTAATATCATATATCCTGCTTCCTTTCCCTTTTCTGAAAATAATGCCGGGCGTTACTTTCCTGTTTAAAGAAACGACCCCGCCTGCAATATATTGAGATGCATCACTGGAAAGCGTAGCGAAGGAAGAAGGGGTTGTTTGGGGATTCATAAAAAACAGGTTATTTATTTTTCATTATTGTGCATAAACAATGTTTGAAGTTAATGGAATGATTGCAAATAAATCAGGAAGCAGCTTAATGGTAAATGAAAATATACAATAATTGTGTGAAGCGATTCCCATGAAAAGGGTTTCGAGAAATTGACTGCCGGGGGTGTTTTGCAAAATATATCATTCATCAAAGTGACTTCCTTTGTATAAAAGCAAAAGGGTTTTTAATTTTTTCTTTCCTGTTTTCAAGTATTAGTCTTGCCGCAGTTTCACCCATTTTGTGATGATCGGTAGAAATAACAGTAATGCCATCGGACAGTATTTCTTTTAAAGGAGTTTCGTTATATGAAATGATGCCAAGGTCCTTTCCGATTTTAAATCCTTTGGTGCGGCAGGTTTTAATTAAAGTTACCAGGTCGGTCTCCTCAATTACAATGTATATTTCTTTTTTGTTTAGCTGGGTGGTTGGTTCGATCTCATGTATTACCTGGTAACTGAAATCATAGTTGTTGCAAAAGGAACGAAAACCTGTAACGATCTCTTTTGGATAAGGAATTATTTTAGGGTGCACCAAAATTATTTTAGTATACTTTTTTAATAAGTGCATCGCCGACTCAAGGGCATTATAGATGTCATTTTTAAAATCCTGGTACACAGCGGCATATTTTGAAGAAGTATAGGGCAGGTCTTTGTCTAAAAGAATCAATTTTTCACTGGGTATTTTTTTTATAATGGCTTCTATCTCGTCGGCATCATCGCTAAAATGGGGCATTATTACAAAATAATCATACTCATAAATACATTCAACTATAAAACTTTCAAAAAGATGCGCGCTGAAATGATGGATTTTTAAATCGACAATAGCTTTATTGCCCATTGTTTGAACAAATGAGTTATAGATCTGTTTTTTATAGTTGCTTATTTTATTGAAAAGCAGCAATATCCTGTAAGGTGTTGTAATATCGGTTCTATTTATATAAAATCCCTTTCCCTTTACCGCGGTGATAAGTCCTTTTTTTCTCAGTAAACTGTAGGCTTTTTGAACCGTATCTCTTGATAACAGGAATTCATCGCTCAATTCATTTATTGAAAAAATAGGGTCACCCTTTTTTAATTTGCCCTGTCTTATTGCGTTAGTTATGGTATTGACTATTTGCAGGTACTTTGGCGTTTTTTTATCGGAGTCAATTTGTAATAAATTTTGCATAAATAATCTTCGTTAACAAGATATTTTTTCCCAAATAGTATGTATGCGGCAGGCGGGTAAGCTTAAATAGCTGTCTGTACCAGGTAATTGTTTAAATACGAGCGCAGCAAATTTAATGTTTTAAATAAAATACAGGCAATTCTAAAATGAAGGCTTTGAAAATATCCCCTTCCACATTTTAAAACAGCATTGTGCAGCATGGGGTATAATATCGTAATAACTAAGTTTACAAGTTGTTTGATGCAATACTTGTGTTAATTTAGTAAAAAGAATAAAAGGATTGGTTTGATATATGCCAAACAAACAATACGGACAACTACAGGGCCTTTGGCATAATTTCATCAGCAGCGACAGGATACGATAACGGTTGCGCTGTTGAGATCTGTTGATTGATAAGAAACACTTTTGTGGTAATAAAATGTATTTGACTACGTCAATAGTAATGAGACGAACTTAAGCGCTATGTTAGAACATTCTCCATATGATATTAAAAATCTCCTCGTGGATGTGGGTGACGGCAGTGAACTTGCTTTCAAAGAAATAATTGATTTTTATAAAGAACGGTTTTATGCGACCGCAATAAAAATGACGCATTCGCGCGACAGTGCCGAAGAGATCGTGCAGGAAGTTTTTGTGAGCCTTTGGATAAAACGGATGCAGGTTGCCGCCGCCCTCAACCCGGAAGGTTACCTGTTCTCAATGCTGCATAATAATATTTATACTCATTTCAGGAAACTGGCTTTGGAAAAAGCAATGAAAAAAAATGTTGAGCAACAATCACAGGACATCGATGCAAATCCAGTTGAAGCTATTTTGTATGCTAAAGAAGACAGGGAATTGTTTGAGAACATCGTCAATCAGCTTCCGTCTCAGCAACGTATTGTTTACAAATTAAGCCGGCAGCAGGGATTAAGCCGCCAGCAAATCGCCCACCAGCTTCACATTTCTCCGCATACCGTAAAAAACCATTTACAACAGGCTACGAGGTTTATAAGTACCTGTTATAAAGAAGGGGTATCGGCTTTTATTATGGTAACCATCCTTCAATGTATTTAAAATAATTAATATTTTTTCTGCATCACTAGTACATTCCTCCTCCTTCGTGCGTCACTACACAAACAGTCTTCCAAAAAGGTAAATTTTAAGAGTTAAATAATACAAATGCCGTTATCAAAGGAAAGGATACTTTATTTACTTAACACCTACTCGGGCAACATGGCTGACGAGAAAGAGGAACAGGAATTGTTTGCCTGGGTTAATGAAAACTCCAACCATGAGCTTCTGCAACAGCATATTCAAAAATTAACTGATCAATACAGCCCTGGCGAACCGATACATTCGGTAGATTGGGAGCAATTGCGTGAGCGGATCCTGGATAGAAGCAATATTCAAAAACGGGTTACTTTCTTCAGAAAAATTTCCTGGCGTTACTGGTCTGCGGCCGCGGCCATTACACTTTTAATCGGTGCTGCGGTTTATCTGTATTCCATACAATTATCGTCTGAAAAGACTTTTGTGGCTAAGATCATACAGAAGTATGTGACGAATGATGTGCCCGCTCCTGCAAACAGCAAGGCTGTACTCACCCTCGCAGACGGTAGTAAAATAGCATTGGATAGTATCAGCAATGGAACATTAGCCCGTCAGGGAACCGTCAAAATTATCAAACAAAATGATGGGCAGATAACCTACAATGGAATTGGCAGCGAAGACTTGTACAACACCTTAAATGTTCCCCGTGGAAGTAAAGTTGTGACAATAAAATTATCTGACGGAACACAGGTTTGGCTGAATAGTGAGAGTTCTTTGCGGTACCCGGCGTCATTTAAGGGCGCAGAAAGAAAAGTTGAGATAACAGGTGAAGCTTACTTCGAAGTGGCACACAACGTAGCCATGCCCTTCATCGTTAAGAAGGATGCCCTGGAGATAAAAGTAGTAGGCACTCATTTTAACATGAATACTTATGACGATGAGGGGGTCGATAAAATTACTTTGTTGGAGGGCGTGATCAAAGTTTCAATAAGTAACTATGAGCGTCTTCTAAAACCTGGCCAGCAGGCTCAAATTAAAGACAATATAAAAATGGTCAATGGTGTTGATGTCGAAGGAGTGGTTGCCTGGAAAAATGGTCAGTTCCAGTTTGGTGAAAAAGCCGATCTGAATTTTATCATGAGAAAGATTGCGCGGTGGTACGATGTTGAAGTAGAGTACGAAGGGGGCACGATAAATCAACGGTTTGGGGGTGAAATGCCCATGAATAGTAATTTATCGCAGGTATTGGAAATACTTAAAACCAGCGGGGTAAATTTTTCAATCGAGGGCAGAAAGGTAATTGTGAGGTCTTAAGTAGGGAAAAAAGCATTAAAGTTAACTAAAGAAAAAGCCAGAAGTGGTTGCAACACTCCTGGCTGGTATCGGGGTTAACTGTTGTAAATACAATCTCGTGAACTGAATCTATTATCATTTAACCCAAACTGCACAAAGTTATGCATTTCAAAGCTCTTTTTATCTCCCCTGGAGAGGGACTAACCAAAACATTGCGAGTTATGAAATTAACCGCTTTCATTTTACTAACAATCTGTGTTCAGGCCAGCGCCAAAAGCTTTTCGCAAAAAGTCACTTTATCGGCGAGGGACGTGTCCCTCGAAAATGTGATCAGGAATATCAAAAAACAAACAGGCTATTCCTTCTTCTATAATGTTGATTGGCTTCAAAGGGCGAAGACAGTTACGATCGATGTAAAAGATATGGCTATAGAAGATGCTTTGAATATAGTTTTCAAAGATCAGCCGCTTACCTACAAAGTCATAAATAACACTATTGTTTTAAAATTAAAAGAAGTAGTTCCTCCGAAGGCATTGCAGGTTTTAAGTCCGCCGCCACCGGTAGATACGATCCGCGGGCGCGTATTAAACGAAAAGGGAGAAGCCATGGAAGGAGTAACGGTTGTCGTTAAACGCACCAAACTAGCCACGTCAACAAACAGCAACGGCGAATTTAGAATAGCCGCTGACAAAGGCGCTGTGCTGGGATTTACTTACGTGAACTATGCCGCGCAGGAAATAGTCGTGTCATCCCAATCTACCTACAATGTATCGTTACAATTACAAAGTTCAGCACTCAATGATGTCGTTGTAATTGGTTATGGATCCCGCCAGAAAAAAGACGTTACCGGTGCGATTTCTGTTGCGGGCACCAAGGAGATTGAAAAAAGTTCTGCACTCAGCCCGGAATTAGCTATGCAGGGGCAAATGGCTGGGGTAAATGTAACTTCTGCCGGGGGCAATCCCACTGCCAGGCCAACCGTTCGTATACGGGGTGTTACTTCATTTAACAATGCTGATCCGTTATATGTAATTGACGGCGTCCCTTTCTATGAGGGAGGATCCGGAGCATTGGTGGATCCTACCAACGATCCTACCCGCAGAGGCCCGATCAATATATACACGATCATTAATCCTAACGACATCGAATCTATTTCTGTATTAAAGGACGCATCTGCCGCTGCTATCTATGGTGTAAGAGCGGCTAATGGCGTAATACTCATTACTACCAAACAGGGAAAAAGGGGGAGGGTGAAAGTTGATTTTGATGGCAACTTTGGTACACAGAAGGTCCCAAAAACGTACGATGTTTTAAATACCAGCCAGTATGTAAAATTTTATACCGATATCTATAACGCTTATCCGCAGCAGGTTGGTGGTGTTCCGGTACCCATTGGCCAGGCAGATTTTTTTGGCCCGTTGTGGAGTCCCTCAGATCCCGGTTATATTGGTAACAGGCAAACATATGACTGGCAGCATGCTGTGATCAACGATGATTCAAAATTGCAGAATTATAATGTGAGGGTAAGTGGTGCATCTGAAAATACCTCCTATAATTTTTCAGTAGGCTATGCAAATAATGACGGACCATTTGTAGGATACAATGCCGAACGTTATAGCATATCTACAAATGTTACTTCCAAAATTGGGAGATATTTTGAGGCTGGTTTAAACCTGCGGGGCGTACAAACAATAACAAAAAACCCGGATGCAACGATCAGTTTGGATGTATGGAGGGCGGCGCCCTGGCAGATGATATACGATCCAAACGGTCCGTTGGGATACGCTCCTCTCTGGAAATTAAATATGCCATTAACCCCGGGTCTTGATTTTGGCGACCCCAGTGCAATAAGTACTTTATATGCACGCCAGTTTGTTGCTTACAGTAACGTGTTTGGCGATTTAGCGACCACAGATAATAAAAGCCGTAACCAGGCGGCTATTGGTAGTGGTTATCTGCAGTTTCAACCGATTACAGGCTTGCGGATAAAAGGATCTATAAGTGGCCAGCAAACTACGATCACCAATGACAACTGGCGGGACTTTAATAATTGGTGGTTTGGAGAAACACCCTCCAACCCCTTCGGCTCGGTTAAACAGCCTATAGCAGGAACTGAGCCCGGCATAATATCTCATTCCAACAGCGTGGTTGTAAATATAACCAAGGCGATCAATGTCAATTTTTCAAAAAACTTCGGCAATCACAATATCGATCTTACCCTTGATGCATCTCAGCAGGAATATAGATGGCAAACCGATGGCGGAAACAGCGCTATTTTAACAAGAGATCCTACGCTGCGCGTTTTCAGCCCCGGGCCCAATAGCAGCGGCTTTTCCGAATCAAGAGGTAGCTGGGCCCTGATCGGATATCTGGCCCGTGCAAGTTACAATTACAACCACAAGTATTATGTCGACGCCGTAATCAGAAGGGACGGTTCATCCCGCTTTTCTCCCGGATCCAATGATCCACAATCCGCATTGGGAAAAAATCGCCAATGGGGCACCTTTCCTTCAGGTTCAGTTGCATGGCGTATTTCGCAGGAAAAATTTCTGCAATCCCTGACCTTTCTTAACGATCTTAAAATACGTGCGGGCTATGGCGTATTGGGCAATGAAAACACTACCGCCGGATGGAAATATATATCTGTTGCAGGAGCCACATTGCCGTCATATGGCACCGGTTCACCTACTTCAAATAACCTTGGTATCAGTTTCAACACTTTTCCAAACGAACCTCTTACCTGGGAAAAAGTATATTCTGCCAATGTAGGCTTTGATGCCCTGCTTTTTAATAATAGTGTTTCACTTACAGTTGATTATTATCACAAGAAAACAAAAGGCATTATTCAATCTGTTGCATTGGCTCCCACAACAGGCTTCAGTGGCGCCGCAGATCTTAATATCGCGGAAGTCCTGAACAGGGGTTTTGAATTTCAGGTATCATATAATAAAAGATTCGGGAAAATAGGAACTTCTTTTACAGGGAACTTTACAACAGTGCATAATGAGGTACTTAGCTTGTTAAATAATACCGCATTAAGGAGCAACGGGCTGGAAGTAGGCAGGCCTATCGGCTTTATTTATGGGTATAAAATGGGTGGCATATTCCAGGATGATGCAGAAATTGCAAAATGGAGACAGACTTACAGCGATCCCGCGTCCCTTCAGGAGAAGCCGGGGGATATTTATTTCCAGGATCTATATGGTGCTCCAACCGCTGGAAGCACCAATCGTAATTTGACTAAGGATGGTGTCATAAACCCAAATGACCAGGATTACCTCGGCAAAACCATACCGGGTTATTATTATGGATTTACTGCCAATGCAGATTATAAAGGTTTTGACCTTTCGATATTTTTCCAGGGCGTGGGGGATGTTCAAAAATATAATAATACACGAGTGGGAGGAGAAGGAATGAACGGGTATGGAAGGAATGTTTTTACCTCCGTATTAAATGCCTGGACCCCGGACAACAGGTCCAATACAATGCCACGGGCAGTATACGGGGATCCCAATGAAAATCTCCGCACATCCAATCGTTTTGTCGAGGATGCCGGTTACCTGCGGTTACAAAATATTCAGCTTGGATATAATTTTTCGGGAAAGCTTAGCGAATTCACAAAAGGGGCCATTCAAAACCTGCGTATTTATGTAAGTGGAATTAACTTGTTCACTATTACGGATTATTCCGGCCTGGATCCCGAAAACGATCTTTATCCAAGTACAAGACAATATTTAATAGGCATTAAAGCTTCTTTCTAAATTATCAAAATGTATACAATGAAACGATCCTATATAAAATTTTTGTTTGGTATATTTTTTCTTTGCCCGGTTATATACCTGGCGTGTAATAAAAAAAATTTAGATATACCATCTCCGACACAATCCGAGGGTACCTATTTCACCAATGAAGCTGAATTCAGGACGGCTGTTTTGGGAGTTTACGCGATGCTCACTGATTACTATTCGTCATCCAACGCAGGCGGTGGTTTTGGAAACGCTGAATTACAGGCATGGTTTTTACCGGGTGATGATCTCACTATTAGTGGTAATTCATTCGAACTCTTTAAGGGACTGTCCAGCAGCGATGGCTCATTAAACCAGGTTTGGAAAAGCAGTTATATAATGATAGGGCGTGCCAATAAAGTTTTGCAAAAAGCGGTAGCAGCCTCCCCGGATGTTTTTCCCACTCCGGGTATGCAAAATGCAGTCACCGGGGAAGCACTTTTTTTGAGGGCATTTGCTCACTTTCATTTATGGAATTTATTTGGTACAGCTCCCGTAGACACGATTGTTCCGATTAATACTTCGGAGTTTAATATTTCCGGTTCACAGGGAACCCAATTGCTTGACCAGGTAATTGCCGATTTAACAAGGGCATCAATATTATTGCCAGCAACCTGGAGCGCCGGCGATTTGGGCAGGGCTACCGCAAACTCGGCGTATGGAATGTTGGGAAAGGCTTTGGTGTTTCGGGCGTCTGCGACAAAAAGCACCACAGATTACCAGGCGGCCATTGCAGCATTTGATAAGATCAATGGGGTAAGCCTTACAACCAATTTTGGTGACAACTTCGATATTACCCAGGAAAATAATTCGGAATCTTTGTTTGAATTCCAGGCAGGGCCGAATATTAAAAATGAAGACCAGAATTCCTGGCTGGCAAATGATATTTGTGATTGCGGTGTTTCCGGTGCCTACTATCAAATGTTTTCCGGTGGCAATGGTGGATACATGGGAGGGGGTCAGTATTTAGCAACAGAAAAAATAAAAAGTAGTTTTAGTGATGCAGATCCAAGACTGCCTTACACACTATCCGGTGACAAGGTAAATTTTGTAAAGTATATCAGGGACGGTGGACCCACAGATGGTGGTGTTGTGAGCAGGAACAATCACCGGATTCTTCGTTATGCCGACGTTTTGTTGTTGAAAGCTGAAGCAGTACTGCAATCAGGCGGAAGCCCGGCAGAAGCTACAGGCCTCATCAACCAGGTAAGAACGCGTGCGCGAGGTGCCGGAACTGAGCCTGCAGCTCTATCCACAACAGAAACCAATACTGTTACCATTATGCAATGGATCATGGATGAAAGATTCAGGGAGCTTGCCGGTGAGGGCCATCGCTGGTTTGATCTGCGCCGTTGGAGCATGGCGGGGTATATTACCCTGGATAATACGTTTTTTGATTCCACCGATCCGCTAAATATGGAATTCAAGACGACGAATATTTTATTCCCAATTCCAACAAGTGAAACGGATGTTAATCCTAACGTAACTCAAAATCCCGGATACTGATGGCTATGATATTTTTTGGAAAAGGGATAATTTCTTATCGGATTTTTATTGGTCAAATTACCTGGATATTATCCGTGCCTATTTAATTAAAAACATCTCAAAATAGAATTTTATTATTTTCTTGTTCTCAGGCATGTAATAGTCACCACAGCTCCTGGAAGTTTACTTACTGAAGGTTGCGATGGTGACTTTTTTTGCACTTGCTGTTACTTGAATAGCTGTCTCAATGAACCTTTGTGATGTAATTCTCCGGAAATGTCCAGGCAGGTTTTCAAGCGCTGCATAAAATTATAATCACTTTGACTTGAAACCTGGTAATTACTTTACCCAAAAGAATTAGCAAGTATGCTTATTAAAAATGGCGTTACTATGATCGGTCTCTTGCTGGCAACATGTAGTTTCTTGCCGGCGCAGACCGTTTTATTTTCTTATAATAATCTTCTTAAGGGCAAGGATCATGCTGGTATCTTATCGCTCCAGCCATTGGAGGAAGTTGGGCTCTCCGGCATAAAAGGTATTTCTATCAGGGTTTTCGACGGCACCGGAAAAGAATATGCCAGGTCAGCCAAAAAAAAACTAATCACATTTACAATAGCCGGTTCATTGGGCAAACATACTATTCGCATGTATGATAATAATAACCGGGTTCTTGACTCAATCTGCTTCAATGTGGATGCGCATACAAATATCGATGATGGCGGTTACTATAAAAGTATGTTTAACCTTTTTTACAGGGGAATGTTTGCTGATGAAAAGGAGGGAACTTACCCGGTAACGTGGAATGGAAATACGTATCACGTTTTCGTTCAATGGGTGCTGGATAATTTCCATACGATGAAAGGGAAGCAGTATTTTTTACCCAATGCGAAAGAACTTATTAATATTATGAGGCAGGCGCAAAGAGAAGATGGTATGATCTATAGTTTTATCCAGTACCAGTCTAATGCAGATTATTTTCTCACAAGGGATAAATTTTCCGGCTACAGCAGGAAAATCGGGGACAAGGTTTTTGTGCGCCAGCCTACAGAAAATCATCCTGAATATATTTATGTAAATACTATTTACGCCTGCTGGAAAGGTGATGGTAATGATGAGTGGATGAAAGCCAATCTTGCTTCGGCATCAAAGGCACTTGATTATACGATTCATGACCCTGCACGCTGGAGCAAACGGTTTGAATTGTTGAAACGGGTGTACACGATTGACTCATGGGACTTTGCTGTGGAAGATGAATATATGCCTGATATCGGTATTACAAATAGTATGATCATCGATCCGTTAAGATCAAAATTTGGGGTTTTCTTTGGCGATAATACCGGCTATATCACTGCTTGTTATCAACTGGCAGAAATGTTTAAAAAAGCAGGTGATACTGCAAGTGCTGAAAAATATGAACGCCGTGGTGGTGAAATCAGTGCGCGGTTAAATAATATTTCCTGGAATGGTCATTTTTTTACGCATTTTATTGATGAGGATTCCTCCGTACACCGTCACCTTGGTGTGGACGAAAAAACGCAGATAGCCCAATCGAATGCTTATTCTCTCAACAGGAATATTAGTAAGGAACAAAGTAAAGCTATCATCAACACTTATCTCAATCTTAAAAATAATTTGCCCCTCGGATCTCCGGGAGAGTGGTATGCTATTTATCCTCCTTTCCAAAAAGGATTTGAGAAACATAATAAAGTCTGGCAATATATGAACGGTGGCGTAGGCGGTCATGTGGCTGGTGAATTAGCAAGAGGAGCTTATGACAACGGTTATGAAAATTATGCGACAGATATTTTAGACAGGTTATTTGAGTTGGGTAAGAAATATGACAATAAGGTATGGTTTGCATATACGGGCTCGATTCCGCCGCCACCGCCACTGCCTGTTTATAAGCCCCTGGATATTTCTTCATATGCCAATATGGATAACCATAGTAAAGGAAATGATAAAGCATTACCGTGGATGAATGTAACAAGGGAAGGTGATGATTTAAGCAGCCTGCCAACAGGTGAGCAGACCTTTGAAGGCATCAGGTTTAACGTAATTGATCCGCAAAAAAACAACAACAGATCGGTCGTAGCCGTATCAAGGCAAAAAGGATTTCCGCAATCGGTTGAAGTAAATGTAAATGATACAGCAGCCTGTATATATCTTTTGCATACATCAGGTAAGCCATCATCAGAAAATGTAGTTGGCTCGATAAAATTTTTATTTGAAGATGGCAGCAGCAAACTCCAGTATCTACTTATGGGAACTCATTTAACTTACTGGTGGTTCTCTGAATTAAAAACAGATCACTCAGGAATAGCATGGTATGGAAAAAATGAAGTAAGTGAAGGTGTGGGCTTAAGCTGGTGTGCGATCGACAATCCCGAACCCCATAAAAAAATAAATAAGATTATTCTGCAATCGGCAGCGGGCAATGAGATCTATACAGTCTTTGCAATTACTTTGTCAAATAGAGAACATTATGTACCTGTAAAACCTACTTCGTTTGGTGGGCCCGATGACTGGGCTGCCGCTACGGCAATGGCCGCAATGGTGGAAGGATTGGCCGGTGTAAAAAATCAGGCGGCAACAGAAGCATTCAGCCATCCCGTTATCGCCCCAAAATGGGTAACCTCGGCTGCTGATACAGTAACGGCCACCGTGAGATATGCTGAGTCCAATGCCTATGTTAGCTACCAGTATGCACATAATAGAAAACAACAGCTTATATCTATTATCGCCACCACAGGGGGAGACAAAATTTTCTTTCATATATTACTTCCACCAAATACAATGGCACAGGCGGTAAAAAGTAATGGCAAAGAGATAGCATACATGCATTCGATGGTTGAGCAATCACCTTATGTGGATTTTGAATCAGGTGCGCGCGGAGTAATTAAAATTGAAATAGAATATCATTAGTTTTTCACAGGCTGGTAGTCTCGTTTAATTATTTGAATTGCCCTTTTGGCCAACTTAAAACCCGGGATGGGATAGAACCGGTATAGCAAAAATCCGGTTACATAGTATAGAAATTTCTTTTGTTACAGTAGCTTTAGGATCAAAATAATATTCATGAAACCAGGCTATACTAAAATGCAGTAACCAGGAAAGAATGAATAATCGATAATTGTAAATTAGTTATTCAAATAACTTTCTTATATGAAAGAAAAGCCAGGACGCAGGTCGTTTATTAAGAATATAGGGATTGGCGGTATTGCTGCAATTCTTCCAACAAGCGCTATTAACGCTGCGGGAAATAATGCTGAAGAAAAAATAGAGCATGAAGAAAAGCACTTACCAAAAACGAAAAGGCCTTACAACACCTCCTACAAAAATGAATACCTGAACCGCGTCGCTTTTCCTATAGGCGGGCTTGGTGCCGGCATGTTTTGTATGGAAGGTACGGGTGCAATTTCCCATGTATCAGTGCGTAACACACCTGAAATTTTTAATGAACCAGGTTTTTTTGCCGCCATCTCAGTCAAGGGTAAAAAGAACGGAGCTAAATTATTGGAAGGCCCTGTGCCTGATTGGAAAAAATTTGGACAACACAGGGCAGGAAATGGTTTGGGTGGTGCAACTACCGGGTTGCCGCATTTCAGGAATGCCAGCTTTTTGACGAGGTTTCCCTTTGCTTATCTTGAAATCAGTGACATTGCTCTGCCCTTGGCTGTAAAGGCTACAGGATGGAGCCCATTCATCCCGGGTGATGAAGATAATTCCGGATTACCTGTAGGCGCGATAGAATATAAATTCACCAATACCGGATCAACATCAGTTGAATCTATTTTTTCTTTTAATGCAAAAAATTTCCTGAGGATTGAAAACGGCAAAAATTCAATAAGGCCCCTGGAGAACGGGTTTATTTTGACGGAAGAAGGAACAAGTGAAAAACCCTACCGGACAGATTTCGCAATTTTTACAGATGATAATTCCACAATAGTGGACCATTGCTGGTTTCGGGGCGGCTGGTGGGACCCGATTACAATGGCATGGAATACAATAAAAAATGGAGAAATCAAAGCCGTTGAACCTGTTGATAAAAATGCGCCAGGTGCTTCATTGTTTGTTCCATTTAAAATTGCCCCTGGGAAAGAAAAAACCATACGATTGATGATGTCATGGTATACACCCGATTCTGAATACACTTTTGGTGAACCGGGTAAGCGAAAAGAAAACTGTGATCCTGCTTCCGGGTGTTGCAATTCGCCATCTGATATTTCGATTGATAAATATGATAAGGATTTTAATGGTAAATTTTATAAACCCTGGTATAGCAGCCGGTTTAATAGTGTGGAAGAAGTTGCCGCTTACTGGAAACAGGAGTACGAGGTTTTGAAGAAAAATTCTTTACTGTTCAAAGATGCTTTTTACGCCAGTACCTTACCACCGGAAATTATTGAAGCAGTAGCCGCCAATCTTACTATATTAAAATCACCCACAGTCATGCGGCAATATGATGGCCGGCTCTGGAGTTTTGAAGGATGTGGTGATAACGGGGGTTGTTGCCATGGTTCCTGCACCCATGTATGGAATTATGCGCAGGCTATACCTCATTTGTTTCCAGCCCTCGAAAGAAGTTTACGCCATACAGAATTTTGTGAGAATCAGAGCAGGGAAGGGCACCAGAATTTTCGGGCAAACCTGCCTATTCAACCTAATAACCATGATTTTCATGCTGCTGCTGACGGGCAATTGGGTGGTATCATGAAAGCCCATCGTGAATGGCGAATAAGCGGCGATAATGAATGGCTGAAAAAGATGTACCCGATGATCAAAGTGAGTATGGATTATTGTATCAGCACGTGGGATCCCCGGCACCAGGGGGTCATCGAAGAACCTCATCACAATACATATGATATTGAATTCTGGGGCCCTGATGGTATGCATACCAGTTTTTACATTGGGGCACTGAATGCAATATCTGCTATGGGTAGATTTTTGGGTAAAGATGTTTCTAATTACCTGCAATTGTTAGCTGGCGGAAAGAAAATGATCGAGTCAGAATTATATGATGGAGAATATTTTATTCAAAAAATAAAAGTGGATGGGTTAACGGCAAAAAATCCTGCTACGGTGAAATCTTTTGGGGGAGAATATTCCAGTGAAGCAAAGGACCTGCTTGAAAAAGAAGGCCCGAAATATCAATATGGAAAAGGCTGCCTGTCTGATGGCGTGCTTGGTGCATGGATTGGGCGTATGTGTGGGTTGGACGATATCATTGACCCTACAAAAATTAGTAGTCACCTGTTGGCAGTTTATAAATATAACCTCAAAGAAAATTTAAGCGAACATGCCAACCCGCAACGCCCGTCGTATGCACTGGGAGATGAAGGCGGTTTGTTATTGTGTTCCTGGCCAAAAGGAGGAAAGCTTTCCCTGCCCTTTGTATACAGTGATGAAGTATGGACCGGTATTGAGCACCAGGTGGCATCGCATTTAATGTTAATGGGGCACGTAAAAGAAGGACTTGATATTCTCACGGCTTCGCGTAACCGTTATGATGGGCGTATAAGAAATCCTTTTAATGAATATGAATGCGGGCATTGGTATGCCCGGGCTTTGTCGAGCTATGGTTATTTGCAGGCGCTTACAGGAGTGCGCTATGATGCAGTAGATAAAATTCTGTATGTTGATTCAAAGGTGGGTGATTTTACCAGTTTTCTTTCTACAGAAACAGGTTTTGGAACTGTAAGCCTTCGGGCGGGCAAGCCACAGTTCACAACTGTTTATGGAACTATTGAAGTGAACAAAATAATTGTTAGCGGAAAACAAATATGATATTATGCGCATTGAAAAAAACAGCATTGTATCCATCCGTTATATCATGAAAAACAGCAGGAAAGAGATACTGGAAAATACTATGAAGAGCGATCCGGTGAGCTACCTTCATGGTTCAACCGGCATATTGCCATTGTTGCAGGCACAATTGCAGGGATTGAAAACAGGAGATAGAAAAGTTGCGTGCTTATCAGCAGCATCGGGATTAACAGATGAGGATTTTATTCTTGACGTTATAGTGGATGAAGTGCGTGCTGCATCAAACGAAGAAATATTACTGGGTTATCCTGTGCAATTAAATGTTCCCAAATGTGAAGCTGACTGCGAATGCTATCACCAGGCAGAATAAAAAGTGAGGCAACTTCTGTTTCGCCGATTTCGGGCTACTTTTTTATTTTCCGGTTAAAATCTTTATTAATTCCTTTTCTTCCATTTGGTTTTTATTGATTATTCCAAAATCACTTTTGTATTCCCATGTTGCCCAACCTATATTATTTTCTTCTAAGACTGATTTTATATCTCTGAACCATTGAAAACGTGCTGAGTCCGGTACAGTTGTAAGACAGCCCCATTCACCACAATATAAAGGAAGGTTATATTTTTTGGCGATAGCAATAGCTTTATTGAAATGCTGCCGTATACTTTCTTTGTCATAGTAAATTTTATTCTTTAAAATTTCGGCCCGTAAACTGTCTGGCAATCCTTTTAAATCTTCTTCCTTTACAATTATTCCCGGGTAATTTACAGGACCTTTATAATCTTTGATCCGGGTCCAGGAAGCAGTATGGTGGGTTAGTAAAAAAGGCTCGTACATATGAAAGCTCAGGATAATATTCCTGTCATTTTCAGGAATAAACAATTGATCGAATGTGTCGGGATTTTGCCAACGGTTTGACCCTATAACTATTTTCCTTGCTGGTTCGGACCGGCGGATGATTGGTATAACTTTTTTAACCAGTTTATTCCAGTCTTCAGGGTCATCAGCAACAGGTTCATTCATCAGTTCATAAGCAACATCCTCAGCAGGATAACTACTCAATTCTTTAGACAGATCGCGCCAACATTGAAAAAAACGTTCCTGCGCTTCCGTCTTTGTCCATAAGGGCTTTACCTTTTGATTAAAATGGTGTGATCTTAAGATGTGCAGGTCAACAACCGCATCGAGTTTATATTGTTTACACCAGGTAAGGGCTTGTTTCAAAAGAGAAAAACCTTCCGGATCCTCTTGCCCGTCTTCTTTCCAAAGCTGCTCTTCATCTACTGGTATCCTGATATGGTCAAAACCAAGATCTGCAAGATATTTTACATCTTTTGCAGTAAAATAATTCTGGCGATCAATACCCCTTGCATCGCTTTGTGATAGCCAATGACTGATATTGGTACCTCTCTTAAAAACAAATTCACGACCGTATGAAGTAGAAGCAGGAGACGGGATAGTTATAGACGACGCTATAAAAAGTGAAAAAAGTAAACCGGGGATCAACAGGTATTTAATTTTTTTTGACATTTTGATCTTAATAAGGAATAAGGAATTACAACAAAGGCTCTTTTAACAAGGCCATGAAGGCCGGTTATTATTGCTTGCATGTTTAATAAAAGAAAAGTTTTACTTTACACATATTACAACCATTAATTAGTATTAATTCAGGAAATGAAGTTAAGAAGTTTACAATAAAAATAGAGATTAATCCCCGGGCTGCCGGTTAAATAATTATCGGATAAAGAAGTTTACCGGAAAAAAGACAGGCTCAGAGGTTCCTCAAAGTATTATTTAAATTAAACCAGGTAGAATACACTTAATTATTCACCCGGTTCACACACTTGCTTTATTTCTGTTTTTTTACCAGCATGCATCAAAAAGATTTGAAATAAAGAGGGCTTATTTTTGGAGTCATGGCATTGTATTAAATAAATGTTTACAGTAGAGCAGGTTGCGATAGTTAACACACATCATTATACAGGCATATAATGAAAATACATTTACTAAGTGGGTTTTTAGGCAGTGGCAAAACTACAGCCATCCATTGTGCTTCCCGGATATTGTTGCAGCAAGGCATAAGGACAGGTGTTATCACTAACGACCAGGGAATAAAACTGGTAGACGGAGATTTTTTTAAAAGCCTCCATATTCCGGGAAGGCAGGTAGTAAACGGATGTTTCTGCTGCAACTACAATGATCTTGAGACCAGTATTCAGTCATTGATAGAAACAAACGGAACCGGGATTATTTTTGCTGAGTCGGTTGGCTCATGTACAGACATTGTTGCTACTGTTTTAAAACCCCTGTTGCGATTTCGCCAGGATGCCATGGTAACCGTTTCCACATTTGCTGATGTGCGCCTTTTGCAAATGATACTGGATGGCGGTACCCCTTTGTTTGATGAAACGGTGCACTATATTTATTTAAAGCAACTGGAAGAAGCAGGAATTATTGTTATTAATAAAATTGATTTGGTAAATGAGGAACAATTGGTTGTTATAAAGCAGCTTATGCAGGAAAAGTATGGAAGCAAAATACTGCTGTATCAAAATTCTTTAAATGAGGATAATATCCGGCAGTGGTTACAAGCACTGGATAACTATCAATATGCAGGTGAGCTGCCATCCCTTGGCATAGATTACGACACGTATGCTGCCGGGGAAGCCAAATTGGCCTGGCTCGACCAGGAGCTTGAAATTTATAGTGCAAATAATACTGCACTACAGCAATCAGAAGATTTGATAAATAGTATTTACAAAAAAATAAATGTACATCAGTATACTATTGGGCATTTGAAATTTTTAATAGACAGAACGGTAAAAATAAGTTTCACCACAAACATGCAGCCGGCTGCTACGATAGACATCGGGCCGGCCGCATCAGTGGAATTATTAATTAACATACGCGTACAAACTGAGCCGGATGCTATTAAACAGCTCGTTGCATCTGCCATTAAAGAAATCGAAATGCGATCGGAATGTAAAATAGTTGTGATCAGTGTATCGGCTTTTCAACCCGGCTATCCACATCCTGCCTATAGAATTTAGAGAATATCAGGCAGAAAAACATTTGATTTCTATAAAAAAAAATCCGGGTTCATCGCTTACATACTAAAAGATTAAACACTGGTAATAAAGAAAAGCTTGCGGTATTAAAAACCTTTAACAAATGAAACCTCCAATGAAAGTATTAAATATTACTTTTCTTCTATTCTGCACATTTAACCTGTTTGCACAAAACATTATTGCTCCCATTTCAGCAACTGTGGCAATGTATGAGGGAAAACCAACAATTATGTTGAATGGGTTGCCACAAAATCCGATGTTATATGCATTGACCGATGTGCCGGGTGGGCGCTGGAGCTGGGAAGAATTACCCAAACATACCATGCGTTCATTCTGTGACCAGGGTTTTAATTTGATACAGGTTGACCTCGCTTTTGATCAAGTGTGGAAAGAAGATGGTACTATCAACCTCGATACGGCACAAATGCAATTGCGTGGCGTATTGAATATTTGTCCCCATGCAGCCATCATGATACGATTTCATGTAAATGCACCCAAATGGTGGCAACATAAATTCCCGGAAGAGAATACAGTTTATGCTGATACCATACCAAAGCCAGATTATAACTGGGGTATGCAACGCATCATAGAAGACGATGAGGAAACGCCGCAGCGCTTTAGCCTTGCATCAAAAAAGTGGCTCGCAGAAGCAGGTGAAAAACTAAAAATTTTTTTGCAGCAATTAAAGCAAATGCCCGAAGCCAATGCAATAGCAGCTATCCAGGTAGTTAGTGGCGTATATGGTGAGTGGCACTATTGGGGTTTCATCAATAACGAACCCGATATGAGCGGGGCAATGCAGGAGTACTTTAAAAAATGGCTTAAAGAGCGGTATCATGGCATTGAAAGCTTGCAAAAGGCATGGGGCAATAAAACAGTTACATTTGATAATGCTGCTGTGCCATCATTGGAACAAAGAAGAACAACATTTGCCGGCATATTCCGTGATCCGCAGAAAGAAAGAAATGTCATTGATTATTATGAAGCGCAGCATAACTGTGTGGCGGATGATATTATTTACTTCAGCAAACTGGTAAAGGAGAACTGGCCAAGGCCCATTATTACCGGTGCATTTTATGGATATTTTTATTCGGTGTTTGGAAGAGAAGCAGCAGGAGGGCACCTGGCTCTCCAGAAAGTTTTGCAATCGCCTTATATCGACTTTTTAAGCGCTCCTAATACGTATTATCCCGACAGCAAGGAAACAGGTGAGCCTTACCGTTCACGAAGCCTTATCAATTCAGTAACGTTACATGGAAAATTATGGCTGGACGAAATGGATCAGCAACCACCACTACTTCATTTTAATGATACGGCCTATAAAACAAGTGTTGAAAAAAGTATTGCCAATGTACGCAGGAACATATTGTTCACTTTTACAAAAGGTGCCGGGCTATGGTTTTATGATTTTGGCCCTTCCGGGTTTAATGGTGGTAGCAGGCTCAACGATCATGGCAGTTGGGGATGGTGGGACGATCCAAACCTTATGAAAGATATTGGCCGGGTGAAAAAGCTGTTGGATGAAAAAATAAACACTCCGTATAAAAGTGGTGCTGATGTATTGCTGGTACACGATACCAGGTCTTTTTATTACACGGGAAGTGCAAAGGCTACAAGTTATATGGGGCACTGGGCTAATAACTGGATTCCTCCTGCCATCTTTAAAAGTGGGGTAGTTCATGATGTGATACATATAGATGACCTGGATAAAGTAAACCTTGTTCAATACAAAGCGGTGGTCTTTGTGAATACGTGGGTATTGAATGATGCACAGAAAAAGTTCATCCGGGAAAAAGTGGCGTCGGGCAACCGGCACCTGATATTTTTGTATGCACCCGGCTATTCCAATGAAAGCGAACTAAATAAGAGTTTCATAGAATCGGTAACAGGTATACAGGTGCAACAAATTGATCAAAAAAAAACAACTACTGTAGTTGTTAATGATAGTATAGTAGCGAACTATTCTTATTCTGTATGGAACAACGCCGTTAATCCATTTTTTGTGATTTCCGATAAAAAGGCATTGGCTTTAGGCAGTCTAAAAGATAGTGGAGGCGTTGCGCTGGCAAGGAAGGAATTTCCAAATCATACTTCATGGTTGATGTCATTGCCCCCTTCAAGTTCCAAATTATGGCGATATGTTTTTCAACAGGCAGATGCCCATATTTACGATACTGACGAAGATATTTTTTACAGCGGGCATGGGGTACTTTCCATACATACATTAAAGGGTGGTAAGCGAAATATCCAATTGAAAAATGGCACGACGCTACAGGTATCTTTGCCTGCAAACGCTACAGTATTATTGGATTCCGAAACCGGTAAATTACTATTGGAATAGGCTTTTTTAATGATATCGATGGCGTAATTTTCGATATGGTACCTAAAAAAGATTATAGTGGAAGGATGAAATGGGTTTTGTTTGATCGTAGATGCGTTTTTACTTACTGACGTTGCCTCGGTTATGCAGCAATAAAACTGCGGCCTTCTGCTGGTTTCCTTTTTCCCATTTTTCTATTTTCCCGGGTATAGGTGGAATAAGGCTTCCTAATACAACATCATCATAGCCATCGCCGTCTAAATCGCCGGCATCCAAAGTTATCCAGCTTCCTTCAGCAAAGTCTTTTATAGTAAATGGTGTAAAATGGAACGGAGTTGTCTGTTCGAGGTAGACAAACGATTCCTGCGGCTGGTTGTCTTTATCAGGAAAATAAGATATCGCCGCAATATCAAGATCGCCATCCTTATCAAAATCTTTCGCCACAGCTTTATAGCATCCATGAATGGGAAAAAAATATTCCAGGCTGAAGTTATTTTTTCCATCATTTAAGTAAATATAAATACCGTGATAATATTTTAATGCCTTCGACGAATAATCGGCATTGTCGCCACAGGTGTACAAAATATCCTTATAGCCATCACCATTAAAGTCAATTAATTCAAAATAACTTGACCCGTATATTGGTGGAAAGCTAAGTACTTCCTTTCCTTCAAATACCCCATTTCCATTATTAAGAAAGAGAGAAATCCCTTCACGTGCCTGGCCCATCAATACCATGATGTCGGGAAGGCCATCCTTATTAAAATCCTCTATATAAGCCCGGATGGCACCGGGGATTGGGCTGAGCATCTTTTTTTCAAATCCATTATTACCGGCTTTCATCCAGTATAACGCGCCCGTGATATTTCCAAAGCCACAAACGAGATAATCTTCCCTGCCATCCTTATCAAGATCATATTTAGTGATCTGTACGGGACGGGGTATGCTGTCAAATATTCCTGCTAGATACAAAAGGTTTCCTTTCGCATCAATACTAACAGTATCAACACTCCCAGCTAATAGATCGTTAGGATTCATGACGCCAATGTTGGTCATAATACCGGTTCTGTTTCCCTTTTGTAAAACGGAACCGTTAAATTCAATATCCACAATCGCAGCGTTTACTTTGTTTTGAGAAATGACCTTTAGGTGCTCATCGTAAATTGTAATAGACGAATCAAATGTATTCGCAGCATATATCCAGTGATTTCCTTCATCAATTTTCACAAGTGATGTTGATGGAAACTTGCCCTCCGGTACTATTATTTTCTTTGAAGTAAAAAGATCTGTTACTGATGTTACCGCAGGCCGTCCTTGTACTGGCATAGATGGCGGTGCAGATTTGATGTAGTATGCCAGTATTTTTTGCCATTCTTCCACCTTTAAAGCCGGTTGTTCCCCGGTTAATGCCGTTTCGTATATATAATCAATCCCGAGTTGTTTCGCCATCGCCGGTAAAACATCTTCTTTCCATGTCTTCTTATCAAGCAATAGGGGGGCAGGGAAGCGGTGACAGGATCCGCAATAAATTTTAGCTAATTCTTCACCGCTTTTCTCTTTCTGATCGTTTGAACTGGTGCAACTTATTACAAATAAAGTGCCGGCTATTATACCTTTAAAATATTTCATTGGTGGTGCGTGAAGTTATAAAAATATGTGGGGAAGTCTCAGCCTTTTAATTTTACATTTGACACAAGTATATAAATTATGATCGCTTAAGATATAACCTGCTCAAAAAACCTTTTATTACTATTTAAATTGACACAAATGCAAAAAAAATTATTAGTCATTGTGATTGCCAATTTTGTTTTTATGGCATTAAATGCACAACAGAAGTTTAATGGTATTGAATCCAGCATGGGCAATATTTTTCGAATGTCTGATGCTAAAACAAGAAGCATAAGCCCGGGGAATTTTAATGGTGAAAAGGGGAAAGGCGGTATGGCTGTCAAGGGTACTGGTGAAGGAGCCGCCAGGGATCCTGGCCAGGGCTGGAAATTAAGTCCGAGTGTAGTAATAAAATCAAAGGCCACTTTTACGGTGGCTGAAATCGACGGCGCAGGTTCAATACAACATATATGGATGACTCCAACAGGCAACTGGCGATTTTCTATACTTCGTTTTTATTGGGACGAAGAAACAACACCTTCCGTGGAAGTTCCTGTGGGAGATTTTTTTGGAATGGGATGGGGTTAAGTATGCACACTTGAATTCGCTGGCGGTTACCGTGAATCCGGGAAGCGCTTTCAATTGTTACTGGCCCATGCCATTCAGGAAAAAATGCCGGATCACGATGGAGAATATCGATAAAGAAGATATGGTATTATATTACCAGGTGGACTATCTACTAACTGAAGTACCATCTGACCCTGCTTATTTTCATGCACAATTCCGGCGTGTAAACCCGCTTCCTTATAAACAGAACTATGTGCTTGCAGACAGCATAAAAGGCCGTGGGCAATATGTAGGTACTTACATGGCATGGGGAGTTCACAACAATGGATGGTGGGGCGAAGGTGAAATAAAATTCTTTATGGATGGCGATACGGACTATCCTACTATTTGCGGCACAGGCACTGAGGATTATTTCTGCGGGTCTTATGATTTTGATACACGCAAAAAAAATGCCGCGGGTGTTGAAGAAGTGAGTTATACGGAATTCTCGACAGCCTATACCGGTTTGCACCAGGTAATTGGAGGTGATGGGCATTACCAAATGGCGCAACGATTTGGCTTATATCGCTGGCACATCACAGATCCGATCCGTTTTGAAAAGGATCTTAAAGTAACGATACAGGCTATCGGGTGGCGTAGCGAAGGTCGGTATCTGCCGCTACAGGATGACATTGCTTCGGTTGTATTTTGGTACCGGTCGGAACCACATGGCGCATTTCCAAAGTTGCCTTCTAAAGACCTGTTAGAAGTTAACTGATTAATCTTCAGGTGCCGGTAATTTTATTTCTGCCTCACCAAAGTTTCAGGATACTTTTTTTGTCAATGGGCGACTTAAAGCTAAATTGGGTAGCCGTGCAAATTTTTATTTTTCAGCATACTACAGTACACAAGCACAACAATATGTCGTTAGATTGTTCGTCAATAAAATGTTGTGGTTAATGTTAAAAAAACTTAGACTAATAACTGGTTTATTTACGTGTTTATCAATGTTACCTGCGAAAATTTCTGCGCAGGAAATAGACTATAAGGGTTTGCCCCAATGGAGCTGGCATAAGGAAGATTCAACAGAATATTATTTGTACACCCCTTCAAACATGCAGCCCGGGAAAAAATATCCTCTTGCATTATTCATGCATGGCTGCTGCGGCGAAAGTTATCATGCGACGTTGCGCAACGCAGTCGACCCGCCGGTAAGGATGTGGCATAACTTTGGAAAAAACAAACAGGCTGTTCCTACCTATATTATTGCTCCCGCAACATCGCGCGGCTGGTCCCAGCACTTTAAAAATTTGAAAAAAGTAATGGATGATCTCATTGCAAATAACAATGCAGATCAGCAAAGAATCTATGTTTGCGGCTTCTCGATGGGTGGAGAAGGTACATTTAACATCATACAGCAATACCCTGGTTATTTTGCCGCGGCAATACCGATGGGCATGAGCTTTCACGGCGACTCAGTTATAATAAAAGACATACCTGTTTGGGCCAACCAGGGGGAGACAGACTGGTTCTCCAGGTTTCTAAAAAAACAGGTTGCCGCCATAAGAGCACTTAATGGATATACAGGCGATACCGGTAATACATGGGTAACCGGAGTCAATCCACGATATTCTAATTTTAAAGGCGTTGGCCATGGTGTTCAATGGAATGCCGCTAGTACACAAGATTTGACCTCGTGGGCATTTTCAAAAATCAATGATGGTAACCAATATCCCCATGTGTTTTTTAAAACGCCTTTGTACAGGCAATCCGTAGTAGAAGGACAACAAGTGCTTATCGGTATTTATGCGGCTGATCCCGATGGACACATTTCCAGGGTTGATGTATATCAAAATCATAAACTGGTAAAATCAATAAAAAAAGAGCCCTACTCAACTCATATTATTCCTGTAAAAGGGGATAACATACTTGAAGCAATTGCTTATGATGACAAAGAAAAATCATCCGTTGCAACAACCCTGGTCAAAGTAAATATGCGGCCGGTGATTACATCAGGAGTTTTGCCAGGGGGCAAGGCCGGCGTTTATTATAAATACATATTAACAGCCAAAGGAAACGGCGATCTCTTATTTACCATGGATTCTGAAAGATCGTTGCCACCCGGCCTGGAGCTTTATCCTGGCGGTATGCTTAAAGGCGTTCCCTTAAAACGGGGGTCCTATAAACTGTCTGTAAAAGTTACCGATGAAGACAATGTATCTGCAGCCAAATCATATACCTTGAATGTTTTGGCCAAAAATAAAGATGAAATATTAGTTACAAACCCCGTCACAAGAGAAGGAGTACGGTACAAAGTTTCAAAAATGATGGCTGGGGAACCTCCTTGCTTTAATAGCAAAGACGCCGTCCTTACAACTGATACTGAAGAAATTAATTTTAGTGGCCTGGATAAGTATGAAGGGCTAACATACATAAAAACAGATATCAACGATGCTAATAAGACAGGTGATAACTTTCTGTCTTTTGAAATCGATAAAGCCGCAATAATATACGTGGCATACGAAAAACTCGATAATCTTAAACATTCCGGTATTCCGGAATGGCTAAGATCATTTAAAAAGGAAGATGGCGAAATTGTAAGCCAGTATCGTTACTTTAATGTATATAGCAAAAAATTTGCAAAAGGAAAAGTAACCTTACCCGGAGCCGACGCCAAAGCTAACAGTATCGGCAGTAATTATTTTATAATGATTAAGAAACAAGGTTAACTATCAAAGGCCGGGTGTAGTATCAATGGTAATAAATATGTTGAATTCCAGCCTGAATGCTTTTGAATTAAATAATATCGGTTATGCAAATTGTAATCACAGACGGGTATACCTTAAATCCCGGCGATCTTAGCTGGGAACCTTTTGAAAAATTCGGAGATCTAAAGTATTATGATCGAACGCCGGTTTCTGATGTTACAGAGAGATGCAAAGAAGCAACAGTTATTATTACCAATAAAACGCCCATTACTTCGCAAACGATAAATTCGGCCCCCGGCCTGAAATTAATTTCAGTGTCGGCCACCGGTTATAATATTGTTGACATCAACGCCGCAAAGGAAAATGGAATCTTCGTATGTAACGTACCGGAATACGGTACCGACTCTGTGGCACAGCACACTTTTGCATTACTGCTTGAGTTGACAAACAAGGTAGGAAGACACGCTCAAAGTGTAAAAGATGGAGATTGGGTTCGCTCAGCAGACTGGAGCTATGTTAAAGAGCCTATAGTCGAGCTCAGTGGTAAAACCATTGGTATCGTCGGTTTTGGAAGGATAGGCCGAAAAGTTGCTGAAATAGCTAAAGCATTCGGCATGAATGTTATCATCCACAATAAAAACAAACAAACACCGGGAGCTACCAGTATGGCTTTGCATGAATTGTTTTCTCAAAGCGATGTGGTTTCATTGCATTGCCCTTTAAACGAAGAAAATACCGGATTTGTAAACAGCCTTTTATTGTCAATGATGAAGCCGACGGCTTTTCTCATTAATACTTCAAGGGGATTGCTGATAAATGAACACGACCTTTCCGATGCACTTCAACGCAATGTACTGGCTGCCGCCGCTCTTGATGTGTTAAGCCAGGAACCGCCGCTGGGTAGCAATCCCCTTGTCGGTTTACAAAATTGCATTATTACTCCCCACAACGCCTGGATAAGCTATGAAGCAAGAAAGCGTCTTATGCTAACAACGTTTGAGAATATAGAAGCAGTCATGTGTGGCAAGCCGGTTAATGTAGTAAACCCATGAATTGTACTTGCGAAGCCATTGACCTCGCAGGAGAAACGAATATATTTATCAACGGGATAAAGATAACTATGTGAAAAAAATTAATTGAGATAAATTGAACATACATTAGCTTAGCATCCAATAAATATTTTTGCCTGATGCGTGAAATGGTTGCTTCAAATTCGAGATATGGAAAATTGTTCTGTAAAAACTGGCCAAAAAAAAGACCTTCTTTAAATAAACTAAATCAGGAATACAAGGATACCGAATGAATAAATTCCAGGTCATGAAAAATGCAATTTTCAATGCTCTTATATCCCTCGTATGTATTACTGCCTGCGCTCAACAGAAATCGCCCCGCCTTATAGTGAGAGGAGACGACATGGGTTTTACACATGCTGGAAATGAAGCACTGATAAATGCTTTTAAAGCCGGTATTGAAACATCAATAGAAGTTATTGTGGCATCACCATGGTTCCCGGAGGCCGTGAAACTATTGCAACAAAATCCCGGTGTGGACGTAGGCATTCACCTTGCACTCACCAGTGAATGGGAGAACATAAAGTGGCGTCCTTTATCTGATTGCCCGAGCCTGAAAGATAGTAATGGTTATTTCTACCCAATGGTATTTCCAAACAAAAACTATCCAGGCCAGTCATTAAAAGAAAATAAATGGAAGATAGAAGATATTGAGAAGGAGTTTCGGGCACAAATTGAAATGGCCATAAGGAGAATTCCACGTATCAGCCATATCTCTTCTCATATGGGCTGCACCGATCTTGATGGTCAGGTGAGCCTGCTCACACAAAAATTAGCTACGGAATACAACATTAATATTGATGTGAAAGAGCATGGCGTGCAAAATATTGGATACAAAGGGCCGAATAACACAAGTGGCCAAAAGCTAAAAAGTTTTTTGAAAATGCTGGATAGCCTAAAGCCCGGCGTTCAATATTTATTTGTTGATCATCCTGCACTAGCTGGCCCGGAAATGAATGCCATTTACCATATCGGGTATGAAAACGTTGCTACAGACCGGCAGGGCGTGGTGGATGTATGGACCAATCCAATTGTAAAAGAAGCCATCCGGAAAAAGCATGTTGAACTCATTAGCTATGCTGATTTAAAAAAATAATAATTAAATTTTATGACTGAAAGTATCCCATCAAATCAAACTTTCCCGGTAAGTCCGGTTGCCAATCAAAGATTATTGTCCCTGGATTTTTTGCGTGGTTTTATCATGGTGTTGCTTGCTATGTCATCCACCGGCGTGTACAATTATTTAATTGATCATTCAACAGGCCCATTTAATGTCTTTATGAATCAATTTGACCATCATTTATGGAATGGATTACATTTCTGGGATTTGATTCAACCGGCTTTCATGTTCATCGCTGGCACCGCAATGGCTTTTTCATTACAAAAGCAATGGTCAGGAGGTGTCACCTGGAATCAATCATTCAGGAAAGTACTCAGGCGTTGTGGCTGGTTATTCTTTTGGGGAGTATTGGATTATGCAGTTCGGCCCGGCGGATTGTCTTTTGAACTTTGGGACATACTTACGCAACTTTCATTTACGACGCTGGTGGCTTTTTTAGTGTTTCGATGGAGCAGTTCTGCACAGATTATCGTGTGCGTTGTTATATTGTTACTTACCGAAATTTTATACCGTTATACCAATGTTCCGGGGTTTGATCAGCCATTTACTGACCAGCACAACTTTGGTAATTATTTTGATACGGTTCTCATGAATAAAATCAACAAAGGTGGATGGGTGGCAATTAATTGTTTACCCACTTCAGTTCATACGATTGCAGGCGCCCTCGCGGGGAAGCTTTTATTGGGAGGTAAAAAGAAAATTCAGAATTTATTGATATGGGGGTTAGTTTGTCTTGTTGTTGGCTTCGGTTTGGATTATGGGGGCATTACACCGATCATCAAAAAAATTGCAACCAGTTCATTTACGATCGCATCATTGGGCTGGTGTTTGTGGATGCTCGCTTTATCATATTGGTGGATTGATATTAAAGGCCATCGGGATCACTTAAAATTCTTTACGATTGTGGGGATGAACTCTATTTTTATTTATGTGTTTTTTGAAATCGTTGGCGACCGGTGGTTCAACGGCTATATTTCTGCTCTTTCCAATGGCGTAACAGGCTGGTTCCATTTGAGTGAAGTGCCAACATATATTATTGCTTCGATTTGCATTTTTACATTGGAATGGCTGTTGTGTTACTTTCTTTACCGGAAAAAGATCTTTTTCAAACTTTAATCCGGATCAGGATGCTTTTTATGCTATAAATTTTGAAGGCGGCATTATTACCTGGGTTACTCGTATGCACTGCCATTTAATAAGGTAGTCACACTAAACGGCGGTAAAGTTACCTTATCCTTCGCAACAGGAATTTGACGGGAACAGTTATCGCCGGCGGCTTCCGTGCTTAGGTAGTAATCAAAGGTATCCGGGATGTCGGCGCCTGCAAAGTTTATCTTTACCTGTTTATCAGAATTATTAATTAGCACTACCGTAAATGAATTCATAATAGTGTTTTCAAAAGCCGACACAAAAATCCCTGCTGCTTCTTCGTAGGTCACCTTTACCATCCTTGCTCCCGGTCTGATAAACCGATAAAAATGTTTAGAAACATAATATTTTTTCCCCTTTTCCTCAGTGCCCTTCATTAAATTAAATTCACCAATGGCATCATTTTGGCTGCCCTGCCACCAGATCCATGCCGATGCATTGCCATGATATAAGGCCGCATGAATATCCATTGCAAGGTTTAATGCGCCAGATTTTTGAGCAGCTGTGCCCAACCAGTTATCGCTATACCCAGAGGTTTCAGTCATCCAATAAGGTTTCCCTGAGGGTATTGCATGTTCAGTTTTAGTGGTACTCCAAAGATTTGCCAGTTTGGAAGAACCTGTGGGTGAGATACCATCACTATAACCATGCACAGCTAAAATATCTATATTTTGAAGGGCGGTGTTATCACTGATCAAATTTGCATTATAAAAATACTGCCGGTCAGTGCCGCCTTCCATTTCAAGCATATTTTCCGGGCCAAAAACTTTTACATTGGGAAATCTTGTTTTTACCGTGGGGATGACATTTTTAATCATATTTGCATAGCTACCAGTGGGCTTATAAAAACAAGAATTGAACGGCTGCTTGAACAGTGGTTCATTTTGCGGACTAAATGCATAAATGTCAATTCCTGAATTTTTGAAAAGCTGGATCCCATCTGCTATCCAATTCCCATAATCGCTATATTTTGAAGGGTCCAAAGTACCACCATTTTTAGTGCCACCTGGATTTGGTGTGCCTGTTATTGGATCGTCATTGGCATCCAATGCGCATTTGAAATCTGCGGGTGGTGACCAAACTGTAAAGATAAATTTTAACGGAACCCGTTCAGCAGTGGCAATCCTTGATAATCCTGTTACCGTTGATTTTTCTTTATCCCAATCGGCATCTTGTTGAACTGTAGTGGTTGATGGAGGAAATAATTCAGTGCGCCAGATGGTTACTCCCAGGTCCTGGATAACCTGTGTGCCCCATATATCATTATAAAGGCTTGATGCCTTATCCCACCAAACCCCTTTGGCTCCAAAGAATCCAAAGCCATCTATAGTTTGATATTTTTGCGTGCGGTCTATAGTGACAGTACTATTCACAACCGGCACTATAGGTGGGTCAGGCGTTTTTCCGCTGTTTTTTTTACTGCACATCGCCATTAAAAGAAACAATAAAAGCAGTGGAAATAAATGCCTCATCTTTTGATTTGAATAATACGTCATAGGTGCGCCTGTAGCAATTTAATAACTATAGCATTTTAAAGTATAAAAGTAATCAACATTCCTTTTATATCCGTACTGTACTATAGGGCAGGTGTAGTAACAACAACAGTACCGGCAACAGCATACTACAGTACAGCAAAACAGTATACGGCACTATATTTACAGGCCTGTAAACATAATAAATGCTATGCGCTTTCCAGAGAAGAACCCGGCATAATTCTTTTGTGAGCTGATATTTTTTGCGGTTGCAACGAAGTAAAAAAAATTAAGAGTCCCTTTTGAAGCTACGCGTGATATGAATTGCTGAAATAAGATGAAGTACGGGTGAAATAATTAAAATATATTGTTGGTGCGCCTGGCAATGATAAAATAAATAAAAAACACAAAACAAATCTTTTGTTCCATTAATGAACTTGTATGAAACATAGAATTTTATTGATCTCCCTTTTTATTTTTTCATTTATCCAGGTTGTCAATGCTGCCTCCTCTCTTCAACCGTTCCATCTTACGTGTGAATACCTGGAAAATCCTCTCGGGCTGGACATGGCTAAACCCAGGCTGAGCTGGAATTTCCTTTCTGCCGGGCGAAATCAATCGCAAAGCGCTTATGAAATAATCGTGAGTGACAATGAAAAGAACACCAGGTCATGCAAAGGAAATATTTGGGAAACAGACAAAATATCATCAGACCAGAACATACAAATAGAATTTAGCGGTCGACCCCTAAAGTCATTTACAAAATATTTCTGGCGGGTAAGAGTATATGACAATAATGGAACTGCATCATCATGGAGTACCACAGCTACGTTTGAAACAGCGGCCCTGCTTGCAAGTGACTGGCAGGCAAAGTGGATCGGTGATGGCCGGAAGAATCCTGAAAAAGACGAAGATTATTATAAAGAAGACCGGATGCCTTTAATAAGAAAAGAATTTGTTGTCCCCAAAAAAATCGCCCAGGCCAGGTTGTATATTAGCGGGCTTGGGTATTATGAAATGTTTTTAAACGGCCAAAAGATTGGCGATCATGTACTCGATCCTGGTTTCACGACTTACAAAAAACAGGTGATGTACGTGGTGTATGATATTACACCCTCATTGCATAATGGCAGAAATGTAGCTGGTATTATGCTTGGGAGTGGCTGGTGGAATCCATTGCCAATGAAGATCTTCGGAAGATTTGATTTGCGAAAGATCCAGGAAACCGGGCGCCCATGCGTGAAGGCTGAAATTCATTTGAAATATTCAGATGGTACTTCAGAGAATATTGTAACTGATGAAAAATGGGAGACGGCTCCGGGACCGATAACGCAGAATAATGTATACCTCGGTGAAAAATATGATGCAAGGTTGGAACAAAAAAACTGGAATAAGGCCGATGCTAACAAAGATTCCTGGAGAAATGCCGTGATTGTAAATGGGCCTTCAGGCATATTGACGGTACAGATGCAACCGGCAATAAAAATTACAAAAGTCATCAATGCCGTTAAGATCACTGAGCCTTCGAAAGATACTTTTATTGTTGATATGGGGCAAAATTTTGCCGGCGTGGCACATATAAAAGTTAACGGCGCCGCCGGAACAAAGATCACGTTGCGCTATGGTGAAGATGTATGGAAAGACGGCTCTTTAAATTATTGGACGAGCGTTGCCACACAAATAAAAAAAGGTGGTATTAAAGGTGGCCCCGGCGCACCGGAAACAGCATGGCAGGAAGATGTATATACGTTAAAGGGAAAAGGTATTGAAGAATGGAATCCGCGCTTTACTTTTCACGGGTTTCGTTATGTGGAAATAACTGGCTGGCCGGGTAAGCCCTCCCTGGCCGATATTGAAGGATTACGAATGAACAGTGATCTGCCATTAAACGGAACATTTTCCTGTTCCAATACAATGTTTACAAAGCTGCATGAAGTGATTCAGTGGACATTCTTAAGCAATGTATTCAGTGTGCAGTCAGATTGCCCGGCACGTGAAAAAATGGGTTATGGTGCAGACATGGTAGTAAGCGCCAATTCTTTTATTTACAATTATAATATGGCCGGGTTTTATCGCAAAGCCGTTAATGACTTTGCAAATGAGCAGCAACCTGATGGCGGTATTACCGAAATTGCGCCTTACACAGGTATTGCAGACAGGGGTTATGGTGGCGAATCAGGTCCATTGGGTTGGGAATTGGGATTTTCTTTTTTGCAAAAACAATTGTATGATTACTATGGCGATAAAAGAATAATAGCGGATAATTATGAAGCATTAGCCAGGCAGATAAGTTTTTTGCAAACAAAAGCTGTTGATGATTTATTCTATTGGGATATCAGCGATCATGAGGCGCTTGATACCAAGCCGGAGTCATTCAGTGCGTCTTTATTTTATTATCATCATGCCAAACTTGCGGAGGAATTTGCGGGGATACTTGGTAAAAATGAAGAGTCCTTAAAATATGCGAGGTTGGCCTCGGGGATTAAAGATGCTATAGTAGCGCGGTACTATATAAAGAATACGGGGCGTTTTGATAATGCTACGCAAAGCGCGCAGATACTGGCATTGTGGTATGATGTCTCTCCTCAAAAGGATGCTACCATCAAAATATTGATGAATGAATTTGAAAGACATAACTGGCACCTATCAACGGGCATTTTCTCAACTATGATGATGTTTGATGTATTAAGAGAGAATAACATGAACAATATAGCTTACAGGATCGCCGACCAGAGAGATTATCCCGGGTGGGGGAACATGCTGTTAAATGGAGCCACTACGCTTTGGGAAACATGGGCGTTTCCTGAAAGCGATCCATCACAAAACCATCCAATGTTTGGGTCTGTTGATGAATGGTTTTATAAATCATTGTTGGGAATTAATAATGCCGCGCCGGCATTTAAAAAAATTGTCATTAAACCGCACCCCGGGGAACTTACATGGGGCAAAGGTTCCTATCAATCTATGCATGGTGAAATTAAAAGTGATTGGAAGAATGAACCCGGTGAATTTCAATTGAAGACTGCCATACCTGTAAATACCACAGCAGAAATATGGTTGCCCGCGAAAGAAGGCGAAATCATTACCGAAAGTGGTAACATAAATTTTCAATCAGCAGGACTGAAGTTATTGAGATATGAAAAGGGTTATGCTGTTTTTGCAACAGGTTCAGGCGAGTATGATTTTATAGTTAAACATTAACGGTGGTTGCGCAGGTTTTCTCTTGCTCAGTATTGTAATGTCAATAGCTTAATTTTAGATCGGTAGATTAAATGAAAATTTAAAATCTTATACAACACTATGCAGGTTATCATCGGAATAATTTTTCATTTTATTGGAGGTTTCGCTTCGGGAAGTTTTTATGTTCCCTATAAAAAGGTAAGGAACTGGTCATGGGAAACTTATTGGCTTATTGGCGGTTTGTTTTCATGGCTCATTGTGCCGCCAATTGCTGCATGGCTTACCATACCTCATTTTGGGGAGATTATTCAGCAAACACCCAATTCGGTATTTTGGTGGACGTACTTTTGGGGATTACTCTGGGGGATCGGAGGATTAATGTATGGACTGGGCATGCGGTTCCTGGGTATGTCACTGGGCAATTCTGTTTTACTCGGTTTTACTTCCGCCTTTGGGTCACTTGTTCCTTCGATCTATTATAATTTTCATCCGCAGCAAGGGAAAACAACTTTCAATGACCTCCTCACTACCTCATGGGGGCAAATCGTTTTGGCGGGTGTAATATTATGTTTGATCGGTATTTACTTGTGTGGTAAAGCAGGTGTTTTAAAAGAGAAGGAGCTTTCAGATGAAAAAAAGAAAGAAAGTGTCAAAGAATTCAGCCTTGTAAAAGGATTAATTGTTTGTATTATCTCCGGCATCCTCAGCGCATGTTTTAATTATGGTATAGAAGCCGGCTCGTCTATGGCCGAAACAGCCAATAATTTGTGGAAGGCCGCCCATCCATTAGAAAAAGTAAATTTCTTATACCGCAATAATGTCATTTATATTGTATTGCTTTGGGGCGGTTTGACGACCAACTTAATTTGGTGTTTGTTTTTGAATTACCGTAACAGAACATTTGGTGATTATACAAACTCTAAAGTATCACTGGCACGTAATTATTTATTCTGCGCTATTGCCGGCACAACATGGTTCCTTCAATTTTTCTTTTATGGCATGGGTGAAAGCAAACTGGGTAATGGTGCAAGTTCATGGATATTGCATATGGCATTTATCATTTTGGTTGCCAATATGTGGGGATTTGCATTGAAAGAGTGGAACGGTGTAAGCCGGCGGACACGCCGAACAATAATTACTGGTGTAGCAATTATTATTTTATCTGTAATGCTCGTTGGGTATGGCAATGCCATTAAATAAGAAAGTTATATGGCGAACAAAATTTCATAAAGTGTTTCCCAGGCTGCGTAACGTCCAAATGCTGTTTAATACACAGTTGAAGTACGGCCGTGATTGTTGTTCTTTAAAATTATTTAGTGCTATAGAGGCTCAACCGGAATCTCCCGCCATGCGATAGCAAAACTCTAAATTAATATCAATGGAAACAGTAGCATTCAAAATGCAACTTCATAAGGGCTTTGAAGCTGAATACAAACGACGCCATGATGCATTATGGCCGGAATTAAAGGATCTATTAAAGGTCAATGGTATCAGTGAATATTATATTTTTTTAGACGAATCTACAAATAATCTCCTTGGAGTTTTCAAAGTCACCGATAGTAAAAAACTTGATAATTTACCTGCGCATCCGGTGATGCAAAAATGGTGGAATTACATGAAGGACATCATGGATTGTAATGCAGATAATTCTCCCGTTAGTATTCCTTTAAAAGAAGTATTTTACCTGTCCTGATAAAATAACAATGATTCAATATGCGTATAGAAAAAAATAACATTGCTGCTTATAACCAGTCTTTATTGGAAAGACACAAACATTCGTTTGACTTTATCGGGGCAGCGATTACTAACACGGATGCGGTAATAGAAAAGTTGATCGATTTTCAAATAGCGATCCCAAGCTGGGCATTGGGTACCGGAGGCACCAGGTTTGCGAGGTTTCCGGGCGGTGGTGAGCCAGGAAGCCTTGAAGAGAAAATGGATGATATCGGCCTTATCCACGCGTTAAACCGGTCCAGCGGGTCCATTTCGCTTCATATTCCCTGGGACATTCCGGAAAATATAGTCGCAATACAACAGCAGGCTTCAGCACTTGACCTGCGTTTTGATGCTGTCAATTCAAATACTTTCCAGGATCAGCCAGGGCAGGTGCATAGCTACAAATTCGGTTCGTTGCAACATGTAAATAAATTAGTTCGTAAGCAGGCTGTAGAACACAATATAGAAGTTATCCAACATGGAATTCAACTCGGTTCAAAATCATTAACCGTTTGGCTGGCGGATGGATCCTGTTTCCCAGGGCAATTGAATTTCAGACAGGCATTTCACAATACACTTGAAGGTCTGCAGGAAATTTATTCAGCATTACCGGCTGATTGGAAAATGTTTGTTGAATATAAGGCTTACGAACCTAATTTTTATTCTACCACTGTAGCCGATTGGGGCCAATCACTCTTATATGCGAATAAGCTTGGTGAAAAAGCGTACACCCTCGTGGACCTTGGACATCATTTGCCCAATGCAAATATTGAGCAGATTGTTGCCCTGTTATTGATGGAAGGAAAACTGGGTGGCTTCCATTTCAATGATTCAAAATATGGTGATGACGATCTCACCGTCGGGAGTATTAAGCCTTACCAGTTATTTTTAATTTTCAATGAGCTTATTGATGGAATGGATGCAAAGGAAATGAATCATTCGACAGACCTGGGATGGATGATAGATGCATCGCACAATGTAAAAGATCCGCTGGAAGACCTGTTGCAATCTGTTGAAGCTATCATGATATCGTATGCGCAGGCTTTGCTGGTAGACAGGAAAAAACTGGAAGATGCACATAATAATAATGATGTTGTAGTCGCGCAGGAAATTTTGCAGGACGCTTTTCGTACAGATGTGCGGCCATTGGTGGCAGAAGCTCGGCTGCGTGCAGGCGGCGCTTTACAGCCCTTGGATGTATTTCGCAAAGAAAAAGTAAGGGAGCAGTTGATTAAACAAAGAGGGCTTAAAACCATAGTAACGGGTTTATAACGTATGAGTGCTTTACCTGTGATAGCTGTATTTGATATTGGTAAAACCAATAAAAAAATATTTCTGTTTGACGAACAGTACAAAATTGTCTTTGAAGAATCTACGCAATTTGAAGAAACGGTTGATGACGATGAATTCCCATGTGAGGATATTAATAAACTTACCTGGTGGATACACGAAACATTTGTCAGGATAACCGGGATGCAAAATTTTATCGTTAAGGCAATTAATTTTACTGCCTATGGTGCCAGCTTTGTGCATCTCGATGAAAATAATGAACCATTTTTACCGCTATATAATTACCTGAAACCGTATCCTCCTTTATTGCAGGAGCAGTTTTACCGGGCATATGGTGGGGAAAAGAAGGTGGCACTGGAAACCGCTTCGCCGGTCCTGGGCAATTTAAATTCGGGGCTGCAATTGTATTATTTAAAACACCATCGTCCTCAAATGTTTGCGGGTATAAAATGGTCATTGCATCTCCCTCAATACCTCAGCTTTATTATCTCAAAAAAAGCATGCTCCGAAATTACCAGCATTGGTTGTCATACCCTTTTGTGGAACTTTTCAAATAATGTCTATCATGCCTGGTTGAAAAATGAAGGTATTGAAAAATTATTACCGCCGGTATGTAATGAAGATGATGTAGTAAACATTCCATTTGGAACTGAACAAATAGCAATTGGTATTGGGTTGCATGATAGCTCTGCCGCACTGATCCCTTATCTCATCAGTTTTACTGATCCTTTTGTTCTGATTTCTACCGGTACATGGTGCATAAGCTTAAACCCTTTTAATGATTTCCCGTTAACCAATGCAGAATTAAAAGAGGATTGCCTGTGCTACCTGGCTTACAATGGAGATCCTGTAAAAGCCTCAAGGCTTTTTGCGGGTAATGAGCATGAACAGCAGGTTAAACTGCTGTCTGAACATTTTAAAAAGCCATTAAATTATTTCACTGCTGTTGAGTATGACCGGGATACAATACAATTCCTGGATGCCGGTAGCCATTTCCTCCCAACTCAAAAAAGTGACAATACTGTTCACGCTTCTGCTTTTTCAGACAGGGATTTGTCATTGTATGCTAATTACGAGCAGGCTTATCACCAGCTTATGTATGATATTGTCGTACAACAAAAGAAATCGACACAGCTTGTTATACAGGGCGCCGGGGTACGGCGGATATTTGTCGATGGTGGATTTAGCAAAAACAGTGTGTATATGTTTTTACTGGCGGCTGCCTTTTCCGAAATGGAAGTATATGCCGCATCTGTTGCACAGGCTTCGGCAATAGGAGCTGCATTGGTTATTCATAAACACTGGAATAAGAAATCATTGCCGGGTAATATCATTGATTTAAAATACTATTCCTCATCTTCGATATCAATTTGATAGGCAGTCATAATTTTCGTGACGGTTGATTTCACAATATTCACAAATAAATTATTAACCATGGAGAATAGATGGCCATTAAAGATTGGGTTGTTTGGTATAGGCCTCGAAGCTTACTGGGATCAGTTTGATGGGCTAAAGGAAAGGCTTGAAAGTTATTTGCAAATCGCGGGAGATAAGTTTGCCGGCTATCAATGTCAGGTTGTAAACCTTGGATTAATTGATTCTCCCGGAAAAGCAATTGTTGCCGGTCACGAATTTCGTACGGCTGATGTTGACATTATTTTCCTCTATGTTACCACCTATGCTTTGTCATCGACGGTATTACCAGTCGTGCAACGCGCAAAGGTGCCTGTTATCATTTTAAATCTCTCTCCGTCTGCAAGTATTGATTACGATTCTTTCAATAAGATGAAAGACCGCACGAAGATGACAGGAGAATGGCTGGCTTATTGTTCCGCATGCCCGGTACCTGAGATCGCAAATGTTTTTAAAAGAGCAGGTATACATTTTGAGCAGGTTACCGGGGTATTGCAGGATGACCCGCAATGCTGGGATGAAATAGGAGAGTGGATTGAAGCTGCTAAAGTGGCCAATATCATGTTTCACAACCGCCTTGGGGCAATGGGTCATTATTACTCAGGCATGCTTGATATTTATACAGATGTAACTTTGCAATTGGCGGTATTTGGCGGTCACATAGAAATTATTGAAGTTGATGAGTTGTCGGCATTGCGAAATACAGTACTCCCTTCACAAGTAATTGAAAAAATAAATTATTTTAAAGAGGTATTTGATATCCAGGAAGATTGTTCAGCCGGCGAATTAGAAAGAGCGGCACGCACATCCGTGGCTTTGGACCTGCTGGTTGATCAGTACAATTTAGGTTCGCTTGCGTATTATTATAAGGGCACTGGCATTGTTGAAAATGAAGATACCATGAGTTCATTGATCCTTGGCACATCCTTGCTCACCGCGCGGAATATTCCAGTAGCTGGCGAATATGAAATTAAAAATGTGCAGGCTATGAAGATCATGGATTCTTTTGGAGCCGGCGGGTCCTTTACCGAATATTATGCGATGGACTTTACAGACGATGTAGTATTAATGGGACATGATGGACCGGGACATTTAAGAATTTCAGAAGGAAAAACAAAAGTCCGTCCGCTTACTGTATTTCATGGTAAAGTGGGTAAAGGCTTATCGGTAGAAATGGCGGTAAAGCATGGGCCAGTTACTTGTTTGTCTGTGGTCGAAAGTGGTAATGGCAAGTTACAGTTACTTGTAGCAGAAGGAGCCTCTGTCAGCGGGCCTATCCTGGAAATCGGGAATACGAATAGCCGGTATAAATTCAGCATTGGTGCCAGGAAATTTGTAAATGACTGGAACAGCTATGGGCCTGCACATCACTGTGCTGTGGGCATTGGGCACATCGCCTCTAAAATAAAAAAGCTGGGTAATTTACTGGGAATCGAAACGGTGGTTGTTTGTTAAAGCCAGGAATACGGGGATCCGTTGATTTTCACTGTGATATTCGGGCTATAAATCAGTGAATGAAATTAGAACGGCAGATGAATTTCTTACTCACCAGCTTCCACTTCCCTGATGGCTTTGACATCCTGCAACCTGTATCCGCCCGGAATTTCCACAGCCTGGATACCATCAATGATAAAATGAACATGTTTACAGGAGAACCTGATATCCCCGGTTAGATATTTCAGGTTAACTTCCCCGGGATACACTGATTCAAAATTAAATTTCTCAAAAACCGCCTCTTCCCATTTTATATGGAGGCTATCTGCCTGTTTTTGATAACCGTTAAGTTGGGCTTCATATACCGCGGCGGCTTCTTTTTTTCGGCGGGAGATCATCTCATCAATTTTTTGTTGTGTAAGCCCTTCGACTTTTGCGGCAAGCCCTACTTCCAATATGCTTTTGAATTCAGCATGAGTAGGGTAGAGTGCTATCCAATCAGCTACATTCCTGCTTTTCAAAGCATCCAGGACTGCGGCTCCCAATGCATTTTCTTTTACATAATGCGATGCCAGCGAATCGGTAGATGAAATTTTCATGTTGGTATTTTGGGCGGAGAGGATGAAAGAATTTATTGCTAAAAAAATGGTTATTATCAATCTTGGTTTCATTAGAATAATTTATCCATTTTAGTGGGAATGTAACTTTAAATTTCGAGCTGGCTACCTATTAAAATCAATTCCACCTGGTATCAGAAAGGATCAGTATCAATATGAAGAACCCATATAATATTGACGGTATTGCAAGTAAACATAAAGTTGTTTTGGCGAGCCCGGGATGTCCGTTGGTATTAAACCAGATGCTGCCCAACATTACTGCCGCCAATATTATTAATATTATCAGCCATAAACCCATGTTACCGGAAGAAACCGTTCCATCTCCGAGGCCTTCGAAAAAGAAATACAGAACTATAAGTGAAACCAGGGCATCGATAGCCCACAGTATTTTAAAGAATATCATGTTAATTCCCTGTTGTAGTTATTAAAATATAAAGAAAAGCGCAATATAGAATATACTGGTTAATGATCGGGCGATCCTGGCAAATAGTGAAAATTTCCTTTCATAATAGGTGCTGACGCTTTTTAAGCAAAATCTTCCTTCCGGCAGCCACGATAACCAATTCACCAGGGGAAAATGCCCGTGCAGCTACAATTGTGCTGCTTGTAAACCCAAATTCTAATTTTGGAAAATGGGTCATTTAAAAACGAGATGTTATTACATCAAGGTGTTAATACTTCCCGCAATATTCTTTAATTCAAAAAAAATGTTTTGAAATAATTTTTACGTTTCTGTTTTAATTAATTGTTTAATCAAACGATTGATAGTGTTTTAAATAAAAAAGTATCCCCTGTTACTGCTTGCAAGGCGATCAGTGTTACCAGTCGCGGTTGAGTTGTTCGAAACCGGAATGCGATTTTATTCGAGGACGGCCATATCTTCAGCAGTGAGCGCAATATTTACAGCTTCGGTGTTTTCTTCGAAATGTTTTAATGACGATGTACCCGGTATTGGCAATATCCAGGGTGAGCGGTGTAACAGCCAGGAGAGATTGACCTGGGCTTCAGTTACCCCATATTTCTCCGCCATGGCCGCTATCCTGTTATCCTTTTTTGAATTAGCCGTAAGCAGCGAAAAAAAAGGGATCAATGGAATTTCATTTTCTTCGCAAATATGAAGTATTGCCTGGGCTCCCCGCGTTTCTCCGTGAGGAGCTTTAAGGGTATTGCGTTGCGCATGCCCGAACATATTTTGAACAGTGGCGATAGCACCCATTTGTAGTGAAGCTGTTAATTCTGCGGGATCAACATTGCTTACACCAACATGCAATATTTTTCCTTCTTCCTGCATTCGAAACATTTCATCCATTGATCGTTCAAAGCCGTCATCGCCGTGCATAACCCTGAAATGCACCAATTTTATCTGGTCCAGTTTAAGGGTACGCAAGTTATTTTCAATGCTGTCACGTAGATTTTGCGGCTTATTGTAAACTATCCAGCTCTTATCGGGTTTGCGTGCAGCGCCTACTTTAGTGCAGATCACCAGGTCTTCGTTATAAGGATATAAAGCCTCAGCAATCAGGCGGTTGGTGACATCCTCTCCATAATAATCCGCCGTGTCTATGAAATTAATGCCACGTTCTACTGTCTGCCTGAGTATTTGTAACGCCTCATGCCGTCGTGGTGGCTCACCATAAATGCCTTCACCCGTAAGTCGCATTGTCCCGTAACCAAGGCGCTTAACAATTAAAGGATGGGGGCTTTTAGCTGCAATTGTAATAGTCTCCGGGTTGTTCATATTTGTATCTTTATTGTTTTATTAATGAAAATCATTAGCGTCTTGTTATAAATCAAATAGGTTCAACTGATTAGATTTTTGTT
>JBDTLZ010000119.1:0-10553 GCA_039934515.1 Ginsengibacter sp.
GTTGTTCCCCTTTAGGGGTTAGGGGCAAGAGCGACAAATTGGAATGCACCCATTAAATTCCAATTTTCAAAAAAAATGATAACTTACGGTTTTTCTGAAACCATCATTCCCATCTTTTGGATATATCCGATAACCATTCTCCCCGGCGGGGAGTAAATTTTAGAAAGACTCTGTTTGAGTTCCTGGCGGGCATTTATAAAAATTGTAAAGAGTATTTATTGGAATTGCTGCAAAAGCATCCTATATCAATAATGCAAAATTTATGAGGAAAATTTTCCATTTGCAGCCACTCAGGGATATATCGATTAAGAAAAAACTTTATTTTATCGTTGGCACAATGGCCATATTGATTGCGATAGAATTATTTGCCCTTTGGTTTTCAATTCACACACTTTCATCGGTGAGGGCTCTCGTAGGTGCCGAAGGATTATGGAGCAAGGCACAAAAAGATGCGACTTACCAGTTGCAGAAGTATTATAATACGCACAATGAAGAAGACTTTCAAAATTTTCAAAGATTTATGAAAGTGCCGATGGGCGATCACCTCACCAGGTTGGAATTATTAAAAAAGAACCCGGATATGAAGATTGCCCATCAGGGTTTTGTGGAGGGCCGTGTTCACCCGGAAGATATAGATGGAATGATAAAGCTATTGCGGAGATTTTATAAGGTCGATTACATCAATAAAGCCATCAGCGCCTGGACAAAAGGAGATTCTCTTATAGGCCACTTAATTCTTATCGGTGAAACATTGCATACCGAAATAACGTCACCTGCTCCATCGCTGGAAAAATTAAATAAGGCAGTCGAAGCTATCGATCCTCTTAACCATCGCCTGACGATAGTTGAAGATGATTTTTCATACATCCTTGGAGAAGGGTCACGCTGGTTGGAAAACCTTATCCTGAGATTATTATTCCTGGTTGCACTTACCGTGGAAATAACCGGTCTTGTTCTTACCATATCCGTAAGCCGTGGAATCGCACGAGGGTTAAATGAAATCACTAAGGTGTCTAAAAAAATTGCCAGGGGCGACTTAAGAAAACGTGCAACCGTTTTTTCGCAAGATGAGATCGGCCAGGTAGCAACCGCGATCAACCAAATGACGGAGCAATTAATAAGCTCCAACAATGAACTGGGGCAGTTTGCATATATCGCTTCTCATGACCTGCAGGAGCCCTTAAAGACCATTACTAATTATGTTGGATTGTTCCGGGAAGAATACAAAGATAAGTTTGATGAAAATGCGGAGAAATACCTCGAGGCCGTTGCCCGGGCGGCAAAGCGGATGCAGAAACTCATCAAGGATATACTTGATTATTCAGACCTGGGCCAAAATAAAAACAACTCATTGATAAATTGCAGCCAATTGCTGGAGGGAGTGTTGAGTGATATGGCGGTTTCTATAAAAGAGAGCAATACCAAAATTAATTGTGGAAGTTTACCGGTTATTAATGGCTATTCCAGCTTAAATTATCTTTTTCAAAACCTTATCAGCAACGCTATCAAATTTGGAAAAAAAGATATTATCACGGTTATCAATATCACTGCACAAGACAGGGGCAACGAATGGCTTTTTGCCGTAACAGACAATGGCATTGGAATTGATCAAATGAATTATGAACGCATTTTTGCAATATTTCAAAAGTTACATTCGCAAAAGAAATACACCGGTACCGGTATTGGACTGGCCCATTGCAAAAAAATAGTTGAATTACATGGAGGGAAAATATGGGTTGAATCAGAAATTCAAATGGGTAGCACTTTTTATTTTACCATTCCTAAAAATATTGCAATATGAAAAAGCGGTTGAATTGTGTAATGCTTATTGACGATGATGAAGACGATAACTATTTCCACCAGGTCGTTCTTAAAAAAATGGATTTTGCCAATCATATCGAGATTGCTGAAGGTGGCCCGGAAGCCTTAGATTACCTTAAAAGGGAAAAGGATGTTCCCGATATTATATTTTTGGACATTAATATGCCGGGAATGAATGGGTGGGACTTCCTGGAAGAATATAAAAAACTAACTGCAAGTCAAAAGAAAAGTGTAATAATCATTATGCTTACTACGTCAATAAGCCCCTTAGATAAGAAAAATGCGGAAAATATTCCGGAAATTTCAAGTTTTTATTCTAAACCGATGACCCAGGAAATGCTGCTTGATATTTTGGATCAATATTTTCCGGATGAAAAAAACGGAGCTGTTTAATAAACCCGTATTTTTTCCTTGTCATCCCTTTCTTTTTCTGAAAGACTTTTACCTATAGCAACCAGGGGATATTTGATAACCCGCAAAATGGCTGTGGACAAGGTTCCTGGGAAGAACCAACAATAATTCATGAGTACTGTACCACGCTCAAACCAAAACCCTGAAAGGAGAAATCAAACATAAGCCTCATTCAATCACTGAAGCAGGCAAGTTACATCCATTTTTTTAACGATAGCTGCCAGGCGGAAATATTCTTCGTACTATACCAAAATATTTTTCAGGATCACTAAATAATTGTTTAGATATCTGCAAACGGATTGTCTGTCCGTTACATTAAATTTTAAATTTCTGACTTATTGATAATCAATTTACTATCAATTTTTTTAAATAATTTAAAAAGTAACTCCCGTTTAATTGAGTTTATCACAGTTGTGTCATAATCAATAAAATGTTAAAAAAACTTCTTTAATTATTTAATAAGTTTTATATCTTTATTTCGCTTTCAACAAGTAATTGTTATTTAAGGCATAGAAAAATATGACTGAAAAGAAGAAATTATTTCGGAATAAAATATTGAAGGAATTATATTTTGAGGATAACCTTTCTTGTGTTGAACTATCTGACAGGATCAACAAAAGTTTCCCCATAACAGCCAGGTTAATTGAAGAATTAATGGCCAAAAATCTCGTGATAGAAACCGGGTATGCACGCTCTACAGGTGGCAGGAGGCCATTAACCTACTCAATTCAGAAAGATGTCATGTACGTGGTGTCGGTAGCTATGGATCAATTTGTTACCAAAATTGCTGTCATGGACATGCAAAACAAGTTTGTTTCGCCAATACAAAAAATTGTTTTGCCATTGCCCGAAAATCCTGACGCCCTTGATGTGTTGGTTGAAAAGATTGCGCTGGTGATAGAAATGTCCGGGATCCCAAGAGAAAAATTTATTGGAGTGGGAATTGGTATGCCGGGCTTTGTAGATGTGAAAAAAGGTGTCAACTATTCATTTCTGCAATTGCCCAATAATAAAAGTATAACAGCACATATTTCTGCCAAAACAGGACTGCCTGTATACATAGATAATGATTCAAGCCTTATTGCTCTTGCCGAGTTTTATTTTGGTGAGGCACGGGGTGAAAACAATGTAATGGTAGTTAATATCGGGTGGGGTATTGGCCTTGGATTGATTCTCAACGGAAAACTTTTCAGGGGCCACGAGGGTTTCGCAGGCGAATTTAGCCATATACCCCTTTTTTTAAATGGTAAATTATGCTGGTGCGGGAAAGTAGGCTGCCTGGAAACCGAAACTTCATTGTTATTAATAATTGAAAAGGCGAGGGAAGGCATAAAATCGGGTAAACTTTCCACATTAAATTCATTGCCTTTTGACAATCTTGAACTGGCTTACGATGGCATAACAAAAGCGGTTAGCGACGGGAACCAATTTGTGATCGAGCTTTTTTCAAAGGCTGGTTACAATATTGGGAAAGGCGTCGCAATTTTAATCCATTTGCTGAACCCTAAAAAAATAATCCTGAGTGGCCGGGGTTCTTCCGCAGGACAAATATGGCGGGCACCTATTCAACATGCATTAAATGAACACTGTATTCCAAGGCTATATCAAAGCACACATATCGAAATTTCAACATTGGGCATACATGCTGAGTTAATTGGAGCAGCGGCACTCGTCATGGAAAATTATGAAGAAGAGCCGTTGATTAAGAAAATGGCTGATATATCGGAGGATATATAATTTCAACAAAAACTAAGAATTGGTTACAATATTTTGAACGCTAACAAATAAAACATGTATTTCTAAATTTCAACTGCTTTTACTAAATCAAACAATTATCATGAAAAGAAAAATGAACCGTTTACTCTTGTGCTTATTACTGGGCATGTGGAGTACACTTGCCTTTTCACAGGCGAAAAAAACAATTACCGGCCAGGTTAAAGATGACTCCGGTAATCCAATTGTGGGGGCAACCATTAAAGTGGCGGGCACTAAAACTGCGGTGGCAACTGATGCTACAGGAAGTTTTAACCTGCAAGCGACATCTAATGATCGTCTTACCATTACTTCTGTTGGTTTTGAAAAGAAAGAATTACAAATCGGGAACCAGTCGGAGGTTACCATCACCTTAGGTATAGTGAAATCTTCTCTTGAAGAAGTGGTTGTTACAGCTTTGGGTATAAAAAGAAGCCCGAGGTCGTTGGGGTATACCGTTACCCAGGTAGGGGGCGCCGAGGTAACACGTTCCAATACATCGAATGTAGGGGAAGCACTTGCCGGTAAAGTAGCGAGCCTGAATATTACCACTCCTAATGGCGTGGAAGGAGGTTCGACAAGGATCGTGATAGACGGAAATAACAGCATCACCGGGAATAACCAGCCACTTATTATTGTAGATGGTATCCCGATGAATAATGACCTGTCCAGCGGAGCTCAAAGTACAAGCAATCCCCAGGACTGGGGTAGCCCGCTCAACTTATTAAATGCACCGGATATTGAAAGCATGAGTGTATTAAAAGGCCCTGCAGCAGCAGCTCTGTATGGAGGCCGTGGCGCAAATGGCGTAATCATTATCACCACTAAAAAAGGTGTTGAACGCAAAGGCCTGGGTGTTGATTATACTTTTGGTTATAAATCTGTAGAACCCAACAGGTATCTAAAAATGCAGAATCAATATGGCGCCGGTGGGATGGTTTCTTTAGATGCACCAGCCTATCAAAAGGATGCCAATGGCAACCCGGTTCTTACCGATGGTTGGAACCAGTTATTTGTTGACCCGGTAACCGGTAGCGGTCCTTTTGGTGTAAATAGCTGGGACCAGGTAAGCTGGCCCGGTTCAGGTAGTTCATGGGGCCCAAAGATGGATGGTACCATGATAAAATGGTGGAACGGTGAACAGTTACCGGACAACCCACAGCCTGATAATATTAAATTATTGTATAGGAACGGGATGCAGGCAACGCACACCGTGTCGCTTTCCGGCGGAAATGAGTGGGGTAATCTAAGGGTGTCATATACCCGTTTGGATAATACTGCTGTACTTCCCAATACCGACTACAACCAGAACACCGTGAACCTGGGTTCATCAGTGAAAATCAGTAAAAAAGTCACCCTGCAGTTAAATGCTTCCTATTTTGTAAATGTGTATCATAACGCTCCCCAGCTAGGTAATAACGATGCAAGCTCCTGGCAAAAAAGGTTGTTATATAATGTAGGCAGGAACTATAAAGGACTCGACGTACAGAATTATAAAAACCCTGATGGAACTCAAAATCAGTTGACTGGTTTTCCATGGATTGGAAATGGTGGATACGTGGTTTGGAATATCAAAGAAAATAACGAGTGGCAAACAAGAAGAAAATTATTAGGTTCGGCACAGTTGAACTACCAGGCCACCAATTTCCTGGACATCATGTTCAGAGCGGGCATAGATGCAAATAATAATGAAAACCTGTTGAAAAATCCACCTACAGATCTTACAGGTATTACCAATGGCAAATACGGACACGGCCTTGGCCGCGACAACACTTCCGATTATGTTTGGATGGCTACCCTGCATAAAGAAAATATCAAGGGCTCGGCAATTAATGCAAAGCTTTCTGTGGGCGGCGAAGCATACCAGCGTAATTTGTATAGTATCTCTGGTTCTAATAATGGTTGGTCTCTCCCAAATCTTTATGATTTTGCAACCTACAACGGACAGCCAACCGCTACATCTGAAACAACCTTACAAAATAAATTAAACTCATTATATGGGTTGTTGGATTTATCCTACAAAAACCTTCTGTTCCTCGATGTAACCGGCAGAAATGACTGGTCTTCAACTTTACCAAAAGATGAGTGGTCTTATTTCTTCCCATCTGTTAGTGCAAGCTTTATATTCTCTGATGCATTGAAAATCGATCCGAGCATATTAAGTTTTGGTAAACTGAGGCTGGCATGGGCGCAGGCGGCTGTTCCACCAGATCCTTACCAGGTTAATTTCACCTATGCTACATCACCATTTGCCGGCCAGTTAGGAACGATGCTTCCAAGCGCTTTGCCTGCTGTGCATTACAAACCCCAGATCAATACCACACAGGACGTAGGGTTAACATTGGGCTTTTTAAAGAATCACCTGAACCTCGATCTCAGGTATTATCATGGACGTACAAAAAATCAAATACTCAGTTCACCGCTTCCGATATCATCTGGTGTAAGCAGTGTGATCATTAGCCAGGGAGAACTGGAAAACTCCGGTTATGAAATGACAGTGAATGCGGTTATCGTTGACAAACCTTCCTTTAGATGGGATGTTTCTTTAAATGGTTCACATAACAGCAACAAATTGCTTTCATTGGCTCCCGGAGCTACAAAAGTTGACCTTGGAAGTGTATGGGGAGATGGCGGCGCTCACGGTCCGGATATTTCTGTGAGGGTAGGCGAGCAATTCGGAACTATTTATGGATATGACTATACATACGATCCAAAAACAGGTTTGCCTTTGATGATACAGAGTCCATTTGGAAAATCAGAAATGAATGGCACGTTGTACCAGGCCACTTCTAACCTGGTTCCAATCGGAAACGCAAATCCTAAATTTATAGGAGGCATTTCCAATACATTCACATTTAAGAATGCCTTGTCAATCGGTATATTGGTAGACACGAAATTAGGTGGCGATATATGGTCAGGTACTTACGCAACTATGATGAGCCAGGGACAAGCTCCGGAAACATTAAAAGAAAGAAATGGAGGCGGATTGCCCTACACTTCCCCGGATGGAACAACTTCAAATACGGGTGTCCTTTTACCAGGTGTTTTTCCTGACGGAACAGTCAATACAAATGTTGTCCACTACTATTATAAATACATGAGGTATGGCGTTTGGAGCAGCAGCGGTATCGGGGGCAGTGACTGGCTCGATAAAACATCCATATTCAAAGACAATTACGTTAAGATGAGGGAAATTTCTATTAACTATAGCTTACCCGCAAAATTTGTTCAAAGGTCCAAAGTATTCCAGGGAGCTACGGTATCATTAGTAGGCAGAGACCTGTTTTATATATACAGCTCATTGCCCGATAATATCAATCCTGAAGGGGTGAATGGTGTTGGAAATGCACAGGGTATTGAATTTGCCTCCCTGCCAAGTTTCCGTTCACTAGGCTTCCAGGTAAGATTATCCTTCTAATAAACATGTAATCTTAAATGAATAACCTTTCACTTACAAAAATGATTAAAATGAAATATTTAAATAAAATGCCGGGATTTATAATAGCAGGCATGCTGTTATTTTCCTGTACCAAGAACTTTAAGGAGACGAACACAAGGCCCGATCAGCCGGCCACTACTACAATACAGCCGTTAATGAATCACATAATAAGTACACTTATTTTGCAATGGCAGGAACAGGCATCCGCGCACAATGACTGGTATTACCCGGTTACACAGCTTGCCGGTGATGTGTCCGGATCGGGTTATGTACTCGCCAATGGCGTTAATGATATCTGGAATGATTATTATGGTACGCTCCAAAATATAAATGATGTACAAGACCTTATTAATGCATCTACCGATAAGGAGATAATGAACAATGCACAGGCTATTCTTAATATTTTAAAAGCATATAAGACCTTTCGCGTTACCGACCAATTTGGAGATATCCCTTATTCCGATGCCGGCAAGGCCTATACCGGGGATGTACAGTTTTACCGTCCAAAATACGATGCACAAGCCGATATTTATAAAGACCTGTTGACCGGGCTTGACTGGGCTTCAAAAAATATTAAGACTGAAACCAACCCGACATCTGCAGCAGGTAATCCTTACTATTCTTTAGGAGCTTTCGATACTTTTTTTAAAGGAAATATGATGCTGTGGCTGGAATTTGCCAACTCACTTAGATTGCGGTATGCCATACAAATGTATGAAAAGAATCCCGGTGACGCTGCTCCTATTGTACAGGATGTGATCGGCAATAATCTTCCTGTGATAAAGGACGGGGAAGACGTAGGCATGTGGCCTAAAAAATTGAATGACCTGCAAATTGACAGCCGTTCGTGGTCTTTCAACAGCCATAAATTTTTGAGAATGAGTACAACCTTCTGGAACATGGTTTCTGATGGCCCCGATAGCGCCGATATTTTTGATCCCAGGACCAGTCTTTTTGTAGAAACTAACCAGGCAGGTGAATTCGCACCATATACCATTGGTAGTGCAGCCTCCGACGCAGTAAATCCATATACGTATGCCAGAGATAATAATTACGGCGATAAAGATGGCGCTAAATTTTCTGCGTTCAATTACCATCTTATCCGGGATCAGTTTTACATTCCTGAATTGATCCAGACTGCAGCAGAAGTACATTTCCTGAAAGCTGAAGCTTTTGCGCGTGGAATTGGTGTGGCAGCAGATATGAATATGGCAGGAACAGAATATTTCGCCGGAATTACTTCATCAGTAAATTTCTGGTATTTCATTGCACAGAATACCAACACAACCAATGACGATTGGTCAGCAGTGGCTCCGCCAACTCCTACAGCGGGACAAATGACCACTTTCTTTGCCAATCCTAAAGTTGATTTTACAGGTACTGATGAAGAAAAATTAAATAAGATATATGCACAGGAATGGCTTTCTTATTTCCGCGAGCCCTGGTTAGCATTTAACTTGTGGAGGAGGACTGAAAGGACGCCACGCGATGGTAACCCTGCTGCCTACGGTGGTTTCAACAGGCTTCCATATCCCAATATTGAGTCGATAAATAATACCGATAATTATAATACGGAAATATCAAAAATAGGCGGCAATGGTTCGGACGTGAAAGTTTGGTGGATGAAATAAAACAAAAGCCTATGATGTAGCCTGTTTCACCAGGCATCAATCCTTCTTATTAATTTTTTGTTTACAAAAATGGCCGTTCCAAAGGGACGGCTTTTTTGCGTATCAGTTTTCCAGGCTTTTGCTCCTGGTTTTAAAATATAATTCAGATTTTGTATTTTTAGTATCATTTTAATGTTAAAAGATCCGTAACAATCATATACTGATATATTTTGCCTATATTAGTTGAAGCCATACCATCCTGGAAACTATTCTTACATTAAAATTATGAGTACTATTATTCTTAGATTTTTACACGTTGTTATTTCCGGACTATTGGCAGGCATCCTTTTAGCAATTTCTTTGGGCTACAATCCAAAGAATTTATCTGCAACAACCTATATAGAGCAGCAGCAAAATGCAATCCGGGCGCTGAATACACTTATGCCATTAATAGGATTGGTGACAATCATCCTCACCCTGGTATCGGCATCCATGCAAAAGGATAATAAAGCTGTTTTTGCCATACTTTTAATTGCGGCTATCCTGCTGGTTACCGGTGCACTGGTGACCAGGCTTGGAAATCAACCTATCAATAAAATCGTAATGACCTGGAACGCTGCAGACCCACCCAATAACTGGCCGGAATTACGGGATAAGTGGTGGTCACTACACATGATACGAACAACAACAAGCCTCATCGCTTTTCTACTTATTGCATGGACTGCTCAAAAAAATTAAAGGCCTGTTGTTATTGATCCCGTATTCAAATAATAACATTTGAATGATTTGCCCCGGTCCTGATTACCTGGAAGCAGACCAGGGGTGTGGCAATGAAATTACAATCCAATAATATTTGCCCTTACTTCCGAAGCCTTGAAATGAATAAATCCTTCGGCAGCTTTGACGCCTGCTTCCAATCCCCTGAATTCTTCCAGGGGTTTAAAATAATCGTTATAAGTTTCTATTGGATTTTGGGTTTTGTGTGCAAACAGGGCTTCCTTTTTTCTTTCCCGCACCCCGTGATATCAACACAATCAGTGGGCATGAATGCCATGGTTTCAGTCCCGGTATTTACTTCATAAAAATAAAGATGAAACTGGCGGTGCGATCGTATCCATGCAGTTAATGCCAAAGTGCCGGTTACCTGGTGATCGGGGTGCGCATCAACGGGCCATTGTGTAAATAGTATATCCGGCTTGAGTGTGGCTATTATTTTTACCATCTCTTCATTTTTTGCTTTATCAAGCACGGTGTTGCCATCGATCTGGCCTGTAAATTCCGGAGATGCATTTAGTATCCTGCAGGAAACCTCTGCTTCCTTTGTACGCAATAAGGCCATTTCAGCATATGATTTATTGGGATCACTTGCCTCACCTCTTGTGAGGGATAAAAATGTTACTTGGTGGCCCGCATCACTGTATTTTGCCATTGTTCCGCCACAACCGAATTCGGGGTCTCCGGGATGGGGGGTGCATTCCAATTTGTCGCTCTTGCCCCTAACCCCTAAAGGGGAACAACTC
>JBDTLZ010000120.1:0-15791 GCA_039934515.1 Ginsengibacter sp.
GTTGTTCCCCTTTAGGGGTTAGGGGCAAGAGCGACAAATTGGAATGCACCCATTGCCGGTCACAATAAAAAGTATTAAGTACTTTAGTGCAGTTTATACAACAGTTAAATAAATTATCATGAATACGTCACGACGTTTGTTTATTAAAAAAAGCGGGATAACGCTTGCAGGTGTTGCCATACTACCGCAAATCTTACAGGGCAACAAGGCAGCCCATGTAGTAGGTATCCAGTTATACACCGTAAGAGATGATATGGAAAAGGATCCTGCAGGCACGCTGAAGAAAATTGCTGAAATGGGCTATAAATATGTAGAACATGCGGGTTATGAAAACAGGAAATTTTATGGTTATGCTATTACAGAATTTAAAAAGCTTTTAAGCGACAATGGTTTGGCAATGCTCACCGGTCACAGCTTTCTTGGGGCCAAACAGTGGGACCGGGCAAAAAAAGATTTTACGGATGATTGGAAATACACAATAGAAGATGCAGCGGCTGTGGGCATGAAATACGTGATCAGCCCAGGTGTCGATGAAGATCTTTGTAAAAATGCAGATGACTTTAAAACGTACATGGACCTTTTTAATAAAACAGGCGCATTGTGTAAAACAGCAGGTATCATCTTTGCCTACCATAACGAAGGCTATGAGTTTAACCATAGCCTCGACGGTAAGACGCTGTATGAAATTCTTTTAAAGTCAACCGATCAATCTCTGGTGGCTCAACAAATTGATATTGGCAATATGTATGAGCCAGGCGGAAGGGCTATGGATTATTTACAACGCTATCCCGGCCGGTTTGCTTTGATGCATGTTAAAGATGAGATTAAAAAAGCTACGCCTGGTGTAAACGGGCAGCTCTATGAAAGTACTATTTTGGGAAAGGGTATTGTCGGCGTCAAAGAAATACTTGATTTTGCCGCACGGTCGGGCACAAAATATTTTATTATCGAGCAGGAAGATTACCAGGATAGAACACCGCTTGCTTGTTCGGGTGAAGATTTTAAAATTATGAAGAAATGGGGTTATTAAGAATATGACCAGCTCTAAACAATTCAGTGACCGCACTTACAAAATGCCTGATTAATCTTCGATGTCAGATTTTAAAAACATTTTTCTGAACAGGTAATGGTATACCTGGTTAGTGCCGTTCATCACCGGAAATGCATTGACAAACAACCATCCGTCTTTGCCCATATAATTCAGCGCATCAATTACGGTATTGAACTTCTTTAACCTTCCCTCATCTGTTTTCATACGGGTGTCTTTCCAGATGTTCTTTTCCTCACCATAATTTATGTCAATGGTTACCCGGTTGCTTAACACCCTCGGACTGGCAACCAATTCACAGTACTGTTCAATTTTTCCGGTATCACGCTGTGAAAATGACGTAACAGACACTAAAGAAAACATGCCAAACAGTAGTACGTTTTTCATTTTTTACAATTTAATTGACGCATTGATAATGTTGAAAATTTAATTGGGCGTAAACCTTTTCCCTGATAAATACTTTTCCCTGATAATCTCGTAAACAGGCTTATCGTTCACTTTACTTTCCAGCCATGAAATAATATCGAGGTATGCGAACGCCCTCGTTTCAAATTTACTTTTTTCCAGCTGCTTTATAATATCCAGCAGCTTTTTAAATTCGGGTTGCAGTTTTCTTGCAGAAAGATAAAATGATTTGCGCAAAAATTTAAATATTTCTTCCTCGGCAAGGCTCAGGTTCTGCATCTTGGCCATAAAGCGATAAACAGACTTAATAAGGTATTCTAATAATTGAAAGTTACCAAGCTCATAGTGTGAAATAAGATGTAACAGTCTTGCGTAACATTGTAAATCGTTCCTGAGATCTACTTTCCAGTTAATTATCTTATTTAAATAATCTATGGCCGTACCATAATCGCCGGCTCCAAAATATAGGGACGCAATTTTGTAATAAAAAACAAGAACGCGGTGATGGTCCAGGTAAATGCCAAAATCTTTTAATTGCCGGGCGATGTCGGGAATAATCTGTAATCCTTCTTTAAAAGTTCCTTCAAGAAAATGCTGGTTGATTTTTGCTGTGTACAAATATACAAATACCTGTACCTGGTTATTATTATTTTGTTTCACGATATCCGATTTGCGGAACGCTTCAAGTAGTTTAAGCGTCTTGTCAAATCCGTTATAATTTCGGAGGGTGAAATGCGCATTTAATAAATTATGCAGCCCTTTGATGTAGTTGGCGGTTTCAATTTCTATCATCAAGGTATCCTCGGTAAAAAGATCTACCCATTTTTGTGAATAGCGGTAATACAGTAAAAAATCCTGTCGTATAAAGGCATACCAGCAATAACTCTGCGTAAAATATAATTTTTCATAAAACCCTTCCGGCTTTTTTATGTCATCCGTAAGGTGTTCATGAAAATAATTCTCAACTTCTTTCTCATCATCTTTATTTCTTGCATGACCGTTTTTAATATACCAGCTGTATAATTGAAGGGAAAGGTTGGACAGCCGGGTTATTTTGAGAAGCATTTCATTGGTATTATTGGATTCATGGGTGAGTGCATCGGCCCTGTCCTGCATGCTCCGGGTAATATGCAGCGTTTCAATCTTTTTTTCAAGGAACAACACCCCGATAAGAAAACTCACCTGGTTGTGCGCTTTTGCATTTTCTTTAACTTTTTCGAGTATCCTGAGGCTTTGAATGTAAAGCCCCTTATTGTAGAGGATCCTTGCATAATCCAATTGTTCATGTAATTGTATGTCTATATTTTCATTGCTCTCAAGCACACGGAGGCTGGCAAGTATTTGCCTGTAGAGATGGGCCTTCATATTGGAAAGCTGTTCCCTTTTTATGGAGACTGTTTTATTGATGAGCTCCTTCTCATCGTACTCTTTCATTTTGTCCAAAGCATCAAATAACTGAACGATTTTAAGATCGTTATTAGACGAATTTCTTTTAACATATAACTTAAAATTCCTCTTTTCTGACTTTTGTAGTGAAAGAATCAGTTGAAATAGTGAATCTGTTGACCTGTTGGGCATCGTATTAATTTTACCTTGAATAGTAGTGATGGCAAGGGTTTTGCAAAATTACTGTTCATTTCGGCAATGTAAATTTCTGCTATTTTGTTTAAAATCTATCTGTTAGATAGCGTACTTTTATATATGTATAGGCGGTTGCTTTTTTGTTGGTCTTTATTTTTTTTCTCCAGATTGTATTTCTATGAATAAAATAATCATTTTCGATACAACGCTTCGCGACGGTGAACAGGTGCCCGGATGCAAGCTTAATACAAAAGAAAAGGTTGAATTAGCCCTGGATCTTGAACACCTTGGTGTTGATGTTATCGAAGCGGGCTTTCCAATATCAAGCCCCGGCGATTTTTTATCGGTAACCGAAATTTCAAAGAGTATCACCAATGCAACAGTTTGCGCTTTAACCCGCGCAGTTGAAAAAGATATACTTGTTGCCGGTGATGCATTAAAGCATGCAAAACATCCACGTATCCATACCGGTATCGGGACTTCAGATCTGCATATTAAAAGTAAATTCAATTCTACACGCGAAGATATTTTAGAAAGAGCCACTCAATGTGTTAAATGGGCGAGGAAATTTACTGACGACATAGAATTTTATGCAGAAGATGCCGGAAGAACTGATAACGACTACCTGGCAAGGGTGGTAGAAGCAGTGATAAGGGCGGGTGCGACAACGGTAAATATTCCTGACACTACCGGTTATTGCCTTCCCTATCAATATGGAGAAAAAATCGCCTACTTAATAAACAACGTTCCCAATATCGATAAGGCGGTTATCTCCTGCCATTGCCACAATGACCTTGGCCTTGCTACTGCAAATTCAATCTCAGGAATTATGAATGGGGCAAGGCAAATTGAGTGTACAATAAATGGGCTGGGTGAAAGAGCGGGTAATACTTCACTGGAAGAAGTCGTGATGATAATAAGACAACATAAAGACCTGGGATTTTTTACCAATATTGATTCGACACAATTGAATCCTATGAGCAGGAAAGTTTCTGACGTGATGCGCATGCCTGTTCAGCCAAATAAAGCTATTGTGGGCAGCAATGCATTTTCACACTCTTCCGGTATTCACCAGGATGGATTTTTAAAAAACGCACTTTGTTATGAAATTATAACTCCGGAAGAAGTAGGTGCAGACAGCTCCAGGATTGTACTAACAGCAAGGAGTGGACGCAGTGCACTGGCCCATCGTTTTCAGAAACTGGGTTACCAGTTTGACCGCAACGACGTTGATGTATTGTATGACAGGTTTTTAAAAGTGGCCGACAACAAAAAAGAAGTGGACGACCTCGATCTTTCTGCACTTGCAAAAACCTACCAGGAAAAAAACCTCGTTACAAGTTAATTTTTACGCAAATCACTATATTATAAATAATCACTTGGGGGATCATTCCCTCTCTTTTAAAAAAGACGAAATGGGAAAAACATTATTTGAAAAGATTTGGGAAAAGCACCTGGTAAAATCGATCCCTGGTGGCCCGGCTGTGATATACATCGATAAGCATTTTATACATGAAGTGACCAGCCCGCAGGCATTTGCAGGAATTGAAAAGCGGGGTTTGAAACTATTAAGGCCCGACAAAGTGGTAGCTACAGCCGACCATAACGTTCCAACAATAGATCAGCACCTTCCTATAAAGGATTATCTCTCCAGGCTACAAGTAGACCAGCTTATTACCAACTGTAAAAAACACGGTGTTGAATTGTACGGCCTTGGACATCCTTACCAGGGTATCGTGCATGTTATTGGCCCTGAGCTGGGCATTACGCAACCAGGTATGACGATCGTTTGTGGGGATAGCCACACATCTACACATGGCGCCTTTGGCTCTATTGCATTTGGCATAGGCACCAGTGAAGTAGAAATGGTTTTTGCCACCCAATGCATGATGCAGAGTAAACCAAAGCTAATGCGCATCAATGTAAACGGAACTTTGAACAAAGGAGTGGTTTCTAAAGATATTATTCTGTATATCATTGCAAAAATCTCCGCCAGCGGCGCGACCGGGTATTTTGTTGAGTACGCAGGGCCAGCCATACGATCTCTTTCCATGGAAGCACGAATGACCATTTGTAATATGAGTATTGAAATGGGAGCAAGAGGAGGAATGATCGCGCCTGATGATACTACCTTCGAATATATTAAAGGAAGGGAGTTTGCACCAAAGGGAAATGAATGGGATAAAAAACTCAGCGAATGGAAGCAGCTGTATTCGGATGATGATGCTTCATTTGACGTTGAAATAGACATTGATGCCAACGATATTGAGCCGATGATCACCTATGGTACCAACCCCGGACTTGGCATTCCGATCAGTGGATTTGTACCGGTAGCCGAAAGTATTGTTGATGAAGGTGAACGGGGAAATGTTATCAAAGCATTAAAATATATGGGTTTAGAGCAAGGCCAGGCTTTAAAAGGCATGCCCGTGCAAAATATTTTTATAGGAAGCTGTACGAATTCAAGGATTGAAGACCTTCGTTTGGTCGCTTCCGTTATAAAAGGTAAAAAGAAAAACGAAAACGTTAAAGTGATGATTGTGCCGGGCTCTCAGCAGGTGGCCGCACAAATTGTGGCAGAAGGCCTTGATGTTATTTTTAATGATGCGGGTTTTAATATCCGCCAGGCCGGATGCAGTGCATGTCTTGGAATGAATGAAGATAAGATACCAGCAGGAGAATATTGTATATCCACCAGTAACAGGAATTTTGAAGGCCGGCAGGGAGTTGGTGCAAGAACCTTGCTGGCAAGCCCGCTTACTGCTGCGGCTTCAGCACTTACCGGGGTTGTTACAGACGTTCGTGAATTATTAAATTAAAAAAAACATGCAGCCATTACAGCACATACACAGCACATTTGTCCCCTTTATCCTGGAAAATATTGATACCGATCAGATAATTCCAGCGCGGTTTTTGAAAGCAACCACACGTGAAGGTTTTGCAAAAAATCTTTTTCGCGACTGGCGTTATGTCAATAATGATGAAAATCAGCCAAAGCCTGATTTTATTTTAAATAAGCCCGAATACAAAGGTACTATTTTGGTCGCCGGTAAAAACTTTGGTTGCGGATCATCACGTGAACACGCTGCATGGTCAATAGTTGATTACGGATTCAACGTGGTCGTATCCAGTTTTTTTGCTGACATCTTTAAAAATAACGCATTAAATAATGGACTGCTGCCGGTGCAGGTAACTGATGATTTTTTGCAGAAGGTCTTTGCACTTGATAAGGATGCGACCCTTACAATAGATGTAGGCAAGCAGACCATTATTATAGACGCAACAGGCGACAGTGAAATTTTTGATATCAACGATTATAAAAAAACCTGCCTTATAAATGGTTTCGACGATATTGATTATCTCCTTAATATCAAGGATGAAATAACGGCCTTTGAAACGGTGCTTGAAGCTTCCTGAAACCGGGCCGGGAATTTTTGAAACTTGTTGAAAATTTGCGTAAGGTGCGGTCATGGAATGGTGACAGATGGTATTCAAATAATAAAATGAAAATACTGCTAACAGCAGCTATTAAAGTTTATGACTGACAAAAATGATTTTAAGGATTTTAATAACACCAGCACTTCTTTTTCGGGGGTGCCGGGAAGAAATATGAATATTGCAGTAATACCGGGAGATGGGATTGGTCCTGAAGTGACACGGCAGTCTATTAAAGTGTTGAATGCAATTGCAGCAAAATATCAGCACACTTTCAATTTTTCATTTGGGCTAATGGGAGTTACAGCTATCGATAAAACGGGCGATCCGTTGCCGCAGCCAACTATTGATTTGTGTTTGAAAAGCGATGCTGTTCTTTTTGGCACCATCGGGCATCCGAAATATGACAACAACCCTTCTGCTATAGTTCAACGGGAACAGGTTTTGTTAAAGCTCAGGAAAGAATTGGAGTTATTTGCCAGCATCCGGCCTGTAACGATGTATGCTTCTTTGCGTCATTTGTCGCCATTAAAGGAGAAGCAATTAGCAGGTGTAGATTTTATTATCTATCGCGAATTAACAGGGGGTATTTATTTTGGAAAAAAAGAAACGAATAATGAGGGTACAGAAGCGTCCGACCTTTGCATATATAATAAAACGGAAATTGAACGAATTGCACATCTTGCATTTGCAGCAGCTCTGCATCGCAGGAAGAAGCTTACTCTTGTCGACAAGGCCAGTGTTCTTGAAACTTCAAAGCTATGGAGAAGAACTGTACAGGATATCGCTCCTTCCTATCCTGGTGTTCAGGTCGATTACATGTTTGCCGATAATGCCGCCATGCAATTAATAGTGAATCCAAAACAGTTTGATATCATACTTACAGAAAATATGTTAGGTGATATCCTAAGCGACGAAGCGAGTGCTATCAGTGGCTCGCTGGGGTTATTGCCTTCAGCATCTATTGGTGTTTCGGTTGCATTATTTGAACCCATACACGGTTCTTATCCACAGGCTACCGGCAGGGATATTGCAAATCCCATTGGTTCCATCTTATCTGCCGCAATGATGCTGGATCATTTGGGGTTACAGCAGGAGGCCAATGATGTAAGAGAAGCCGTAGACTGGACATTAGCAAATGGTTTTGTGTCAAAGGATATTGATCCTGTAAACTTTCACTTTACATCTTCCATCGGCGAATTTGTAAGCGATTATATCGGCAATGAATTTCCGGTAAATATTAATTCGAAAAATATTGCATTTGGAAAAACAACAATAATTTAAACTAATAAGGATTTAGTTATCATGTACTACAACGAGAATACTTTTATTTATCTGAATGGAAAAATTGTTAAAGCTGCGGAAGCAAAAATTGATTTGTACAGCCAGACGCTTCATTATGGGTATGGTGTTTTTGAAGGTATCCGTTCTTATAAAACTGCTACAGGTAAAACAAAAATTTTTAAAGAGACCGAACATTTTATAAGATTAAAAAATTCTGCTGAGGCGGTTAATCTTCCTTATAACTGGTCCGTTGATGAATTAATAAAAGCCTCCTATGAAGTGTTAAGCCTTAACAATTTACAGGATGCCTATATCAGGCCTCTTGTGTATGCCCCCGCTAATATGTCATTTAATTTAAATAAAGAATCTTTTATTGTAATTGAAGCCTGGGAGATGCAACCGTTTTTAGGAGAAAAATTGTTACGCGTAGTGACTTCATCATTTGAACGACCCAATCCAAAAGGATTTAAAATTGAAGCTAAGGCGACAGGTCATTATGTGAATTCACTGTTAGCCAGCCAGGAGGCCAAGGCCAATGGTTATGATGAAGCTTTGCTGAACGACATGAATGGATTTGTTGCCGAGGCGCCCGGGGCCAATGTATTTATTGAAAATAATGGTGTGCTTTTCACTCCCCAGCCAGGTAACATTCTCCCTGGTATTACGAGAGCAACTATTTTGGAAATATGTGAAACACTTGACATACCTGTTGTAGAGAAGCAGATTTCCCGTGATGAAATTCACGGAGCAGACAGCGCATTTTTTTGTGGCACAGCAGCCGAAGTGATCGGTATAGCAACCCTTGATGATATTCCTTTCAAAAAAGAATGGCACGAATCATTGGGAAGAGTAGTCCAGTTGGCTTATAAAAATCTCGTTATAGAAAAAGATTATACACTATCTGAAGTTTTATCATGAAAGAATTAAATAAATATAGCAAAACAATAACGCAGGATCCAACACAACCTGCAGCACAGGCAATGTTTTATGGCATAGGCCTGAATGATGAGGATCTTAAAAAGGCACAGGTTGGAATTGTGAGTATGGGTTATGATGGCAACACCTGTAATATGCATTTGAATGAGCTGGCAAAAATTGTGAAGATGGGCGTGTGGGATAATGACCTGGTAGGCCTAATTTTTAATACCATTGGTGTTAGCGATGGCATGAGTAACGGAACTGATGGTATGCGTTATTCATTGGTTAGCCGTGATATTATTGCCGATTCTATTGAGGCAGTTTGCGGCGCTCAATATTATGACGCCCTCATAGCAGTGCCGGGTTGTGATAAGAATATGCCGGGATCTGTTATGGCCATGGGAAGATTAAATCGGCCTTCTATAATGGTGTATGGCGGCACCATCGCACCTGGCCATTATAAAGGCCAGGATTTAAATATTGTTTCAGCATTTGAAGCACTGGGCCAGAAGATTGCAGGTAAATTGAGCGAAGAAGATTTTAAAGGGATTGTGCAACATTCATGTCCCGGGGCTGGCGCCTGTGGTGGTATGTACACAGCCAACACCATGTCGGCAGCTATTGAAGCATTGGGCATGAGCTTGCCATACTCGTCTTCTAATCCGGCGTTAAGCGATGCCAAAAAGAATGAATGCCACGCTGCGGGGAAGGCCATTCTTCATTTACTGGAAAACGATATAAAACCATCAGATATCATGACCAGGAAAGCATTTGAAAATGCAATTACTATAATAATGGCTTTAGGTGGAAGTACAAATGCTGTTCTTCATTTCATAGCCATTGCTAAAAGCATTGATGTAGTGATAACGCAGGATGATTTTCAAATCATAAGTGATAAGGTCCCGGTTTTGGCGGATTTAAAACCAAGTGGAAAATATTTAATGGAAGACCTTCATCATATTGGTGGTGTTCCGGCGGTAATGAAATATTTATTGCAAAAGAATTTATTACATGGTGATTGCCTGACGGTAACGGGCAGAACAATTGCAGAGAATCTTCAACACGTACCGGACCTTAACTTTGAAACACAAAAAATAATTTTCCCGGTCGAAGCACCCATAAAATCGACAGGCCACCTGCAAATATTATACGGCAATTTAGCCGAGGGTGGAAGTGTTGCAAAAATTAGCGGGAAAGAAGGTGAACTGTTTGAAGGGCCTGCCAGGGTTTTTAATGGCGAGCATGAATTAATAAATGGTATTAACACGGGGAAAATCAAATCCGGAGATGTTGTCGTCATAACACATGTAGGCCCCAGGGGTGCACCAGGAATGCCTGAGATGTTAAAACCTACTTCGGCAATAATTGGTGCGGGGCTGGGTAAAAGTGTCGCTTTAATTACAGATGGCCGGTTTAGCGGTGGTACCCACGGTTTTGTGGTAGGCCATATAACCCCTGAAGCATTTGATGGCGGGTTGATTGCGCTGGTGAAAGATGATGATGTTATTGAAATTAATGTGGCAACTAAAAAAATTACTTTAAAAGTTGATGAAAATATAATTGCCGGTAGAAAAGCAAAATGGCAACAACCACCATTGAAAGCGACGAAAGGGCTTTTATATAAATACGCGAAAAGCGTAACGACAGCAGCAGAGGGGTGTGTGACTGACCAGGCAACCTGAGCAATGGAAAATGGAGGATTGAATATTTGTAATTCTTTGTACTTAGCGTGTCAATAATCAATACTCAGTAAAAGAAAAATTGGCGGTATTGCATGAAATTCCCAATGAAACCTGGTAAGTTCTCAACGACAAAAAATTATATTATGGGTACAACTCTTGAAATAGAAAAAACGGAAAAACTAAAAAATTCAAATGGGACTTCTGCCAGTGACGAACTGCAAAAATCTGTCGCACCTGTAGATAGTTTGAAAGGCACTTCAGTTTCCGGATCTGTCGCTGTTCTGGAAATTTGTATGGCTGAAAAAGTAGACACCATCTTTGGATATCCCGGGGGGGCGATCATGCCTGTTTATGATGCCTTGTACGATTACCAGGAAAAGATCAATCATATTTTAGTGCGCCACGAACAGGGCGCCATTCATGCGGCGCAGGGCTATGCGAGATCATCAGGGCAGGTAGGGGTGGTGCTGGTAACCAGCGGCCCTGGTGCTACCAACCTGGTGACAGGCCTGGCCGATGCCATGATTGACAGCACACCACTTGTGTGTATCACCGGGCAGGTATATGCACATCTTTTAGGAACGGATGCTTTCCAGGAAACGGATGTGATCAACATTACCACACCCGTGACCAAATGGAACTACCAGGTAACTGATGCGACCGAGATCCCTGCAGTATTAGCCAAAGCTTTTTATATCGCAAAGAGTGGGAGGCCCGGTCCGGTGTTAATCGATATTACCAAGAATGCGCAACTACAGAAATTCGAATATGAAGGTTATACCAAATGCAGCCATATACGCAGCTATCGCCCTAAGCCAATCGTGAGAACAGAATATATAGATGCCGCTGCGAAGCTTATCAATGCTGCTAAAAAGCCTTTTGTTATTTTTGGACAGGGAGTAATATTAGGAAAAGCGGAAAATGAATTTAAAGAATTTATTGAACGTGCAGGTATCCCTTCAGCCTGGACAATTCTTGGATTAAGTGCTTTGCCTACCGGCCATTACCTGAATGTTGGTATGTTGGGCATGCATGGAAACTATGGGCCAAATGTGCTCACTAATGACTGTGATGTTTTAATTGCAGTGGGCATGCGGTTCGATGACCGTGTTACCGGCAGGCTTGATAAATATGCAAAACAGGCACAGGTAATTCATCTTGATATCGATCCTTCTGAAATTGATAAGAATGTAAAAACAACAGTACCTGTTTGGGGCGACTGTAAAGAAACACTGCCATTGCTTACTAAACTCCTGGAAAAGAAAGAATATCCCGAATGGCTGGAAAAGTTTAAAGAGTACAGGCAAAAAGAAATTGATACCTGTATCGAAAAAGAATTGCACCCGGCGGCCAGGGAGCTTACCATGGGGGAGGTAATTAATTTGCTTAATGAATTAACAAATGGTGACGCGATTATAGTGACCGATGTTGGACAACACCAGATGGTCGCCTGCCGCTATGCAAAATTCAACCAGTCGAAAAGCAATATCACTTCAGGAGGCTTGGGAACAATGGGTTTTGCATTGCCCGCTGCTATTGGTGCGAAAGTTGGTGCCCCTGAACGAACTGTAATTGCAGTGATAGGCGATGGTGGTTTCCAGATGACCTTGCAGGAGTTGGGTACGATCATGCAATGTAATATCGATGTAAAGATCATCATCCTGAATAATGAATTCCTCGGAATGGTACGGCAATGGCAGGAGTTGTTTCATGAAAGGCGATATTCATTTACCGATATACAAAGCCCTGATTTTGTAATGCTGGCAAAGGCTTATAACATCCACGGACAAAGGGTTTCAGAAAGAGAAAAATTACAAGGTGCACTGTCAGAAATGATGCAATCCAGTGGTGCTTATTTACTCGAAGTAATGGTAGGGAAAGAAAATAATGTTTTTCCTATGGTACCCCAGGGTTGCAGCGTGAGTGAGATAAGGTTATCCTGATTTAGCCAAATAAATAAACTGGCAATGATCACAGAGATAGTTAGTTTGAATATCCGGGAAAACGAAAATGATCTCTTCGAAACAGTTTTCGGGGAAGCTCAGAAATCAGTCGTTACAATGGAGGGATACCCTGGGCATGAATTGCAGAAATGCATAGAGAAAGAAAACAAGTACCTTGATCATAAGATGGAATACCATTGAAGATCATATTGATGGGCTTAGAAAAAGTGAGGAATATAAAGAATGGAAAAGGTTGTCGCATCATTTTTACGATCCCTTCCAGGTAGTGGAACATTTTAAAAAAGTTTATTGATATAAAACTAAAAATATGTCAAAACAGGAATTTACTTTAACGGTATATACAGAAAACCAGATCGGGCTACTGAACCGTATAGCCATTATTTTTTCAAGAAGAAAAATTAATATACACAGCCTCAATACTTCACCATCGGAAGTGCCGGGGATACATCGTTTTAATATTGTTATAGAGGAGACTGAAGAAGTGGTAAAAAAACTTACACGCCAGATCGAAAAACAAGTGGATGTGTTAAAAGCATACTATAATACCAATGATGAAATCATCTGGCAGGAGATGGCGCTGTACAAAGTTTCAACCGATGCAATTGCAGAAAAAGTAAAGGTAGAGCGTTTGCTTCGGGAGTTTGGAGCGAGGGCAGTAGCCATTCGTAAAGACTATACAGTTTTTGAAACTACAGGGCATCGCGAAGAAACCGATAAACTCATCGCTTTCCTGGAGCCATTTGGCTTAATTGAATTTGTAAGAAGCGCGAGAGTGGCGATCATCAAGGAGAGCAGCGGTTTCCATGATAAGGTAAAAGAATTTGAGCAAAGAGAACCTGGCGAAGATGTGATAGAAAATGAATACCTGGATAAGCAGGCAGAAGTGTTTAGCATGTAACAGATCTTACTTACTTATATCAAAAATTAATTTTAAACATTAAACAAATATCATGGCAACATTAAATTTTGCAGGTACTGAAGAAAACGTTGTAACACGCGATGAATTTCCATTATCCAAAGCACAGAATGTGCTGAAAGATGAAGTGGTGGCGGTAATCGGCTATGGCGTTCAGGGCCCCGGACAAGCACTTAATCAAAAAGAAAATGGTATCAATGTAATCGTTGGGCAACGAAGAAATTCCAAGAGCTGGGATAAGGCGGTGCGTGATGGTTTTGTAGATGGCGAAACCTTGTTTGATATCGAAACGGCCCTCGAAAAAGGAACTATTATTTGTTACTTGCTGAGTGATGCGGCACAAATTGCGATGTGGCCAACAGTAAAAAAACATTTGACAGCCGGTAAGGCATTGTATTTTTCTCATGGTTTCGGTATAACCTATAATGATCAGACGGGTATCATTCCTCCAACAGATGTGGATGTTTTTTTAGTGGCTCCCAAAGGATCCGGCACTTCTTTGAGAAGGATGTTTTTGCAGGGGCGGGGGCTCAACAGTAGTTATGCGATATTCCAGGATGCAACCGGAAGGGCATTCGACAGAGTTGTTGCCCTGGGTATTGCCATTGGATCAGGATATTTATTTGAGACAGATTTTAAGAAAGAGGTATATAGTGACCTCACCGGTGAAAGAGGTACGCTTATGGGTGCCATACAGGGAATTTTTGCGGCCCAGTTTGAAGTGCTTCGCAAAAAAGGCCATTCACCATCAGAGGCATTTAATGAAACAGTTGAAGAACTCACCCAATCTTTGATGCCACTGGTAGCTGAAAACGGGATGGATTGGATGTATGCAAATTGCTCGACCACTGCACAACGTGGTGCATTGGACTGGTGGAAAAAATTCCGGGATGCTACGTTACCGGTCTTCACTGAATTATATGAAGAAGTTGCGGCAGGGAGAGAAGCGGGTCGATCAATTGAAAGTAACAGCAAGACGGATTACAGGGAAAAACTGGAAGTAGAATTAAAAGAATTGCATGACAGCGAATTGTGGCAGGCGGGTAAAACGGTAAGAAGCCTCCGCCCGGAAAACCAACCTCCAAAAACTGCAGCTCCGGCGAAGCCTGAACTGAAAGGGGCATTACAGAATTAGAACACATAGCGTGACAATATTTCATTGCCCGGGTTAACCAGTAAGCAAAATGAAGAACCTATTTGGGGAGAAATACAAGCTAATAATATGATCCTTGATTTTCTGGGTGCATCAGAGCGTTTGAAAACGATTGTGAACCGAACACCACTCTCCTTAAATAATAATCTATCAAGGAAGTATCAATGCAATGTTTTTTTGAAAAGAGAAGATTTGCAGGTAGTACGTTCTTATAAATTACGAGGCGCTTACAACATGATGAGTAGTTTGTCGCCGGAACAGTTACAGCGGGGTGTTGTGTGCGCCAGCGCAGGCAATCATGCACAGGGTTTTGCTTATTCGTGTAAAAAGCTTGCCAGTAAAGGGGTTGTTTTTATGCCGGTAATAACGCCCAATCAAAAAGTGTCGCAAACAAAAATGTTTGGGGAGGATTTTATTGAGGTACGGTTGATCGGGGATACCTATAATCAATGTGCTGTTGCTGCAAAAAGATACACCGAAGAAAATGGTATGAGTTTTATTCCACCTTTTGATGATTATAAGATCATAGAGGGGCAAGGAACGGTAGGTGTTGAAATACTGGAAGAAGAATCACAGGTAGATTATTTATTTGTGCCTGTTGGTGGTGGTGGATTGAGTGCAGGCGTAGGGTCCTATTTCAAAATATTTTCACCGCACACAAAAATTATAGGATTGGAGCCGGAAGGGGCGCCCTCAATGAGCGAAGCGTTGAAAGCCGGTCATCCTGTTACAGTGAATAATATCGACCAGTTTGTTGATGGCGCCTCGGTAAACCGGGTTGGCGATATAACCTTTCCTATATGTAAAGAAGTGCTGGATGATATGCACCTTGTTCCCGAAGGAAAAGTTTGTTCCACTATTTTGAAATTGTATAATGAGGATGCCATCGTTGCTGAGCCGGCCGGAGCGTTGTCTATTGCCGCGCTCGACGACTATGCAAGCCTGATTAAAGATAAAAATGTTGTGTGCATCGTCAGTGGAGGAAATAATGATATTGACAGGATGCAGGAAATAAAGGAACGCTCTTTACAGTATGAAGGATTGAAACATTATTTCCTGGTACGCTTCGCTCAAAGACCCGGGGCATTAAAGGAGTTTGTAAACCAGGTATTGGGCCCCACCGATGACATAGCAAGGTTTGAGTATATCCACAAGCACAATAAAGAATCAGGACCGGCTTTGGTTGGAATTGAATTGCAATCAAGAAATGATTATGAACTGCTTCTAAAAAAACTCGATGAATATCATGTGAATTACACCGAACTTAAGAAGAATGATAATGCATTTGGATATTTGGTATAGAGACCTTCGCCTGACTACATACCTTGAATATCCTGCCATTAGCTAATAATAGATCACCGTTGCAATCCTGGCCTATATAATAAATACCCACTGGAAAACTCCG
>JBDTLZ010000121.1:0-7343 GCA_039934515.1 Ginsengibacter sp.
TATCGTTCCTTTTCTGTTAAATATACTTGCGACGCTATCACTTTAAATTGGATTGAAAATACCGAAAAATTCTTATACGCATCACCTGATCAGTCTATACCTTCCAAAAAAAATTATTTTGATTAGCGGATTTTATTTGAGATAACATTCAATATGCCTGTAGTTTTTCTGCAATTATTATTACCCGGAATCTTTGGTGCGCTTCATAATAACCGGGCAATGATAATTCGTACACATCAAACCTTAAAACAAACTTTACATATTTTCTAATAGTCTCCTTTTTATCATTTAAAGAAATACGCAAAGCTAAGTTTAGCTCCAAACTTTGTCCCGGGTGTAAAACAAATCTCATCGACTGGTTGTGCTTCGCTTTTTAAACGGGTTTCAGTATCAAACTGCGTTTCTTTCCATTTGGTATTAAGAATGTTATTGATCACCAGTCCAATTTCAAATCTTGATTTTGTATAATTTACTACTGCATCAGTTATAAAATAGCCTTTTGCAGTGAGGGTGTAATCTTCATTAGCAGGCCTGTTCGCTACGTAGCGGTAACGAAGGCTTCCGTTAAATCCATTTTTGTTCGTGATGGTAAGGCCTCCGGAGCTAGTCCACACCGGGGCCAGGGGTATGAAATTTTCACCTTTAGGATCATCAATTGCGCGACCGTGCGCATAGTTTACATCGACGTCAAGATATATAGAACGAATGGGTTGGTAGCGTCCTGAAAAATCAAAACCTACCCTGCGGGTTTTGCCACTAAACTCTACGAAACCTCCATCACCGCTGTATACAAATTCCTGTTGAAGATAAATATACCAAAGTGCAGCATTTATCAATACTTTGCCGGCGGGCTTGAAAACAGTTCCCAGGTCTGCGCTGTATGCAGATGGCAATATTTTATAACCATTCTCTACCACGACCGCCCTGGTATCATTTGAATGAAATCCTTTTCCTGTTGTCAGGTAAAATTGAACACGCTCGTTGGCATGATAATAAAAATTCAATTTCGGGCTTAGCGTATTGGCATTAGCCTTATAAGCTCCTATGCCGGGCAATGTGGTGTCATTGGCTAGTTTATTATCATACTTGTGATAATACTGATCAAAACGCAAACCGGCATTTATGCTAAATCGTTTGCTGAATGCAAATGTCTCACTCAGGTAAGGTGAAATGCTCAATTCCGTGACATCACCTAATTTTACCCGGTTTAACAATGTAAATCGATCGACCGTATGAGAAAGTTCTGAATTATACGTAAGATCCTGCCGTATATTTATACCCGCTTCCAAAGAAAGTTTTGTGCCTCCCAGGTAACCGGTATGCTGATAACTTCCATTATAACCCATTAAATCTCTTCCTTCTTTTTGCCTTATTTCATCACCATTTATCGTGTCTTCCAGGTAGAAAGTGAAGTTCGTATGAAGGTCAAAATGTGCATTGGAATAATAAACCTGGTTTTTTATTAGATCACCATTGTTAAATGAAGTAACCAATTGGGCGTTTACATTGGTCCGGTACGTCAGGCCGCCTTCGTATGGATCGAGGGCGCCATAAAAATCAATAAGCCCATTATCAACAGCACGATCGGGTATCTGTCCAGACGCATCCCATTTGCTCCAGAATGTAGTGGCGGAAACAGTGAGGTAATTGTGTTCGGATATCCTTCCATTATATTTAGTAAATAAATTGAACCGGTTGAAATGTTGCGGATTGTCAAAATAGGCATCTGAATATCTGTATTCCGAAGCAACATACCAGGATTGTTGTTTTTCTTTAGCCTTTTCCGGTAATAGATTAAACATTCCCAGACCCCTGCATGTATTAAACATTCCGGCTTCAACCTTTACAACATTATTATCGATCGTATTTTTTGTATTAAAATCCACAAAGCCTGTTGTTGCAAAATCATCTTTGCCTGCTGTATAAGGCCCTTTTTTAAAATCAACACTTTCTATTGTTTCAGGAATAATAAAATGACTGTCTGCAAAACCCTGGCCATGCGCATGAGAAACCATATTTATAGGAAGTCCGTCCACATCTTCCCGGAAATCAGTACCGTGATCGGCATCAAAACCACGCAAAAATATTTGTTCTGCTTTTCCACCACCCTGGTGCTGGCCAATAACTATACCGGGTATAATCCTCAATACTTCCTGCGAATTATTTACACCTCGCATAGCAATATCAGTTCTGCTGATGGGTTTATAAATATCACTTGAATTAGATATAATAACCACATTTTGCAATTCAATTTGGGTTTGGCTCAGAACAAGGGCTTTTTTATTCACCAATTCTTTATTATTAAAAGTCTTGCTTGTGTATCCAATATTATTGATGATCACATAAGCGGCAGTATCATATTTACCCTTGAACATGAATTTGCCATTAGCATCTGTTACAGCAAAAATAGCTGCGGGCATTAAAATAATTGTTGCACCCGCCACCGGCAACTTTGTTTTATCATCAATAACAGATCCCTTAATGCTAACCTGGGACTTGACACCAACCGATACCAGGAGCATAGAAAAATACAATAGAACTCTGAACATATATAACGTTTGATTGGCATGAAAATAATTTACTAATGTGTATATAGAACAGGCATACGGGTTATTGAATAAACACGCCGTCTATAGTCATAATAGTAACCATAATAATAACCGGGAAAGTAAAAAAGCGCTTAAGAGGCGAACCTGGGAGGCGGAGTGAGTTTTGAAATAAAACCCACCGTTAGTTTAATGAATTCCAAACCGGGAAAAAGGTCATTTATTACCGGCACAGAGAATATAAAAAGGAAATTATTTGAAGAAACGTGAACGGTGGTATTTTCCTCCGAATTGGAGCCAGCCTGGTGTTTATTGTTTGAATTTTCTGAAGATGTATTGCCCAGATCTTTTTCCAGGTGGTTACTGCCATACATCGCATGTACTGTAGCGATGTGAACAGATTCCGAAAATACGTGGGAGAATGCATCGCTTACCAAAGGTATGATGGGCTTAAACATCACAGTGACGTAGAGTAGCATCATATAATATGCGATCGGGTGCCTCATATTATTTGACCATCGATTTGATTGTTTTAAGATTCATCAGCATGAGTTGAAGCCAATTTACCTTTATGTATACGTTAAAATTAACAAAACGGTTTTAAAGCCTGATAATTTTTATAATAACAAAACTGCGACATTCATAAACAGTAATTTCTTGTACCCGATGCTCTGCAGTACTGCTAACGGCCTGCCGATACAACTCCCTGGTAAAAGAAAAACATAGTAACTAAGTATACTTTTAAATCGAATTACCGGTTCATATCAGCCGGCTATGATACATCCTTCAAATTGCCGGTGGTGATTTTTCGCTAAAATTAATTTATCCATTTTTAATGGAATTTGCTTTCGCCGGGGACACTTAATCATCATACCTGCTCCTCTCATATTATCAGTAACAGAACACATCGCAAGGCTTATAAAGATGATTTTCAAATCTACTAATTTTTTTATAATTAAATAGCCAACAAAGTTTATAAATCCGAAAGCCTTATTAGGCCGTATATTTTGTAAAGCGCGTGATTTCACCCTTTCTTATTGAAAGTACTCATGGTTCTTTTAATCAAATTTATTTATCAACAAAAACTTATTTATGCAAACAAATGAATCACCAAACAATGTTGTGCAATTAACAGAGTCGATGAAAACTGGCTTCTCCAGGCGTAAGTTCCTGGGTATAGTTGGTGCAAGCTCTATTCTATTGGCAACCGCGGCTTCCTGCAAAAAACATCCTCATGACGATGATGATTCGGTAGATCTTGGTAGCGGCGATCCTGGCATTTTAAATTATGCCTATGCCCTGGAACAGTTAGAAGCCGCCTTCTACATCCAGGTTGTAACTTCTCCTTACGCTGGTATGACTATGTCGGAAATGAGTTACCTGAGTGATGTAAGAAATCATGAAGTTGCCCACCGCGAATTTTTCAAAGCTGCATTGGGATCAGCGGCAATTCGGGGCCTTACGCCGAATTTCAGTACTATTAATTTTGCCGACAGAACAAGTGTCCTGGGCACTGCCAAAGCTTTTGAAGACCTTGGCGTAACAGCCTACAATGGCGCTGGCAAATTACTGGTGAATGTCGACTATCTCACCCTCGCCGGAAAGATCGTTTCTGTAGAAGCACGTCATGCAGCAACAATACGTGACATGATCAATCCAGGTACTTTCGCAGACTCAACCGCACTCGACATGAATGCATTGGATGGCGCCCGCACCCCCAACGAAGTACTTGCGATAGCAGGGATGTATATTAAAGAAAAAATAAACGCAAGTCATTTACCAACCAGTTAAAAATTATAAATTATGAACTTACAAAATATTCTTTCTGAAATAGAAAAAAAAGATCCTGAAGTTTTGCAAAAACTGGATACACGCAGAAACGCAATGAAAGATTTTGCGAGAGTGAGTGGTAAAGTCGCAATAGCATCCATACCATTTGCCTTAGGCTCCATGTTTAAAAAGGCATATGGATCGCCCACGTCACCGTCAGACATCGTAATCGATACATTGAATTTTGCTTTGACACTTGAATACATTGAAGCAAACTTTTATGTTAAGGCCGTTGCTTCGGGTATTATCCCGACAGGGCAGGCACTTACAGATATTACTTTGATCAGGGATCATGAAAATGCACACGTTGCCTTTTTAACCGCTGCAATAACGGCTGCTGGTGGAACACCGGTGTCTTTTAAGGCGGCTGACTTTGACTTCACAGCACATGGTAATTTTCCAACTGTATTCAGCGACTATGGTTTATTACTTGCAGTGGCACAAACATTTGAAGACACCGGCGTAAGAGCTTACAAAGGGCAAGCTGGAAATCTGATCTCAAACAACGACTACCTCACTGCCGCATTACAGATACATTCTGTTGAAGCCAGGCACGCCGCACACATCCGTTCGATGCGTTATACTAATGGATCGCTGGTACCCGCAGGTGTTGTTGTAAAACCCTGGATTACGCTCAACCAAAGCGGTATCGATTCTCCGGCGGTTCAGCCAAGTTATAATGGTGAAGAAACTGTTTCCCAGGCTAATGTTCCGATCACTGGAATTGGCGGAAACGCATTCATTACAGCAGAGGCCGCTTCAGAGGCATTTGATGAGCCCTTAGACAAAGAAGCCATACTGGGTATCGTTACACCTTTCTTTGCATAATTGAAGATTTAATAATTCTGTAAATGGCTATGTAATAAAATACATAGCCATTTTTTACCACCTTTTGTAACTGGAAATTTTCAAAAAAATGGATTTTACAAATAAACTGTGATGGAAGCAATCATAAAACAACCCCCTTTTTATAAGAGGATTAAAATACAACATGATCAGAAAACGCATATGAGTTTTATTGATCACCTCGAAGTATTAAGATGGCATATCGTTCGGTCGGCCGTAGCAATTATGACTTCAGCCATCGTAGTTTTTACTTTTATAGATTGGATATTTGATAATGTTGTATACGCGCCGGCCCGCCAGGATTTTATTACGTATAGTGGTTTATGCCATCTCGGGCATACGCTGCATCTGGGTAACGCCCTTTGTATGCCGCCGGTTAGTATCCCATTGTTGGGAAGCACAGTAAGCGGGCCCTTTATGTCAGCCATCTCGATATCATTTACCTGTGGGCTGATCCTGGCTTTCCCTTATGTATTCTGGGAAGTATGGCGGTATATAAAGCCTGCACTATCACCAAAAGAATTAAAAAATTCTAGAGGTAGTATTGCATGGGTGTCTATCTGCTTTTTTACCGGTGCCGCTTTCGGATATTATTTACTGGCGCCATTTACCTTCAATTTTCTCGGGAACTATAAACTCGGCAATTTAGGAGCGTATACCTATATGCCTACATTAGATGACTACATTGATACACTAACGAGTATTATACTTGGTTGCGGCATTGGGTTTGAGCTCCCTGTAATTGCTTACGTGCTTTCAAAAATCGGAATCGTGACCCCTAAGCTCTTAAAAACATACAGGAAATACGCTTATATCGTAATTTTAATTTTGGCTGCCGTTATAACCCCGTCACCCGACTGGACAAGCCAGATGATTGTCACGATACCATTGGTATTACTTTACGAAATCAGTATTATGCTTTCTGCCAGGGTTGAAAAAGAGAAAATTAAAAAAGAGGCTGTGAAAATCCAACGCAATTAGTATTAAAAAGGTACATTTATTTTTTATTTCAATAACAAACCGATTTCACTCATTAAACGTAACTATAATAATGAATGTCCGCATCCGCATAAATTCATCTAATTGTGGTTGCAATTTTAAAAACACCTAAAATATAAAATATGTTAAGCATTTTATCAAACCCGGTTTTGCTGTTATCAATGCCAGGCGGCTCGGAATGGATCTTAATCCTTCTTGTTATCCTTTTGTTTTTTGGAGGCAAAAAAATTCCCGATCTTATGCGGGGGATTGGAAAAGGCGTTAGAGAGTTTAATGATGCAAAGGAGCATGTTAAAAATGAATTGGACGCAGGCATGAAACAAAAAGACGTAGTTTCAGCCCCTGTTCAAAGTACTGCAACATCAGTTTCATAGTTACTTTTTGATTGTTTTTTGAAAAATATCCCGGTGAAAACCGGGATATTTTTTTGGGACAGATGAGTAATTTTATGGTACATTTCTTTATAAATACGACTGAAAAAATTACCTTAAATAAAATTTGTTTTATGAATTACTGGCTTGTCAAATCAGAACCCTCGACCTATGGGTGGGAGCAATTGGTAAAAGACAAAAAAACGACCTGGGATGGTGTAAGAAATTATGCGGCCAGGATCCATTTAAGGGCAATGAAAAAGGGAGACCAGGTACTGTTTTATCATAGTAACGAAGGAATGGCCATTGTTGGTATTGCAAAGGTTGATAAAGAAGCTTACCAGGATCCCACTACAGAAGATACCAATTGGGTGGCTGTTGATCTTAAACCTTATAAAAAATTAAAAAAACCTGTAATCCTTACCCAAATAAAAGCAGACAAACGCCTGAAAGAAATGGCCCTGGTTCGCATAGGTAGGCTGAGTGTACAACCTGTTGCAGAAAAAGAATGGAATATAATCATGGAACTCGCAGGAGAGTAGAAGTGAATGATTATGCAATTGAAGGCCTAAGTGTTATTACCTGTTGGAAATAATCCATTTTAATACATTTCGTTTAAAAAGCTCCAATAAACGTGTAGATCTTACATCTATCACAAATACATTTCTTTAACAATTCTCATGAGGTCACATTATTTATGGAATTTGTATCAATGGGTATCTCACTTAAAACTTAAGTGATATGAAGACAA
>JBDTLZ010000122.1:0-71133 GCA_039934515.1 Ginsengibacter sp.
CCCCCTAAACCCAATTAATTTCCTAACCCCAACCCCTATTTCGCTTCATCGCCTTCATTAACGTCATCCTTTTTATAAGAAGGTTCATTTAATTCTACGACCCTGTTTGCCGTTTTTTTTCTCGCCCTCATATTGAGTAGTTCCACCAGGAAAGAAAATGCCATTCCGAAATAAATATAATTTTTGAGATGAATTTTTTCTGCCTGTTCAGAGTCCCATCCTTCGGTAACAAGACTGAGTCCAATCATCACCAGGAAAGCAAGCGCCAGCATTTTAAATGTAGGATGTTTATGAATAAAGGCAGCAATGGCCGGGCTGAATGTAAACATCATGATCAGCGCAATGACAACAGCCGCTATCATTATTTCGACATGTTTGGCGGTACCACCGGCGGTGATAATGCTATCAAATGAAAACACCATGTCAATTAGTATAATTTGCAGGACAGCCTGTGAAAAGCTGAAAACTTTTGTATCTCCCCGTTGTGGGTGTAAATCCTGCCCTTCCAGCTTTTGGTGAATTTCATTCACCGATTTATAGATAAGAAAAATTCCGCCGGCCAGCATTACGAGGCTGGCAAGATCAAAACTTTTTTCAAACACAGTGAACAATGCTTTTCCTTTTTGTGACAAAAGCCATCCCAGTCCCAACAACATAATACTTCTTACAATCATACCCTGGATCACCCAAAAAAGCCTGGCTTTTTTATGCTTTTCTTCTGGCAGCCGGTTAATGATTATGCTTACAAAAATTACATTGTCTATCCCCAATACTATTTCAAGTATCACCAGGATCAGGAAACTGATAATGCTTTCACTGGTAAATAGTTCACTCATCGTTTGTAGTATTATTATGGATAAATTTATTGTAAAGAATTACAGATCCTTTTTACGATGGATGGCCCTTCATAAATAAAGCCCGTCCACACTTGTATAAGCCCTGCGCCTGCCTCAAATTTTTCTTTTGCATCTTTGGCCGTAAATATTCCACCGCTGCTTATCACAGGAATTGTGCCATTGGTGTTTTTAAATATATAATTTGTAATGCGGGCCGAATCGTTGGCAAGCGGGCGGCCACTTAATCCCCCTGCCCCGATATTATTGATAGCTGTTTGTGTAGAAATTAAATTGGTACGCCCGATGGTGGTATTGACTGCTACGAGCCCGTCTAACTTAATTTCCATAGCCAGTTCAATGATATCATCCAGTTCACTGGGCAAGAGATCGGGGGAAATTTTTAATAGCAATGGCCTTTTAATTGACCTGGCGTTATTTAACCGCTGAAGATTTGTCAGGATTTTTTTTAAAGAATCTTTTTGCTGCAGTTCACGCAGGCCCGGCGTATTTGGTGAGCTTACATTCACTACAAAATAATCTACAAGGTCATGTAAGGCAATAAAGCAAGTTTCATAATCTTTCCATGCATCTTCATTAGGAGTACTTTTATTTTTTCCGATATTACCGCCAATGATAAGCTTGATTTCATTCTCCGAAACATGATTCGCTTTCCGAAATATCTTTAGTCTCCCGGCAACTATCGCAGCACCATCATTATTAAAACCCATACGGTTAATGATTGCCTTGTCTTTTGGCAAACGAAACAACCTCGGTTTTGGATTTCCATCCTGGGGCAGGGGGGTTACGGTGCCGATTTCCACAAACCCAAAACCCAGCAGAGAGAGCTCGCGCAGGTATTTTGCATTTTTATCAAACCCGGCAGCAAGGCCGACTGGATTTGAAAAACGCAACCCAAAAAAATTCTGTGGATGGCTTTCGCCCGGGCTATACATTCTCCTTATACATTTTTTTATCAATGAAAATTTACAAACGGCCTTTAGCAGGTCCATGGAAAAATAATGCACCTTTTCAGCATCAAACCAAAATAAAATACTGCGCAACAATTTGTACATGATGGCAGCGAAGATACTTGAAATTTTAAGCGAATTGTAGTTAAGTGGAGCGCTCATTAAGTGAGTGATCAACGATCCTGGCTAATTTCCCAGGGGCCTTTATAATTTGAGAATAATTGGCGACTTGTTGTTGGAATATTGATAGGTGATGGTAAACTTAAGTGACTATTCTGTATCATACCTGTCGACACTTTCAATTCCGGGGAGTTTTTTCAATTCGATCACAAGTTCTTCCAGCTCGTCTTTATCATGGACATATACTTTTATATTCCCTTCGAAAATTCCTTCTTTGGCTTCGATGGTAAGGGCATTGATATTAATTTTCAGGTCACCACTAATGAGGTTGGTTATTTTATTAATGACACCCACGTCATCCATCCCAATTATTTTTATACCGGTTAAGAATGAAATCTCTTTGTTCTTTACCCATTTTGTTTTTACAACCCTGTGTCCGTAATGAGATAAAAGCCTGGTGGCATTAGGGCAATTGGTACGGTGAATTTTAAGGCCCTCGCCCTGCGTGATAAATCCAAATACGTCATCGCCGGGAATAGGTTTGCAGCAATTGGCCAACGTGTACATGATCTTGTCGCTGCTTTCACCAAATATGATGAGCTCTGCATCTTTTTTATTGTAATGCTTATTTTCGGGCTCATGCTTTTCTTCTACAGGAAACTTGATGACCTTGGGTGCGAAAATTTTATCTCCTATGGTTTTAAATTCCTTAAGTTCTTTAAGGTCAATTTTTTTTGTTGCAATCTCATACAACAGATCGAGCGTCGACGAAAGCTTATAATAGCTGGTAAGCTCTTCGAGATTTGGTGGGTTCATTGTGGCGCCAAAGTTCTCAAGCTTTTTCTGCAAAATGTATTTTCCATCTTCAGCTATCTTTCTCTTTTCTTCTTTGAGTGAATCTTTTATTTTAGATTTAGCTTTTGGCGTTACGACCAGTTTTAGCCATTCGCTGCTGGGTTTCTGCTTTGTCGATGTAATGATCTCTATCTGGTCTCCGCTGCGGAGTTTATGCCCAATAGGAACAAGTTTGTGGTTTACTTTTGCCCCAATACACTTTTCGCCAACGGCAGTATGTACTGCAAACGCAAAATCAAGCGCTGATGCCCCTATCGGTAACATTTTTACATCTCCCTTAGGGGTATAAACATAAATTTCCTCTGCTAAAAAAGATACTTTAAAATCCTGTAAAAAATCTATTGAATTGGTGTCCTGGCTTGACAGCATATCCCTTATCTGGTGAAACCACTTATCAAACCGGTTTTCATCATTGGTACCTTCTTTGTATTTCCAGTGAGCCGCAAGGCCTTTCTCTGCAATATCATTCATGCGCTTGGTTCTTATCTGTACTTCTACCCATTTTCCCTGGGCTCCCATTACAGTGGTATGCAAAGCTTCATAACCATTGCTTTTAGGATTGCTCAGCCAATCGCGCATACGCTCGGGAGAAGGAATATATGCATCGGTTATCAGGCTGTAAACTTTCCAGCAATCTTCTTTTTCTTTTTCGGGCGGAGAATTTAAAATAACGCGGATGGCAAAAAGGTCATAGACCTCATCAAATGAAATGCCTTTCTTTTTCATTTTATTCCAGATGGAATGAATGCTTTTAGGCCTTCCGTATATTTCAAAATTGAAATTCCCCTGCTGCAGTTTTTCCTTTACCGGCTTTATAAATTCATTAATATAGCGGGTACGTTCCCTTTTTGTATTATCAAGTTTTTGGGCAATGTAGCGGTAACTGTCTGGCTCCATATATTTCATGGCCAGGTCTTCCATTTCAGTCTTGATATTATACAAACCCATCCTGTGAGCCAACGGGGCATACACATATACCGTTTCAGAAGAAATTTTTAACTGTGTTTCCCGCTTCATGCTGTCGAGTGTTCGCATATTGTGAAGCCTGTCTGCCAGTTTAATTAATATTACCCTTGGATCATCCGTAAGTGTGAGCAGGATCTTTTTAAAATTTTCTGCCTGTTGGGTTGTGTTGTTGGCATCGAGGACGTTGGAGATCTTTGTAAGCCCGTCAACAATTTTTGCAATTTCATTGCCAAATTCTCTTTGAACATCTTCGAGTGTGATATCGGTGTCTTCAACGGTGTCATGCATGAGCGCACAAATGGTGCTGCGTACGCCAAGCCCTATTTCTTCAACGCATATCATGGCCACAGCAAGCGGATGAAGAATGTATGGTTCGCCACTTTTACGCCGCATGGTCTTATGCGCGTCTACGGCGATTTCAAAAGCAGACCGTACCAATTCTTTATCCCCCGGCTTCAATTTCGGCTTTAGCGCTCGTAAAAGAGCACGGTAATGCCTGAGGATTTCTTTTTTTTCTTCCTCCTGGTTCAGTGAGTATTTAGGAATTTCCAGAATTGTGTCCATTGTACACGAATTTACGAAGAAAATAGCTATTGGTTTTATTTGCGCGCCTTCGAATTGCAGGTCTTTTTCCAATGGATCCCCACCGGTACTCCGGCCTTTATGGAGGGCTAATGCCCACCTATCGGAACTGGTATCGCCAATTGGGAATCGCGGAGTATTTTCAAATTCCTTTGTGCTTCAGCAAACTGTATAAATTTATATACTGATACCGGCTGTTAAATCATAGAGGAATACCTTCCAGCCTTACCTGCCGGTAGTTATTGAAATTCAATAAAGCGCATAAATAATTGTAGCTAACTAATATCCATTATTCTGGGTAAGATTTGCATTAACAGTTCTTTCTCTCTTGGGTATGGGAAAGACTAACCTGTCATCATTCCATGGGATGTTACCAACCGTACCCTCCAACCTTTTTAAATCATCCAAAGCAAATCCTTCAAATGATAATTCAAGCCTCCGCTCCATTAATATTTTATCAATCGTTAGATCGGCTGCGTCGTAAGAAGCAAGGTTAACCCTGTTTCGTATTAAGTTAATATCATTTACAGGCTCATCGCCAACTGAGGTGCCTTTCCTGAAATTGGCCTCTGCTCTTACTAAATACATTTCTGCCAGCCGAATCGTGTGAACATTTCCGTAAAGCTCTTCAAATTTTAAAGTATAGTCATCGCTGTTGAACAAATTTAACCGGTCATCATCAGCTTCATACAAGCCCAGGTGGTCATCGGTAATTTGGATCTCTGCCCTTTGTGATTCCGAATAAAATTCATTAAATGCATTAATACCCGAAGTGGGTGTTACCTGCATGGAAAAAATATCTTCTTCTGATGTTACTCCGAAAGCTGCTGCATAAGTGGGTGCCAGTTGCGCGCCGGTAGAATTGATTGCATTGTCCGCTTCGATGGCGGCATTGGCAAAATCACCCTTTTGTAAATAGACACGCGCAAGCACCGCTGACGCTGCAGATTGATTTGCAAAAAAACCGTTATCCTGTGGAAGTTTATTCTTTGCATCTGTAAGGTCACTAATAACCTGCGCATAAACTTCTGCGACGGTATTTCTTTTTACCTTATTCTCTTCAGTTATTGAATGGGTAGGCGTTAAAACAAGTGGAACCCCGGGATTAGAGGTTGGGTCACCATCATTCCAGGCTTTTCCAAATTTTTTTACCAGCTCAAAATAGGAAAAGGCTCTTATATATTTAGCTTCTCCCTCGACCTGGTTTTTTTCCGCAGCAATAACAACATTTAAAGCGCTGAGTACATTGTTGACATCATTGATAGCCTTGTACCCGTCCAGCCAGTTATTGGTTACAAATCCATTATCAACAGGTATCGTATTGTTGTTAATTTGAGTTAATCCCTGGTACGTTCCGGACCAGCTTATTTCGTTACCATAAGCCATAAGATCGCCTTCCAAAAATATTTCGCCACCAAAAAAATCTTCAGTACCGAGATCTTTATAAGCGCCAACCAACGCGAGTTTTACATCGACACTTGTATTTAAAGCACTTCCTGCGTCAATACTGTCCGTGGGGTTGGTATCTAACTTCTTACTACAGGCGGTAAAAAAAAGGATGATTGAATACAGTACTATTTTTTCAATTATATTTTTCATTGTCATATTTATTATAGTTAGGGATCATAAACCAATATTAAAACCAAAAACAATCGTTTTAATCTGCGGGGCAGAATAAAAATCAACACCCTGGTTTATATTATCTGTGTAGTCATCTTCACTTACTTCGGGATCCCACCCTTTATATTTTGTTATCGTAAATAAATTTTGCGCTCTTACATAGATCCTCACCCTGTCAAGTTTTGCCACTTTAATTAAAGAAGTTGGAAGGCTATATCCCAGGGAAACAGATTTTACTCTCAAATACGAGCCATTGGACACATATCGGCTTGAAGGATCCGTGCCGTTTGGATAGTTTAACCTGGGCTCCGGTACATTTGTAACATCGCCGGGTTTTTTCCAATAATTCAATTGATCCAGGGTTTGATTGTCATATCCGTTGCTTCCCCCGGTAGACATATACTGGCCGCCACCATTATAAATCTGGTTACCGGATACGCCTTGCAGCAAAATATCAAGGTCTACGCCTTTATAGGTAAGCGTGTTGCTGAAACCATATATAAATTTAGGGTTTGGATTACCGATCAATACATCCGTAGCCTCGTTGTAATCGTTTGTCGTAGTGCGGTCCCTGGATCCATCTCCTTTCAGTGTATTTTTATAATACAACCCATCCCCGGTTTCCGGGTCTGCCCCTGCGAACTCCCTGGCAAAAAAGATTCCCAAAGGCTGGCCTTCCATTGCTTTACTCTGATAGACACCCAATATCTGCCCTCCGAGATCCGTTACTTTATTTTTGTTTGAACTAAAATTCAGGTTGGTAGTCCACCTAAGATTTTTTGAGGAAATGTTGACAGTGTTAATAGTAATTTCAATACCCTTGTTGTTAAGTTTGCCGATGTTCTCGAATTTAGTTGAGAAACCAGAAGTGCCCGGTACCTCCCTGTCCAGCAGTAAATCTGATGTCAATCTCTTATAAATATCGACTTCTATGCTTATCCTGTTTTTAAATATGCTGGCTTCAACGCCCAGGTCAGCCGCTCTCGTACTTTCCCATTTTAAGTCAGGATTTGCTAATTGTGAAGGCCGTTGGCCCGCCACACCTCCATAAGCGCCATCACCGGCATATAATCCCCGGGCAGCAAAATCAGGAATAGACTGGTTCCCGGTTAAGCCATAACTAGCTTTGACCTTCAAAAAGTCCAGCCATTTTACATTTTCCAGGAATGACTCCTTAGTCAATATCCAGCCAACTGATGCAGCCGGAAAAAAGCCGTACCTGTGATCAGCGCCAAATCTTGAAGAACCGTCGATCCTGCCATTCAGGCTTACCAGGTATTTATCCTTAAATCTATAATTGGCTCTTAAAAAATAAGACAAAAGGGTATTCTCGGTTGAAGTAGAAGTGGCCTCAATTTTTGTTGCAGCACTGGATAATTTTTTATAGGCATCGCTGGGGAAATCCTGTGCCGTCGCGTCCGACCCGGCAACCGTGGTTTTCTCAAAGCTCATACCGCCTGTAAGATCCATATCATGAATATCGTTGAAGCTGGTAGCGTAATTAAAATAATTATTGGTATTGATATTCAATACCTGGCTGGTTAGAAAGTAGCCATATCCGTTCGGAACGCCAAGGTCACGCACCGTCAGCTTGCCCCGGTAAGCCTCTTCCGTCTGGTTCAATTGATCCATCCCAAATTCTGTGCGAAAAGTCAATCCTTTGGCTATGTTCAAATTTCCATATACATTGCCGATCGTGCGGTTAACAATAGTATGATAATAAGCATTTTCAGCACTCAGTAAAGGGTTATAATATAATGGGTAACGGGCATTCGGGGCTCCGGTAACGGTATCCAGGGCGCCGCTTACGAGGCCAGTTCTCGGGTCGATAACCGGCGTAATTGGCGAAAGCGCTACAATTTGCAAAGGGCTTGAAAACTGGTCATCGTTCGATAACCGGTTATTTTCTGAACGGGCAAAGCTCATGTTAACTCCAATTGAAATCCAGTCTTTCACACGCTGTTCAAGATTTAACCTGCCATTGTACCGTTTGTAAGCGTTTTTTACAAGGATACCTGCCTGGTCCAGGTATTGTCCAGATGCGTAATATTTTGTTTTATCAGTTCCACCGGAAAAACTGAGGTCGTATTGTGAAATAGGCGCGTGTTGAAATGCCTCTTCCTGCCAGTCAGTATTTATTTTGCCTGTTTTCCAATCCTCGTTATCGGCCGAATATCTCGTCATCCGCCCTTCGATAGTACTTTGATAGTCGTCCAGCGCTTCCTGCAATGTTGAATAATATCCATCAGCAAAATCTTTCTTCGCTGCGCCGACGCCGGCAGCAAACATCATATCGAGGTATTGCGGGGTATTCAAAAATTTTCTTTTGCCAGTCGGTTTTTGAAGGCCAGTATAATAGCCCAGGTCTATTTTTGAAGTTCCCGATTTTCCTTTTTTTGTTGTAATTAAGACTACCCCATTTGAGGCACGTGAACCGTAAATTGCAGCAGCAGATGCATCTTTTAAAATATCAATGGATTCTATATCATTCATGTTTAGATCTGCCAGCGGGTCGGTAGGCGCTCCGTTGCTGGACAAATCGGTAGTTATCACCGGCACGCCGTCAACGACATACAAGGGCTCATTGCCCGCTGAAACAGAGGCTGACCCTCTAATGCGTATATTAATGCCCTGCCCCAATTTGCCATTTTGCTGTTGAACCTGAACGCCGGCAGCCCTACCTTGTATCGCACTTTCAAAACTGGTTGCAGGGGTGCTGTTGATCTCCTTAGCGGCAATTTTAGAGATCGAGCCCGTAATATTCCGCTTTGTGTTAGTTCCATAACCAATTACAATAACTTCGTTTAAAGACTGGGTGGTTTGACGTAGAACCACACTTATAGGTGAGGCGCCTACATTTACTTCCTGGTCGGCATAGCCAACAAAGGAAACAGTAAGCTTTTTTGCGCCATTTGAAGGAATGGAAAACGAACCGTCACTTTGTGAAACAACGGCAACCTTGCCACCCTTGACTTTTACGGTGGCACCGGAAACCGGTGAATGATCTTTTGCGTCCGTTATCATACCGGATACCACCTGGCTTTGTGCCAGCACAGGACTAATTAAAAAAAACAGGCAGGAAAGTAAGGGTAAATGGTATCTCATAATGTAGTTATTTTCAAAAATGATATGATTGATAAATATAAGAGAGATAAATTTCATAACGTATGCTGCACCTGCTTTTTTTTCCACGCAATGCGCACTACGTTGCAAAACTTCCGGTACGACAGCAAATAGATTTTCTCCCGTAAATGTGAAAGCAAGACAAGATATAAACAATAAAATCCGGGCAGGTGCTATGATTTTTAACCGAAATCCATTACTTTTGCCGCCCCAAAAGCGCATGTGGTGAAATTGGTAGACACATCAGACTTAGGATCTGATGCCGTAAGGTGTGGGGGTTCGAGTCCCTCCATGCGCACACTCACAAAATATATTTTCTGCAAAGGAAATCACAACCGCCCGTTCGCGGGGGGCAGATAAAACTCTATTAATGGCAACTGTTACAAAAGAAAATATTGGTAATCTTCATGATAAGCTAACAGTAAAGGTTTCTAAGGAAGATTATTATCCCTCATTTGAAAAAGCTATAAAAGATTATAGTAAAAAGGCCAACATTCCAGGTTTTAGAAAGGGAATGGTGCCTCCCGGGATGGTTAAAAAAATGTATGGCGCTTCAATCTTTTACGATGAGGTGATAAAGGTTGTTGAAAAGGAGATCAGGGAATACCTCGATAGGGAAAAACCCGAAATTTTTGCCCAGCCTTTACCCATAGAAAGCGATATGCGGAAACTGGATATGTCAAATCCTGTGGAATATGATTTCCCGTTTGAAATAGGCCTTAAACCGGTAGTTTCTACAGAGGTTTTATCAACAGCGAAGCCAACATTTTATAAAGTGAGGGTAACACCGGAAATGCTTGACGAAGAAATAGAAAAACTGGTTACCAAGTATGGTGACATGAAAGATGCCGATGAGGTTACGGCGCCGGATAATGTATTGAATGTTTCATTCCAGGAAAGTGACGCTGAAGGAAACCCCGTACCAGACGCACTTTCTAAAGATAATTCTATACTGGTAAAATATTTTTCAGAAGATTTCAGGAAACAACTCATTGGCAAAAAGAAAGATGAATTTGTTGTATTGCAGTTAAATAATGCTTTTGCTGAAAAAGAAAGGGAGTGGATCATTGCTGACCTGGGGCTCGATAAAAATGATGCAGCACAGGAAGAAAAATATTTTAAAATGACCATTACCAAGATTGGTCTGGTCGAAAAAAGAGTCCTTACTGAAGAATTCTTCGACCAGGTATTTCCAGGCAAGGAGATAAAAACCGAGGAGGCCTTCCGAAATGAAATGAAGGATCAGTTACAGTTGCAATGGGATTCGGCCAGTCACGGGCAGCTGCAGGATCAACTATACCACATCCTGGTAGATACTCCGTTGCAGTTGCCTGAAGATTTTTTAAAAAGGTGGATAGCAGTTGGTGGCGAGCACAAGAAAACATCGGAAGAAGTAGATGCAGAATTTCCGGTGTTCACCAACCAATTGAAATGGACTTTAATAAGTGATAAAATTATTAACGAGAACAACATCGATGTATCACCCGAAGAATTAAGGGGATATATGAAGGTGGAAATCATGCGGTATTTCGGGCAGGTAAACATGAATATGGGAGACGATACACAGTGGATTGAAAGTTATATTGATAGAATGATGAAAGACGAAAAGCAGGTAGACAGCAGTTATCGTAAGTTGATCACTCAAAAATTATTCACCTTTCTTGAGACCATTGTAACGCCGGCAGAAAAAGACACCACTCCTGAAGAACTTTTGGCATTGCAGCATCATCATGAGCATTGACGGGAAGGGGAACTGTTTAGCTGAACTCAGTTTGAGCCAGCAAAGGTTTACATGTTTAGGAGGCTTAGCGGGTTTGGAAGAAGTTTTTACAGCGAGTGCCGAAACAATTAATAGCAACGAAAACAACACGACGGTTTGCTCTTTCTAAACCAGGAAACCTACTAAACAAATAACTTCACTATACCTATTGAATCAATTAACTTAACTTAACTCAACTCACTATATCCTCTATACCATATAAACTCCAAACCTTTGCCACAAAACTCCAAACCATACGTCGCTCCCTGTCCTTTTGTCTCATTTTTTTATTAGCATAATATTTGGGAACTTATGCCTGTAAATAGCTATTACTCTAAATTTAATTTATGAATACCGGAAAAGAATTTGAAAAATATGCAGTTAAGCATAAAGGAATTAGCAGCAACACACTGCATGGATATATTAAACACAACGTTACCAATCTTACTCCTAATATTATTGAAGAAAGGCCCATGAACATCGCAGTGATGGATGTTTACAGCCGTTTAATGATGGACAGGATAATATTCCTGGGCTACCCCGTGAACGAGGAAGTCGCCAACATTATTACTGCGCAACTGCTCTTTTTGGAAAGCACCGACAGGACCAGGGACGTACAACTATATATTAATTCTCCCGGCGGCGGTGTGTATGCGGGACTTGGTTTATATGATACTATGCAGTTTGTAACCCCCGATATTGCTACCATTTGTACGGGTATTGCGGCAAGTATGGCAGCCGTATTAATGAGCGCAGGTGCCCCCGGCAAAAGGAGTGCATTGCGCCATTCAAGAATTATGATGCACCAGCCAAGTGCAGGCGCCGCAGGCCAGGCGTCGGATGTAGAGATTACCGTAAACGAAGTTAGAAAAGTGAAACATGAGCTGTACGAGATTTTAAGCAACCATACCGGCCAAACAATAGAAAAAGTCACCAAGGACAGCAACCGCGATTATTGGATGACAGCAGAAGAAGCCAAAAATTATGGATTGATTGACGAGGTTTTGTTAACCAATTCAAAGAAGTTAAAAAAATAAAAGACATTCAAAAAATAAAGGATATGAATCTTGATAAAAGAAATATAACGCGTTTTGAAGAAGAAGAGGAACCTGAAAAGGCTGCACCGGAAAACCCGATGGAAAAAATGATGGGTGGGATGGTATTTGACAAAAAATTTATCGAACAGAGAAAAATTTTTCTTTGGGGAGCTGTGGACGATAAAAGCGCTAAAGATATCACCAACAGGTTGCTCTACCTGGAAGCCATTGATCCGGGAAAAGAAATTACATTTTATATAAACAGCCCGGGCGGGATCATTACAAGCGGGATGGTTATTTATGATACGATGAAGATGATTAAATCCCCTGTAAGTACTGTTTGTATGGGAATGGCTGCCAGTATGGGAAGCATTCTTCTAAGCGGCGGCGAAAAGGGCAAGAGGTTTATTTTCCCTCACGGCGAAGTGATGATACACCAGCCAAGCGGCGGCGGACAAGGAACAAGTGCCGACCTTGAAATTATTGCGATACAGATTCTTAAAGCCAAGCAACTTGGCGCAAAACTCCTTGCAGAAAATTGTGGGCAGACTTATGATAAAGTGATGGAAGATTTTGACCGCGACTATTGGATGGATGCCACGGAAAGTAAAAAATATGGGATTGTTGACGGTATTCTTAATAAATTGTAAAGCAACGTTAATACCTGTTTAACTGTCTTCTTAACACGGCTTATTTGAGGGATTTTGCATAAATAACGCGGAAAAGTCGTACCTTAAGCAGAACAGGTTGGGAATTGATTAAAAGATTAAAAGAAAAATGGCCAAACAACAATCATTACATTGCTCTTTTTGTGGCAGAAACCGGGATGAAGTAAAAATTCTTATTGCGGGTCAGGAAGGTCATATTTGTGAAAATTGTGTAGAACATGCACAGGAAATTATTACCCAGGAGATATTTCCAATGCCAGAGAAAAATGCGCTGGCTTCGAATTACAAACTTTCTGTAAAAAAACCTGTTGAATTAAAAAAGTTTTTGGATGAATACGTGATCGGCCAGGACGATGCAAAAAAAGTGCTCGCAGTGGCCGTTTACAATCATTATAAAAGATTGAACCAGAAGGTAGACAGTGACGTTGAAATTGAGAAGAGCAATATCATAATGGTAGGGGAAACCGGCACTGGTAAAACACTTCTTGCCAAAACAATTGCGAGAGTACTCAATGTGCCATTCGCTATTGTTGATGCCACAGTTTTTACTGAGGCAGGATATGTTGGTGAAGATGTTGAAAGCATTTTAAGCAGGTTGCTGCAGGTATGCAATTTCGACGTAAACGCCGCCCAGAGAGGTATTGTATATATCGATGAAATTGATAAAATCGCCCGCAAAAGCGATAACCCAAGTATTACCAGGGATGTAAGCGGCGAAGGCGTGCAGCAGGGATTGCTCAAGTTACTTGAAGGCACTGAAGTATTGGTGCCCCCGCAAGGCGGCCGCAAGCACCCCGAACAAAAACTTATAAAATTAAATACAAGCAACATCCTTTTTATTTGCGGTGGTGCCTTCGATGGTGTCGACAGGCTCATAGCCCGTCGCATCAACACCAACGCTATAGGATTTAATGTCAATAAAGACATGCAGGAATTTCAACGTAAGAATTTACTGCAGTTTGTAAATGCCCAGGATCTTAAATCTTTTGGCCTCATACCCGAATTGCTGGGCAGGCTCCCTGTAATTACTTATCTGAATCCACTCGATAAGATCACATTAAGAAACATCCTGACGGAACCGAGAAATTCCCTGATCAAGCAATATAGAAAATTATTTGAGCTGGAAGGTATCGAACTGGCTATCGACGATGACGTATATGAATTTATGGTTGAAAAGGCTATGGAATACAAGCTGGGAGCCCGTGGGCTTCGAAGCATCTGCGAGAGTATCTTAACTGATGCCATGTATGAGCTTCCCTCTCAAAAGGTAAAGACTTTTAACCTTACCCTCGATTATGCAGAACGTAAATTCAAAATCAGTAAACTTAGCCTGCTGAAGGTGGCCTAAGGCCTTACAAAATCCCATCACTTACTGTAAACACACTTAATAAAATTTAAATCTCTTCTCCTTTTTTTATTAATTTCAAATAAAGAAGAAATTATCATCCCGCATTTATTTTTTTCACTTTATTTTTACCCCGGTCCTTTGATCGCACAACATAATGATCCAATATTCATTTAAAAAATTTTTTTCAAATGGTTGATGTAATTCTTGGCCTTCAATGGGGCGATGAAGGAAAGGGAAAAATCGTAGATTATTTTGCTTCCGGTTACGATATTATTGCCCGATTCCAGGGAGGCCCCAATGCAGGGCATACACTTTACATAAATGGAAAAAAAATTGTACTTCACCAGATACCCTCGGGCATATTCCATGATAATAAAATCAATTTAATTGGTAACGGGGTTGTACTGGATGCCAATATTCTGAAGAAGGAGTGTGAATCGGTGGAAGCAATGGGAATTGATTACCGCAAAAATCTGTACATAAGTGCGCGCACGCATTTGATCCTGCCATCACACAGGGCCATAGACAAGGCCAGTGAATTTTCCAAAGGCAATGATAAAATAGGTTCCACTCTTAAAGGCATCAGCCCGGCTTATATGGATAAAACCGGGAGGAACGGGTTGCGTGTGGGTGACCTTTTAGACAAAAATTTTTTATCTCAATATATAAAGCTGAGGTTAAAACATCAAAAACTGTTGGATAATTTTTCATTTAATGACGATATTTCAACATGGGAGGAAGAGTTTTTTGAGGCTTTGGAATTTCTGAAAAAGCTACAGATCGTAAACGGTGAATATTTTATAAATGATGCCATTCAAAAAGGTAAGAAAATATTGGCAGAAGGTGCGCAGGGTAGTATGCTTGATGTTGATTTTGGAACATTCCCATATGTTACTTCGTCAAGCACGATTACGGCCGGCGTAGGCAGCGGGCTCGGTATCGCACCGCAAAAAATCAAGGACGTTTTCGGCATAACCAAGGCGTATTGCACACGGGTGGGAAGTGGCCCTTTTCCAACAGAGTTGAATGATGAAACAGGAGAGCTTATAAGGATAACCGGCAATGAATTTGGGAGTACGACCGGCAGGCCGAGAAGATGCGGTTGGATTGACCTGGTGGCGTTAAAATTTGCCTGCATGATAAATGGAGTTACACAACTTGTAATGACAAAAGCCGACGTTCTCGATTCACTGGACACGCTGGAAGTATGCAGGAGTTATAAAATAAACGGGGAGGAAACCACCCAGGTGCCATTTCAAATGCAAAGACTGGCTATAGAACCGGTATATAAAAAATTTGATGGATGGAAAACCGATATCACCGCTATAAAAAGCTTTGCTGATTTACCTCCCGAGATGACTGTTTATATTAAATATATTAATGAGACGTTGGATGTGCCCCTGAACTTTATTTCTAATGGGCCTGGTAGTGATCAAATTATTGTGGCATCATGATTGTGGCTTGAGCAAAAAAACGGGGGCATGAATAATTTAAAAAATAGTACAGAATTTATTTGGTCATTTCGAAATCTAATAGAAATTTTACATAATTAATCCTTTTAGAAAAAATGAAAGCAAAATCTGATAAGGAAAAACAATTTCCTGAAAAAAAACCGGCAGCAGGTACCAGCAAAGCATCATCCAAAAAGAAGGATGAAGATGTAGATGACGATGATGATGATGACCTTGATGAAGAAGACAAGCCTCTGAAAAAAGCAAAGGGAGCCGCATCTAAAAAAGCCAGCAAATCTGATGACGATGATGAAGATGATGTTGAAGTAGAAGACGACTGGGAAAAAACCGATGAAGAAGATTACGATCCCGACTTTGAAGAATTTGATATTCCAAAATCCAAGGTCAAAAAATCACCCGCAAAAAAAGGCAAAGGAGATGAAGACTTTGATTTGGATGAAGATTTCAAAGACCTTGATCTTTTTAATGATGGAGCCGACGGAGATGATGATGACGATGATTTCTAAACTGCAATTATTATCTTCGAGTTATTGCCGTTGATTAATAATCTTGAAAAGAAAATTTACATCATATCCCATAAATAATTATAAGGTATCTAAAAGTCAAATGCTAAACTTTGGAAAGAAGTTTGGCATTTTTTGTTTTCTTGATAACAACGGATACGAGTTCGATAAATCCTACGAATGCATTGCAGCTGCGGGCGCTGTGCAATCGACAGTGGCCAGTGACATCCCGGCGCTTGATGTACTCAATAGGTTACGGACGAAAAACAATGATTGGATCTTTGGCCATATTGCTTATGATGTAAAAAACGAGATTGAAAATTTCGTTCCTGCAAATCCTGACAATATCCGGTTTCCCGATCTCCATTTTTTTATTCCTGAAATTATTTTTATCCTGAACAAAACGGAACTCCGCGTGGGGGTATTCCCTGGAATGGAACCCGGGAAAATTTATGATGAAATAATCTCTTACAACCCGGCAGAGATACCGGCGCGTGCAGCTCCTGTTTTAAAAAGCCGGTTCTCGCCGGATGAATATATCGATACCGTAAAAAAATTACAACAGCATATTGTAAGAGGTGATTGCTATGAAATCAATTTTTGCCAGGAATTTTATGCAGGTGATACGGTTATCGATCCGCAAAATGTATATCAGAAGTTAAGTGAACTGTCGCCAAATCCTTTTTCTGTTTTTTATAAATATGAAGATAGATACCTCATTTGCGCAAGCCCCGAAAGGTTCTTAAAAAAAACGGGCAGCACAATTATTTCCCAGCCAATGAAAGGCACTGCAAAGAGAATTGCAGGCGATGTTAAAGCCGATGAAATGCAACGGGAGAACTTATTTCACAACGAAAAAGAACGATCAGAAAACATAATGATCGTAGATCTTGTGCGAAATGATCTTGCAAAGATCTGCACGGAAGGGTCGGTGCATGTAAGAGATTTTTTGCAGGTTTACCCTTTTCCGCAGGTACACCAGATGATATCAACAATAGAAGGAAATCTCAGGGAAAATACCGCCATCTCTGAAATATTTGCGGCTACCTTTCCGATGGGCTCCATGACCGGAGCTCCCAAAAAAAGGGTGATGGAGTTGATCGGGAAATATGAAAGAACAAAACGCGGTTTGTTTTCAGGAACGGTAGGATATGTAAATCCTGTGGGCGATTTTGATTTTAATGTGGTGATAAGAAGTTTGCTTTATAACGAACAGGATAAATATATATCGATACAGGCTGGATCAGCTATCACCTTTAATAGTATCCCGCAACATGAATATGATGAATGTTTGCTGAAAGTTGCCGCTATCAGGAAGGCGCTTGCCTGACTTATTTGTTTTTTTTGTTTTGCTTTTTATAAATAGTTTTTGTATCAACATTTACGTCGCCAAGCAACTGTTGAACGCATTCATTGAGTATGGGATATTTGTTGGCAACAAAAAGATCCATTTTATCGCTGGGTAATCTCAAATCATACGTGCCGGATGTAGCGAGCATATCGTCAAAGCCTGGATTATACCTGTTAAAATCCTTTTGTTCCATGCCAATGTTTTTAGCAATCACCGCACCAATATATTTTCCGGAGAGCGACATTTTATCTGAGCCCGACGTTTCGTCGTCTGAAATGTCCGGCTTTATTAAAGATTCTTCGGTCGTTAAATTTTTATAATCAAAACTTCCATTGAGTGAATCACTGATTCCGGCTTCCATAATGTAATGTGTGGCAATAAACTTTTTCACATGGTTGCGCGATTCCTCGGGGAGAAAATACTGGATGTTCCAGAAATCACGGCTCCCGCTTTTTTTGATGGCAGTATATACCCGGCCCGGCCCTCCGTTATAAGCGGCTATTACAAGAAGCCAGTCTTTTAAATTTTTATAGAGACTTAGTAAATATTTAGCAGCGGCATGGGTACTTTTATAATAGTCGGTGCGGTCGTCTATAAAATGATTCACCTGCAGGCCATATTCCTTTGCTGTATAGCTCATAAACTGCCATGGCCCCCGTGCACCGGCAATTGAGAGGGCATTTGACTTAAGGTCACTTTCTATAACTGCCAGGTATTTTAATTCTTTGGGTAACCCATATTGGGTAAGTATGCCATCAATTAAATTGAAATAAGGCAATGCTGTTGGCTTCAGCTTCTGTAGAAATTTACCATGTGCCTGCAGGTAATCCTGCATATACGTTTCTGCATATGGATTTACCTGTGATGAATAAGGTATGGCAGGATTGTATGAATAGTTTTTAAAAAGATTTTTAAATCCATATTTAGTAACCTGGCTGAAATACTGAACCTTCTCTTTTTTGGGGGGCGTAGGTGATTTGATCACTTCTTCTATAGCCTTATCTTCTGTTTTTTCACGCTCTTTAATGGTAGTATCGGGAACAATTTGATAAAGGGAAGCACTATTTCCAAATGACGAATTTGAAAAGATCCCTTGCAACAAAAAAGATAGAATTAATATGAAATAAAATTTCTTCACGGATGTTCAATACGTTTTGTATTCGTTCAGCAGCATATCAGAAATTTGCAACAAAGTTAATTCATTATGTTTTGCGGTAATAACCTGCAGCCCGAAAGGCATACCGTTACTGTGTTTAAAAAGTGGCAGGGAGATCGAAGGCGTACCCGTTAGATTGGCATAAACAGTATAAATATCTGCAAGGTACATAGCAACGGGATCATGTTGCATGGTTCCCGCTTCAAATGCCGTAGATGGCACTGTGGGCAAAATCAATGCATCAAACGTCTTAAAAATCTCCGCCGTTTGGTTTACCAGTAGACGCCGTATTTGCTGAGCCTTGGTAAAATAGGCATCGTAGTAGCCTTCACTGAGCACAAAGGTGCCGAGCATGATACGTCGTTGCACTTCTTTCCCAAATCCTTCACTGCGTGTTCCTTTATAAAATTCTGAAAGATCGGTGGTAGTGCTTTCATGACGGTAGCCATACCGCACACCATCATAACGGGAAAGGTTACTCGAAGCTTCTGCAGTAGTGAGGACATAATAGGCTGGTACAATAAAGTCTATCAGGCCAAAATCAATTTCCTCAACATGGTGTCCTTTGTTTTTCATTTCACCAGTTAGGCCATAGATACCTTCTTTAATTTCCGGGTCGAGGCTTTTATGCTCAAGCGCATTTTTAAATAATGCCACACGGTATTTTACGGCTCCTTTTACTTGGGATTGCAGGCTCTTTGTGATGCCTGTAATTTTTTCCTGGTTTACAGTACTGTCATAGCGGTCACCGCCATTAATGACTTCCAGGATTTTTGCTGCATCTTCAATATTGTTGGAAAAAATACCGATCTGGTCAAAAGATGAGGCATAGGCAATCAAGCCGTGTCTCGAAATACAACCATAGGAAGGTTTGATGCCAGTTATGCCACAGAAATCGGCAGGTTGCCGGACAGAACCGCCGGTATCACTTCCAAGACTTACCATGCAAAGCCCTGCTTGTACGGCTACTGCAGAACCTCCCGAGGATCCACCAGGGACCTTATTCTCGTCAAGAGCATTTAATACCCGTCCGTACACTGAATTTTCATTGGTGCTGCCCATTGCAAATTCATCGCAATTACAGGTGCCAATTATTATAGCGTCTTCTTGTAATAAATTATCAATTGCGGTTGCACTGTAAACTGAAACAAAATTTTTTAAGATACCCGAGGAAGCGCTCACTTTGTGGTCTTTATAGCAAATAATATCCTTTATAGCGATCACTACACCATGAAGCGTTCCACAGGCTTTCCCGCTTTTTCTTTTTTCATCAAGTAAGATGGCTCTTTCCCTGCTTTCGTGAGTGAAAACCTCCACAAAGGCATTTAGTTTTTTAGATGTGTTGATCTTGTCAAGATAGTATTCCACCGCTTCGAGGCAGGTAGTAATGCCTTCATGTAGCTGTTGATGAAATGCTGATATATTGGTAAATAAATACAAAAAATAATTTTATAAAAAAACGGCTAAGTTGCGGTTATCTGTTTAAAGAAAACGCATCTGAGCCGTTAAAGAATTTTCGATCTGGTTTATCCAGGTAGCTGTGTTTCTCTTACAACTTCCTGTCTTGTAGCTTCCTGCCGTGGCGGTACCGGTTTATCCTTTTCCTTCATGCCGGCATCAATTTCATTTTTGACATGTTCTTTGGCGTCATTAAATTCTCTTACACCTTTTCCGATACCCCTCATGAGGTCAGGTATTTTTTTACCTCCGAAAAATAAAAGAACCACCAAAAGAATCAGTATCCATTCGGAGCCACCGGGCATTGAAAGCAACAATACCGGTTTTAATAAGTTAATAGTCATTGTTAATTAATTAGAATATCAAATAATTAGAATACCAAAGATACATTAATAATAATTACAGTGACAGGCCTTACTTATTTGCAATTAGTTTAACAATTGCTGTAAGTAACTACCTAAGATAACGGCCACATTTGGCCTTACCGTTAGCGGCCTCGTATGGAGAAATTCCGCGGGCACAGGAAGCAAATAATACGGAAGCAACAAAAGCGATGATACAGACCTTTTTCATTTAATAAGTAATGGTGAGGTATAATTATAGCATTAGCAGGTTTTGGTGGAGTGCAAGTATATAAAATAAAAAACCGGGAAACAATAGCTTCCCGGTCTTTTATTAAAATATTGTCACTATTTCATCCTCTTTTCCTTTATACGGGCACTTTTTCCACTCCTTTCACGAAGAAAATACAATTTTGAACGGCGCACCTTACCTACTTTATGAAGTTTAATGCTATCAATATTGGGCGAAAACAAAGGAAATAAGCGCTCTACACCAACTCCGTCACTTATCTTACGAACGGTAAAAGTGGCGGTGCCACCTTCTCCCTGCCGCTTAATCACATCGCCTTTAAAGCTTTGGATACGTTCTTTATTGCCCTCCTGGATTTTATAGTTGACGGTGATATTATCACCTGCTTTAAATTTCGGAATTTCCTTTTTTACTGTCAACTGCGAGTGAACAAATTCAGTTGCGTTCATTTCTTTTTATTTTAGGAGTGCAAATGTAAGCGAAAATTTTAGATTTTTAACCGAATTTCAATTTTTGAATTGCCGTTTACATCCGCCACAAGGGATACCCCTCATTTAGTTTGAAAATCAATAAAAAATTAGCAGGTACTGCGCCAGGCTGGCTGGATAATTCAAGATGCGCCCGGCTAAAATTATTTTTTTATCAGTCTTACAATACGGATGTTCTCTTTATCAGCTACGTTAATTTCATATACTCCGGCTGCATAGTTTGAAATGTCCAGAGCAACGCGGGTGTTTGAAATATCAGACCATAATTTTTTGTATACGACCCTTCCAAATACATCATAAATTTTTACAACCACCTTATTGGCAAAACCATCGCCAAATTGAAGGTATGCAGCATTATGAGCAGGATTGGGATAAACGGCAACATTCATGAGAGACCGCTTATGAACAATTGCCGTTACGACCTGGGAAAAATTCTTTTTGCCATCCCGGTTTTTTTGTACGATCTGGTAGTAATAAAGGACATTTGGCGCCACATCTTTATCATCAAAATTATAGTCTGCACCGCTTCCATTGCTTCCCTTTGCTGTGATCGTTGCGACCGTTACAAACGGATCGGTCAATGAACTTTTTCGTTGTAGTTCAAATTCGGCATTATCATATTCTGCTTCGGTTTTCCAGGTGACGTTAATGGAATTATCTGCACCAGATGCCCTGATTAATACCAAAGCAACGGGCAGCACAACTAGGTTGCAGGTTGGCGGAAGGTCAAAAGCGACAGTTTGGTCATTGGTACTATTGGAGCTCCCCTGTAATGCAGAATACCCCATGCCGCGGCGTGCAAATGCAGTCCAGATGAGGCATGAATTGGCTGCTGCATTGTCAATGGTATCAGCGCTTAAAATTGCGTTCCGTGAATTCAGAAAACCGGGGCTGCAAACCTGCATCTTCAGGCCATCAATCACCAGCTTCATAGCTTTGTTATTGCCCCCTATCCCTGTATAAATGTTCGGGTCATAGCCATATTTATCAATCATTAGCCAGTACATATCCCATAAAACAGCGCACCATATTTCACCAATGGTATGGACTTCGCCCCCGCTGCTCTGCACGTCGGCGTATGTGTGGGGGTTAATCGACATATCATAACTATAGGGATATTGTCTCAGGCCGCCACCGGTAGTAGGCTCGCCTACAACATAGGTGGCCATGGGCCTTGGCGTATTGGCATTATCACCGGGTTTTTGCGTGCATACGAGGGCATACCAATCGCTCCATCCTTCGTCGCCGCGTTCGGAATTATTCATGCAGGTTGACCCATTTCCAGTTAAGCGATGGGTTATTCCGTGCCCATACTCGTGAAAAATTACCCCGTTGTCAAGATCCCCGTCTTTCTCAGGGATGGTGGTGTTCAAGGTCGCATTCACTACCGAAGTACCCAAGGCAGTTTTTATCGCAGCCCCGGCTACATCAGTTACCATGATCGACGGAATAATAATGGTTGGATCGGTGCCACCCAGGGTAATAGGTGTTCCCGGAACATTATTTACAAGGATAACACCTATCGCTCCTGCATCCTGTGCATTTTTTACTTTTACTGTAAATGAGCAGGCACCCCTGTCAATAAGAGCTATGTTGCCTGCTATTGCAGCCGCATTTGTTAACGCAGCACATCCATTGGCAGCGTTTGCCGTCACTACGTTACCGGTAACATTTGAAACGCCGATGCAGGGCCCGTATGTGCCAGACGAAGATGCGGGATAATTGCCTGCGATTGAACCCGGTGAATTGATCCTGGTGTTGGCTCCGCCCGAAAATAAATACATTTGCATCCTTGGGCTTACGCCATCAGCCCCTGTGCCCATGTTTGCATTGTCTCTCAAACAAGGAACTGAATTGCGGCTATCCTGGGCCTCCGCATACAGGTAGTCATTCTGCGCTCCTCCCTGGCCTGCGTTATTTTTTTGGAAATTCCTGGAGGCCTCATTAAATCCGTATTGATACCATAGGTCGTGCATCGTGTTATTAGCATAAAATAGTTGGGTAAGGGCAGCATTTGTATAGGTCACGGGTTCACCTGTAAGATCCATCGGGAAATTAAAATCTAATCCCGCGCCCCCATCGGCAGACCTGGCAGGGCTGGGCGAATTATTATTAAGCGTGTCAAGATAAGCCCATACATTATTTCCCCTGGTATAGGTATAATTTGAGGTCCCATCATTTAACCATCCATAGGGTGATGCCAACGCTCCGGCTGCATTCCAGGGGCTATTGATTACCGAGCGGGAAGCAAATGAAGGCGCTTCAGCCGGCCGGTCCGTTACATTAAAATCATTGGTTGCATCAGGTGAAGCTATATTTCCGTTTATCGATTGACCTAAGGCTGAATCAGATGCTGCGGGTTGTGTAAAATTGCACGATACCACCATATTATTTTTTGAAAGTACCTCACCCGTTTTAGCATCAACAAATACATCCCACCATTCTCTGGCGTCCGTTTTATAAATATTTACTTTCCATACAAGTTTTAATTTCCCCGTTGTTTCCTCCGGCAGCAACATAAGTTCAGATGAAATATCCTGTAAGGCCATATTTTCTTTTGCAAATAATGTTTCATTGGGTTTTTTTGCCCTTAACGGGGTTGAGTTTACCTCTGCAAGGTTGCTTTTTAGCGGAATATTCAAATGCTGTAATGCTTTCTCTGCCGAAGTGTTTGCAGGTAAAGAGGGTTTGGCATCAATAACTTTGCGATCAAGATCGCTCTGAAAAGTGCTGTTGAAATAAACTACCTCATGATGATTATTCAGGTGAACGCCGGCAACTGAATTGTATATATAAACGCCTTTGTAAAGCTGGCTAAGGTATACATGGCTGATGCCAGTCGCGGCATCTGTATTTTCGTCAATTAGCCTTATGTCGGCCACATCTCCGGGTTCCAGATGGAATGCTGCTGCATGGCTTTTGATGTAATTAATTGCGAGCGAGGCTGTTTTACTTTGGGCATTTACCTTTGCTAATGACAGAACTGCAAACAAAGATAACAGGGCAACTCTCTGCACCGGATTTTGCATAGACCTGGTTTACATGTGAATTATATTGATGGGCAAAATAAATGCAATTACCTGTAACGGAAAAACAAAAATGCATGGTTGCTAATCCACTAAATGCCGCCATTCATAGTCGTTGAAGCCTGTTTTCCATTCAAAATTACCTGGCCATATTAACCGCTCTTTTTTCACGGATTACAGTAACTTTTATCTGTCCGGGATAGGTCATCTCGGTTTGAATTTTTTGCGCTATTTCAAAACTTAGTTTGTCGCTGTCACCGTCGCTCACCTTGTCTGCTTCAACAATAACCCTGAGCTCCCGGCCTGCTTGTATAGCATACGCTTTCTCTACACCGTTATATGCCAGCGCCAGGTTTTCAAGGTCCTTGATACGCTGAAGATATTGCTGCATTATTTCACGGCGGGCACCAGGTCTTGCCCCACTCATAGAGTCACAGGCTTGCACCACCGGCGAGATCACATATTGCATTTCCACCTCGTCGTGGTGCGCCCCGATGGCGTTACAAACGGCGGGGTTTTCTCCGTATTTCTCGGCGAGCTTCATCCCCAGCAATGCATGGCTCAATTCAGTTTCATCATCGGGTACTTTACCAATATCATGAAGAAGGCCGGCACGCTTGGCAAGTTTTGCGTTCATGCCCAGCTCAGCGGCCATTATGCCACAAAGATTGGCTACTTCGCGGCTGTGCATCAATAGGTTCTGACCATAGGATGACCTGAAACGCATTTTACCGACAATCCTTACCAGTTCTTTATGAAGGCCGTGAATGCCCAATTCAATCACTGTACGCTCGCCGATTTCTATTATCTGTTCTTCCAGTTGCTTACGGGTTTTTTCTACCACTTCTTCAATGCGCGCCGGATGTATGCGGCCGTCGGTTACAAGGCGTTGAAGTGATAGACGGGCAATTTCCCGACGAAGCGGGTCAAACGAGGAAAGTATGATCGCTTCCGGCGTGTCATCAACGATCAGGTCTACCCCTGTTGCTGCTTCGATCGCTCGTATGTTCCTGCCTTCGCGGCCGATTATTGACCCCTTGATCTCATCGCTTTCCAGGTTAAAAACGGTGATGGCATTTTCGATTGCCTGTTCTGAAGCAGTACGTTGAATGGTTTGAATAATTATTTTTCGGGCTTCTTTATTGGCCCTGAGCTTAGCTTCGTCAACTATTTCCTGTTGTATTACAAGTGCCTGGGAATTAGCCTCCTGGCGTAAAGATTCGATAAGCTGGGATTTAGCTTCATCTGCGGAAAGCCCTGATACTTTCTCCAGCCTGCGGATGTGCTCCTCCTGGTGTTTCTCCAGCTCGGTGCGCTTTATATTAACCACCTCAATCTGCCGGTTTAGGGTTTCCTTAATGGCTTCATTTTCCTTTACAAGTCGCTCGACATTCTGGTCTTTCTGGTTGATGGATTGCTCTTTTTGTTTCAGGCGGTTCTCGGAGTCGCTCAGCTTTTGGTTACGTTGAAAAACTTCTTTGTCATGCTCTGCTTTTAATTGTACGAATCGTTCTTTAGCTTCGAGCTGCTTTTCTTTTTTTATTGTCTCAGCCTGAAACTGCGCATCGGAAATAAGTTTTTGAGCTTCTGATTCTGCTTTTTCTACTTGTTGTTTGGTGTTTTTGGCAAAAATGATTTTACCCAGGATAATGCCGGCTGTTAAAGCTACAATACCAATTATTATTGGGATCAGTTCCATTGTCTTTTAATGATTTAATACGGTTCATAATCTATAATCCTCTCTTAAAACGCAATTTCTTTCGAAAATGCGACGGACGAAGATAGTATAAATTGTGTGTAATATTGGGGGTAGATAGTGAGTTATAACCAAGGGGCGATAAATGGTCAAATAAGTTTGTAAATGATTGACTGCTAATCCGGCATACCGGCAAGGCTGGTTGAGGATCTGTAGCTGTCAATGACTGGTTGCCTGTTAAGTTGTACTAATCCACAGCCGCCTCCAGTTGCCTGTCTATTTTTGCCAATGCTTCAGTAAATTCCTTTAGCGAGGTTTCATTTGCCATATCGGCCTGTGGCTGGGTAGCAAACCATATTAATACCATTGCAATATAGTCCTGCATATCTTTTCCGGCAAAATGGGAACGAAATTCAAGGATTTTGTTATTAATGACCTTTAGCGTTCCCCGTACTTTTTCTTCATCACTGGGAAGAATTTTAATGCGGTACGACCTGTCACCAATCAGGATATTTAACGGTATAAGCTCAGCTTCCATAATCAGTTATTTAGCATTGTGATACATTTATCCAGATCCTTTATATATTGATTGATCCTCTTTTCGAAGTCATGTTTCTCTTTTTCATTCATTTTTCCTGAGGACGCCTGAAGCATGCCGGCCTGCATTTCAAGCGAATCGATTTTTTCGAGGAACTTTTTTTCGTTCTTCAGTTTGTCTTCCAGTTCCTGCTGTAAAGTTGCATTTTCTTTACGCACGGCTGCATGCTTTTTGAGCAACTGCTGTAGTTTGCTATTTATGGAACTTATATGTTCTTCGGCTGTCTTCATCCAGGTTAATTTACATAATTTTTAAGGTCCGGAAGCAGGCGGTTATTATAACACCAGTGTTAAGTCAACTATATTTTGACGTAATTTCTAATACACCAGTTTTTAAAACATGATCCGATGGCTATCGGATTGCCGAATGAGTACAATGTTGTCCTGATCCGTGCCCGAAATGGTGATATCACGTTATGTCTTTTCATTCGTAACATACTACCAGGCTGTTCTCCTGATCTCTGCGTTCCAATCTCTTTCAAATACATGAATAATTCGTGCCATCATTTCATCTGTTTCGCGGTCGGTGAGTGTTTTTTCCCTGTCGGAAAACACAAAGCTGATCGCCAGGGATTTTTTATCAACACCAATTTTCTCATTTTCAAATACATCAAACAATTTTATGGAGATAAGCCTGGTTAAATGTAAAGCGGTTACCGAATCTTCCAATGACTGGTAAGAAGTTTTTTTATCAACAATAATTGACAGGTCCCGATGTACCTGTGGGAATTTTGGAATTTCCAGAAAGGAAATATCCTTTTCCTGTAAAAGAGAAACCAATAAGCGCCAATTTACAGATAGATAAAAAACGGGCTGCTTAATGGAAGATTTTTCAAGGATTGTTTTTTGAATGCTGCCCGCTTCCGCAATAAGCCCGTCATTTGACGTGGCAAAAATACAATCATCAAGTTCATCGTGCTTCCCCGCAGCGAAACGGTAATCGGTTAAGCCGGCAAGAGAAAAAATATGCTTACAGATGCCCTTTACAAAAAAGATGTCCATTTTTTCAGCGGGTGTTTTCCAGCCTCCTTCTTTTTTATTGCCGGTAAAATACAGGGCAAGGCTGTCCGTTTCGGTATATTTTCCAGCCCCGGTAGTTGAATATATTTTTCCGAATTCAAAAAATAAAATATCCTGATTTTTCCTGTTCAGATTATAAGCAACGCTTTCAAGCCCTGTAGGCATCATTGACGGCCGCATCACGTTGAGTCCTTCGCTGAGGCTATTGATAATTTTTACGGTCCTGGAAAGGGTGGCTTCAGTAAAATATTTACTGTTGGTGATGGAGTTTGTAAAAATTTCTGAAAATCCGTTGCCTGTAAGCCACCCGGCTACTTTTTCTTTTAATGCTGCCTCGCGGGCCCCGGTTTCATTGCCGGGGAACAAAGTAATCGCTGCAGGAATTGCTACGTTGTCCAGTCCGTCAATTCTCATAATTTCTTCCACGATATCCGCTGGTATCGCAATATCAGGATTGCTGAAAGGCGCAGCAACGGTTAATTCACCGTTACCTTCGCTTATAATCGAAAAATTTAAACTCTTTAAAATATTTTTTACAGTTTCGCCGGCATATTTTTTTCCACTCAATTTTTCAAGGTACTTGTTTTGTAAAGTGACCTCTTTTTGTTGTTTAGGTGCAGGGTAGATATCTATGATTTCTGACGTGAATTCACCTCCGCAAATTTCTTTAATAAGCAGCGCTGCCCTTTTCAGTACGTGAACAGTATTTCCTATATCAACACCTTTTTCAAACCTCACGGCGGCTTCCGTCCTCAAATTATGCCGGAAAGACGATTTTCTGATAGATGCAGGGTTAAACCAGGCACTTTCTAAAAAAATATTTTTTGTATTGTCGGTAACGCCGCTATCGAACCCGCCGAAAACACCTCCAATGCACATTGGATACCCGTTTCCGTTACATATCATCAGGTCATCACCACTGAGCACCCTGATTTTTTCATCCAAAGTAGTGAACAGCGTCCCTTCAGCGAGTGTTCTCACCACTATTTTGCCGGCGTTTACAGCAGGAAGGCTTTGAGTTATAGCGCCTGCATCAAATGCATGGAGGGGCTGCCCTGTTTCATGTAAAATAAAATTGGTAATGTCCACAATGTTACTAATGGGTCGCACACCAATGCCTCTGAGCTTCCTTTGGAGCCAGTCTGGTGACTCGCCTATGGTGATGCCTGAAATACTTATTCCGGCATACCTCGCACAGGCCTTTGTATCCAAAATCGTGACCTCGATGGTATTGGAGGTATCGTATGATTTGAAGTTATTTGTAAAAGGCGACACCATTTTTATCCCAGGCTGTTGGTGGTGAGAGAGGTATGCACATACATCTTTAGCCACTCCCATATGGCTCATGGCATCCATACGGTTTGGAGTAAGGCCGATTTCTAAAATCGTATCGAAGGAAGGCCTGTAGTAATCATAGGCGCTGGTCCCGGTTTTCGTATCAGCAGGCAGTACAATGATGCCTTTGTGACGTTCACCAACGCCAATTTCATCCTCCGCGCACAACATCCCATTGCTTTCTATTCCCCGGATAGTAGTTTTTTTAATTGTTACAGGTTCCTGGTTCAGGGGGTAAATTGTTGCGCCAACCGGGGCAATTACCACTTTTTGCCCCGCAGCAACATTAGGAGCGCCGCACACTATCTGTAGCGTTTCCCCATGGCCGTTACTAACGGTTGTTATGCTGAGTTTATCAGCATTTGGATGCTTTTCGCAGGTAATAACTTCGCCTACCAGCAAGGCTTGCAGGCTACGGGCATCCCCGTAGCTGTGAATATCTTCTACTTCCAGCCCCACAGAAGTTAAAATAGCCGCCATTTTTTGAGGGCTTTCCACCATTTTTGAATTGAGGATTTCCGGGGGTAGGTAATCATTGAGCCAGTTGTAACTAATCTTCATGTAATCTTTTGTGGATGACCATCTTAATTTGCAAATCATTCAAAAATAAGAAAGATGCGGCTATAAAGTTCAGGTGGATTTAAAACTGTTTCGTTAATAATTTTTACTAAAAAAGCGTTTAATGAAATGGCCCCAGTTAAGAAAATTTTAGAGTTTATATCTAAAAAATTAATATTTCTTTTATGCACATTCGGTTGTGAACTATGACAATAAAAAGACTAAAAAATATTTTAAATTGTGTAAAACGGCCTTATTTGTGTTGAAAACCCGGGATTTCATGTTGATAGGAGGTGAAGCCGGATGGTATAAATTTAAGGGCTTAACAATTTCTTTAAATAGATTTTTGTCAATTAACTTAGCCGACCCTATCAATTTTTGCTTGTATAAATAAAAAAATAATTAACCTTCATATAAACGCTTTCAGGAAAAACATGGATCTTACTAACCTCAATAAAGACAGAAAATTACGCAGAAAAAGCGGCTCATTGGAACTCGGGACAATGATGTTTGGAAAGATTCCTCCCCAGGCCAAGGAGTTGGAAGAGGCCGTTCTCGGGGCCATTATGCTGGAAAAAAATGCATTTGATTTTGTAGTCGAAATTTTAAAACCGGAATGCTTTTATGTTGAGGCCAATCAGCGTATTTTCAGGGCAATGCAGGGCTTGCAGCAGAAAAACTCCCCGATTGACCTGCTAACGGTCGTTGAAGAATTAAAATTCAGGCAGGAACTTGACATTGCAGGTGGTGCATTTTATGTTACCAGGCTTACAAATTCTGTTGTTTCCTCGGCAAATATTGAAACACACGCCAGGATTATCCTTCAAAAATTTATCCAGCGGGAGCTTATCAGGATCAGCGGAGAAATAATTGGGGATGCCTACGAAGACACTACCGATGTATTTGACCTCCTCGACGATGCCGAAACCAAGCTTTTTGAAATTACCAATAATCACTTACGGAAAGATTATGCAAGTATCGATACGGTACTGGTGAAAACCATCCAGCGTATAGAGGATCTTAGAACCCGGCAGGATGAAATTACTGGTGTACCCACAGGTTTTGCGCTTCTTGACCACATTACTTACGGTTGGCAACCGAGTGATCTCATTGTGCTTGCCGCACGCCCTTCTGTAGGTAAAACTGCATTTGCACTAAACCTTGCCCGCAATGCTGCCCTTCATCCTACAAAACCTACGGTAGTAGGCTTTTTTTCGCTGGAAATGAGCGCAGGACAGCTTGTACAAAGGATCCTGAGTGCAGAAAGCGAAATATGGCTCGAAAAGATTGCCCGCGGACGGCTTGAGGAACATGAGATGAAACAGCTTTACAAAAAAGGAATTGAAAGACTCGCATCTGCGCCAATACATATTGATGACACGGCAGCGCTAAACATTTTCGAGCTACGGGCCAAATGCCGCCGCTTGAAAAACCGTCATAATGTAGGCCTTATCATTATTGACTATTTGCAGCTTATGAGTGGTGCCGGTGAAAACCGCAATAGTAACAGGGAGCAGGAAATCAGCCGCATTTCAAGAGATTTAAAAGGCCTGGCAAAAGAATTGAATATCCCGATAATCGCCCTTAGCCAGTTGAGCCGGGAAGTTGAGAAAAGAAAGGAAGGAAATAAAATGCCGCAGCTGAGTGACCTGAGAGAATCCGGCGCTATTGAGCAGGATGCAGACATGGTAATGTTCCTCTATCGACCCGAGTATTACGACATCACGGCCAATGAGCTGGGCGAAAGCAATAAAGGCGAAACACATGTGCGCATCGCCAAACATCGCAACGGGCAGCTCGACACCATCAAACTCAAAGCATTGCTGCATATTCAAAAATTTGTTGAGGATGACGGCAATGATTTCAGTAAGAGCCTTCCCCAGGGAGGAAGCTGGAAACCGGTAAAGGACACCGGCGGCGATGGCGCAAAACTTTACATACAAAAAGGAAGTAAAATGAATGATGGGGAGTTTGATGATGAAACGCCTTTTTAAACAGTAGTTTTTACCAGGTGTGTGCAGACAATCCGTAAACTACTACCATTAAATTTTTATATTTATCGTAGCCATTAAAACATGGCTTATTGCATACCCTGGCCGAACCTATTCTCAAGTGTGGAAAATACAATGCAGTTACCATTTTTTTTTGAAGAAAATCCACCGGTTAACGATGAACTTATTTTAAGCGAAGAGAGTTCAAAGCATGTCGTACAGGTACTGCGAATGCGCGAATCAGGTCAATTGCTTATTACTAACGGTAAGGGACAGGTGCTTACAGCTTTCATCATTGCAGCGGATAAAAGAAAGACGACGGTAAAAATAACAGGAAAAACTTTTGACCCCCGGCGTACCGGCAAAGTATCGATAGCAGTGTCACTTATAAAAAATAAAAGCCGGTTTGAATGGTTTTTAGAAAAGGCAACGGAGATAGGCGTTTCTGAAATTATACCCCTTATTTGTCAACGTACAGAAAAACAGCATTTCAAATATGAGCGGATGAACGCCATTTTGGTAAGTGCTATGTTGCAGTCGCAACAGGCATGGCTACCCATAGTTCAGGAGCCTTTACATTTTGAAGACCTATTAAAATACCAGCATTCCCATAAATTTATTGCCCATTGCATAGAAGGTGAAAAGAGCCGATTGAATCGTGAATTGACCGGGAACGATAACAGCCTGCGAAACGACCTGGTCCTTATTGGCCCTGAAGGGGATTTTACGAAGGAAGAGGTTAAGGCAGCAATTCAACACAATTTTATCCCGGTAAGCCTCGGCGACACAAGGCTGAGAACAGAAACCGCAGCTTTAGTGGCTGCGGTCCTGCTTTTGAATAAATAAAAGTTGGTAGATATCTTTCTGTCATTCCTGTACTACCAGCCTGAAGCCGTTTCCATGAATATTCACTATTTCGATGCTTTGATCGTTTTTTAAATACTTACGAAGCTTGGCAATATAAACATCCATGCTGCGGCCATTAAAATACGTATCACTTCCCCAGATCTTTTTAAGGGCGGCTTCTCTTGGCAACAGATCGTTTTTATATTCGCACAACATCTTCAGCAGTTCATTTTCTTTTGGAGATAAAGTCTGCACATCCTTTCCAACGCCCAGTTGGCGTAGCCTCGGGTTAAAATGGTACTGCCCCAGATCATATTCGGCATTGACCTCTTCGCGATGCAACTCTTCATTGCGTTTTAAGATCGCTTTTATTTTATGAAGGAGAACGTCACTATCGAATGGCTTGGTAATATAATCATCTGCGCCCAGCTTATACCCCTTAATAATATCATCTTTCATCGTTTTTGCAGAGAGGAAGAATAAGGGCATATCCGGATCTACATTCCTGATTTCTTCAGCAACAGTGAACCCGTCCATATTGGGCATCATCACATCGAGCAGGCATATATCAAATTTTTCCCTTTGAAAAGCAGCGAGCCCAAGCCTTCCATCCCTTTCCAGCACAACATCATAGTCGTTAAGCTCCAGGTAATTTTTAAGTACCATACCCAGGTTTGGATCGTCTTCACAAATTAGAATTTTAGGTTTTTTATTCTCCATAATAATTTTATATTTTTCCGAATAAAGATATTCAGTTTTTACGAAAATGGTTTAAGATAATTTAATATGACTGCTATTTACGGTAAATCCTGTATTTGAAAAGTTAAAACAATCTTATCATTTTCATTTTCACTTTTGTAACTTTCAAAAAATTAGCAATATGGCAAACAAAGCTTCATTTATAGAAGTCATAAAAAACGGGTATACATTTAAAGGTGAAACTATCAAAATCGGTGCCGCTATGCTAGACGGAGAAGCAATACCTGAAGCTGAAATTTTTCTTCCGCTGAAAACAATGAACCGTCACGGGCTTGTTGCAGGCGCAACCGGCACAGGTAAAACCAAGTCGTTCCAGATGATTGCTGAAGGGCTGAGCGACGCGAGCATTCCGGTATTATTAATGGATATTAAAGGTGACCTGAGCGGGATTGGCGCGGCAGGATCAGTAAATGATAAAATTACCGGGCGATACCAAACGTTGAAAATGGCCTATCAGCCACAGGCATACCCGGTTGATCTCCTTACATTGAGTAAACAAAAAGGCGTAAGGCTCAGGGCAACGGTATCTGAGTTCGGCCCGGTGCTTCTTGCAAAGATTTTAGAATTAAATGATACACAGGGAGGCGTTGTCGCCATGATCTTCAAATATTGTGATGATTATAAATTGCCCTTGCTTGACCTGAAAGATTTTATCAAAGTACTGCAATATGTAGGCAATGAAGGAAAAGCAGAATTGCAATCGACTTATGGAAATATTTCAACTACATCGACAGGGACGATTTTGAGAAAAGTGATAGAATTGCAGCAACAGGGTGCTGATATTTTTTTTGGTGAGAAAAGTTTTGAAGTAGAGGATCTGATGAGGATAAGTGATGACGGGCGTGGTATGATAAGTGTTTTACGGGTTACAGACCTGCAGGATAAGCCCAAGCTTTTTTCAACGTTTATGCTTCAAATGCTTGCAGAATTATATGCCGTATGTCCTGAGGAGGGGGATCTTGACAAACCCAAGCTTATCATTTTTATTGATGAGGCGCACCTTATTTTCCAGGAGGCAAGTAAAGCCCTGCTTGAGCAGATCGAGACGATCATTAAACTAATCAGGTCGAAAGGAGTTGGAATTTATTTCTGCACCCAAAATCCCATGGATGTTCCGGCGGGCGTATTGGGTCAATTGGGTTTAAAAATACAACACGCGTTAAGGGCTTTTACAGCGGCCGACAGAACTGTAATTAAACAGACCGCTCAAAATTATCCGGAGACCACTTTTTATAAGACCGAAGACCTCATAACTCAATTGGGTATCGGAGAAGCGCTGGTAACCATTTTAAATGAAAAAGGGATTCCCACACCCCTCGCCCATGTTATGATGCTCACACCAAAGAGCAGGATGGATGTGCTTACTGACAGCGAGATTGATACCATTGCCAGTCATTCAAAACTCGTGGCGAAATACAACCAGGAAATAGACAGTAACAGTGCTTATGAAATGCTTACGGCTAAATTGCAGGAAGCTGCAGCGGCTACCACGGCCGCGGCACCTGTTTCACAAAAAGCTGCCAGGCCCGAAGAAAGTACTTTTGAAAAAGTGGCCAATAATACAATTGTAAAAAGTATGATGCGAACAGCCGGAACTACCATTGTAAGAAGCCTGCTGGGCTCGCTCGGTCTTGGTGGAAGAAGTAAAAGCGGTACAAAGAGCTGGTTCTGATATTCCTGTCAAAAATAGGAACCATTAATAAACGCACACAAATAATTCGGCTGCTGCCCATAAATTCTTCAATAAGCGTTCTTTTTCTCCATAGTGCCTTTAAACTGAAAGAGTTAGCAATGAATGCCTAATACTCAACAGAATCTACCATTAACTAAGTTGGTATCGTAGAAACACTCGATTTTTCAAAAATCTGTGAAAAAATCTTGCTTAATAGTAATTTCCACATTATCTTCGTCTCGGTTTTTCATAGGATATTGGATTTTAAAGCGGGACTAGATTTCTATCTGGGTCCCTTTTTTTTATAGTCTTTTTTTCACCTTCTTTTGACCCCGGGTTCAGGATTTTAGTTTAATTAAACCATCTTCGGTAATTGATACCTGGTTCTCTTCCTGTAAAAAATTTAATATCTTCCGGATCTTCGTTTCTTTAAATTCTTTCATATTAAAAAATAATTGTTCGGAATTCAACGGCCTTATGGAGATGGCATTCTCGATCCCTTCCCTGATTTTTTCAAATTCCATCGTTGATATTGTAATTTTTTTATCCCGCAGGCAATTGTCACACACGTTACAACGCGCCACGGTGGTATCATTGAAATACCCCGCTATCATCTGGCTCCTGCAGGTATTTTGATTCCTGATAAAATTGAGCATTGCCGTAAGCCTCTTTTCAAATGCAAGTTTTCTTTTTAAAACATGTTTTTCATTTATTAGCAAATCGGCGGCATTTACCCGGTCCCGGAGAAATAATATTTGTGGCTTTTCCTTTTGTGGAGAATAATCGATAATGCCTAAGCGCTGAATCTCTTTTAAATCTGAAATAAGTTTTTCTTTCTTTACAGGGATAAATTTTGCAAGACTGCCTTCCTGGATAACGCATGGGTAATCGAAGATCCCTTCATAAGACCGCAGCAGCCCCTTTATTAATGGCCCAAATTGAGGATAGGTTTGATCAAATAATTCCAGTGCAGTTTTTTCGGTTGTGAAAACGACTGTAGATGGCGAAAAGAACTGGTCACTATAACTTATCAGTTCTTCCTGTTCGAGTATTTTCAAAACATTATTTACGACAAATGCGTCCAGCTTAAACTTCAAGACAAAATCGTTTATATCAAAATCAAATGAAAGCCCTTCGCCCGTACCTGATGGCAATTGGAAATAATTAACCAATGAGCTGTATGTTTTTTTTATCGTTTGCAAATCAGGAAACCTTATTGCCGGTTGTTTTTTCAAAGAGGTAATTTCCTGTTCATTAAAAAAAAGAACGGCATAAGCTTTTTTTTCATCTCTCCCCGCGCGGCCGGCTTCCTGGTAATAATTTTCAAGTGCATCCGGCACATCATAATGTATAACGGTTCTCACGTCGGGCTTGTCAATACCCATTCCAAAAGCATTTGTACAAGTAATAATGCGGGTTTTATTATTTATCCAGTCTTCCTGTCTGGTGGTACGCATTTCGTTGGAAAGCCCCGCATGGTAATGCGCCGCGTCGATGCCGTTTAGGTTAAGGAGTTCTTCAATCTCCCTGGTTCTTTTGCGGCTTTTGCAATATACAATACCACTTCCCTGCACTTTTTTCAGGATCTCGATAAGCCTGGTTTGTTTTGAAGACGGTTCAAAAACACTGTAGGAAAGATTTCGTCTTTCGAAGGACTGCTGGAAGCAATTTTGATTTGTAAAGGCCAGTTTGTTACAGATATCATTTTGCACTTCAAGGGTTGCGGATGCTGTAAGGGCTAAAACGGGAACGTTCTTTATATGTTCGCGGATCGCGGCAATGCGGAGATATGGTGGCCTGAAATCATAGCCCCATTGGGAAACGCAATGTGCTTCATCAACTGCGATAAGGTTAATTGAAAGAACAGGCAGGTATTCTAAAAATAATTCGCTGCCAAGTCTTTCCGGGGATACATATAAAAATTTAAAATTCCCATAGGCCGCATTCCTGAGGGTTTTTGTTACCTCTATATAACTCATTCCTGAGTAAATAGACAGCGCCGGGATTCCTTTCTTTTTTAAATTGGTAACCTGGTCTTTCATCAAAGCAACCAGCGGACTTATTACAAGGCACAACCCGTTGCGCATCATTGCCGGAACCTGGAAACAAATTGACTTGCCTCCCCCGGTGGGCATCAACGCAAGTGTATCATGACCCGTTATTACAGAATTAATAATTTCCTGTTGCAGCGGCCTGAAAAAATCATAACCCCAATATTTCTTTAATACCTCAACCGGGCTTTGCATAAAGTAAAAAATTCATTTTACATAACCTTACAGCCTTAATACTATTTTTACAAAAACTGTGCGGGTAATGGAAATTGTTTATGATCTTGAAGATATTGGAAATGCGGCAAATGAGTTTCTTGAATATTGCAATGGGTATCGCGTGTTTGCATTTACAGGAGAACTGGGCGCTGGTAAAACTACTTTTATAAGTTCCATTTGCGCGCAGCTTGGAGTTAAAGAAATCGTTACCAGTCCTACCTATGCACTTATACAGGAATATCATTTTGCAAAAGACGATAGCATTTTACACATAGATCTGTACCGGCTGAAAAATATAGAGGAAGCCATAGAAGCCGGAGTTGAAGATTGCCTGTTCAGTGATAAGATGTGTATGGTCGAATGGCCTGAAAGAGCAATGTTGCTCTTTCCTCCGGAAACGGTGTATGCTAATTTGCACCTGCTTTCTGCGAATATGCGAAAAATGATTGTTCAACTTCCCCAATAAAAAATTATTTTTATAGTACTTTTCATTGTAATAAAAATACATGGCAACTTCGAAACCTTTTGTTTCCCCTTCATTCACCTACGAAACTCTTGAAGAGACACTGGATGTTAAACCTAAAAGGGTCGAATTATTCATCGGGATACCCAGGGAAACTTCTTTCCAGGAAAACAGGATATCGCTTACGCCGGAAGCTGTAAGTGTACTCGTGGCCAATGGCCACAGGGTCGTTATGGAGAGCAAAGCAGGAGTAGGTGCAAGTTATTCTGACAGGGATTACAGCGAATGCGGGGCTAAGATCGTAAACAATAAAAAGAGCGTATTTGAGTGTGACATCGTAGTGAAAAGCGCACCGGTATGTGAGGAAGAACTGGACATGCTGAAGCACCACCAGTTCATTATCTCTCCTATCCATGTTTCAGTTATGAAGAAGGAGATACTGGAAAAAATGATTGAAAAAAAGATCACTGCACTCAGTTTTGAAAATTTAAAAGATGATAGCGGCCACAACCCGATCGTGCGCAGCATGAGTGAAATAGCAGGTAGCGCTGTGATGCTCATTGCAGGGCAATACCTTAGCAATGCCAATAATGGAAAGGGTGTGCTGGTGGGCGGTATCTCAGGTATTCCCCCAACAAAAGTTATCATTATAGGTGCAGGGATTGTGGGCGAGCAGGCTGCACGCACAGCATTGGCTATGGGTGCCAGTGTAAAAGTTTTTGACAACAGCATTTACCGGTTAAAACGGTTGCAAAACAATATAGGTGTGCGTTTATACACTTCCGTTATAGAACCCGGAATTTTGTCAAAACAATTAAAAACCTGTGATGTAGCTGTAGGTGCTTTATCTTCTTCAGGGGGCCGTACCCCTGTCGTTGTTACCGAAGAGATGGTGAGTAAAATGCGCCCGGGAAGCGTTATAGTGGATGTTAGTATCGATCATGGAGGCTGCTTTGAAACTTCATCTATCACTTCTCATAAAACCCCGGTTTTCAGAAAATATGATGTAATTCATTATTGCGTGCCAAATATCCCCAGTGGCTTTGCGCGTACCGCATCGCAATCGATAAGCAATGTATTAATGCCTTTAATGCTTGAAATGGCCGATGATGGTGGTTTTGAAAACCTGGTATGGTATAAAATAAATATTCGCAGCGGTATTTATTTATTCAAAGGCGCTCTTACCAATTTTCACCTCAGCGAACGCTTTGATCTAAAGTTTACTGATTTGAATTTATTGATCGCCAGCAGCCGGTAATGTATTTTTATCGCCCTGCGCACGTCATTTATAATTCAGCATATTAATGGATTCCCCGCAAAAAGCATATTCTTCTTTATCATTGCTGCTGATTATTACAAGCCGTTGCATACAATAATTTTCTACCAGGTCTTTATACAGCCTCATCCCCTCTTCGTCAAGATTGGTCGCAGGCTCATCCAGCAGTACTACGGGCACATTACTGAAAATAGCCTGTGCGAGCTTAACCCGTTGTTTCATCCCGCTGCTGAAATAACGGAGTTGCTTATGCGCAGATGTTCCCAGGCCCGATAAAGCAATAATCTGATTTGTATCAAGCGGTGAGATCCATCCTTTCATTTTATGGTGAAAATGTAGAAATTCAAGGAGGGTCATTTCTTCAACAAGGTCAAGGTAGGGCGCTGAGTAGGCAATTTTCTGAAAGATCTTCTCGTGTTCAATGGTTGAATGTTCCTGCCTGTAAACGATGGCTCCTTCATTGTACATAGCGGATCCTGCGATAATTTGTAATAAGGTGGATTTACCCGATCCGTTAGGCCCGGTTATCGCATATTGCTTATTTATATCAAACTCGAAATTTAAGTTCCGGAAAATCCATTCCCTGTTATAGCGTTTACCGAGGTTGGTAAGCTTAATATTCATCGCTGATTTCTTTGGCAGAAACTTTCAAAATACCCCGTTTACTTTCCCTGATGAATTTGATGATCTGGTTTTTTTCTTCAGTTTCCGGCAATTCTTTTTCAATGAATTCAGTTGCCTGGGTGGTATTTAAACCGCGGGTGTAAATGTTGCGGTATATTTCAAGGATGCTATTTATTTTTTCTGAAGTAAAGCCTCTTCTTTGCAAGCCGACAGAATTGACACCTACGTAGCTCAGCGGTGTGCGTCCTGCCTTAATGAACGGAGGTACGTCTTTGATAATTTCGGTGCCACCCGCGATATAGCAATGTGCTCCAATCTTGGAGAACTGAATAGCCGCGGCCATACCACCTATAATTGCATAATCCCCAATTTCCACGTGGCCGGCAAGTTGCACAGAATTAGCAATAATTACATGATCTCCCAAAATACAATCGTGGGCGATATGACAGTAGGCCATTAGCAGGCAATTGCTGCCAACGACCGTTTTCCATTTGTCTTTTGTGCCCCTGTTTACGGTAACGAATTCTCTTATGGTAGTGTTATTTCCTATTTCAACAAAGGTCTCTTCGCCGTCAAATTTCAGATCCTGGGGAATGGCTCCTAAAACAGCTGAAGGGAAAATATTACAGGAATTACCGATAACTGTATCTCTCATAATAACCACATGCGACATAATGTGTGAGCCGTCGCCGATAACGACTCCATCTTCCACAACCGCAAAAGGATCAATTGTTACATTTTTTCCTATCACCGCAGCAGGATGAATATGTGCAAGTGGGCTAATCATAATCAGGCTTTAGGTCTTTTTACTATTTGTGCAATCAATATGGCTTCCGTAACAACTTTATCACCAACATACACCGTACCACGCATTTCGCAGATCCCCCTGCGTATCGGATGCATCAGTTCCATTTTTAATATCAATGTATCACCGGGCACAACTTTTTGCTTGAATTTACAATTATCAATTTTGAGAAAATAAGTATCATATTTATCTTCCGTATTCCTGGGAATTGCTATAAATCCGCCTGCCTGGGCAAGCGCTTCAGCAAGCAATACTCCCGGCATTACGGAGTTGCCTGGAAAATGCCCCTGGAAAAATGGCTCGTTATAGGTAACATTCTTAATGGCTACGACATGTGTATCGGTGAGTTCAATTATTTTATCAACCATCAGGAAAGGGTACCTGTGGGGTAACGTTCTTTCAATTTCCTGGATGTCTAAAAGCGGTGGTAGATTAGGATCATATTTTGGAATATCCTGCCGGTGCTTATACCTCTTTATATGCTCTTTTATTTTTTTTGCAAATTTTATGTTGGAAGAATGTCCCGGCCTGTTTGCAATAATGTGCGCCTTGAAAGGATAGCCAACAAGGGCCAGGTCACCTACAACATCCAGCAATTTATGCCTGGCAGGTTCATTGGGGAAACGCAGCGTAAGGTTATTGAGAATTCCCGCTTCGCTCACCTGCACATCTTCTTTATGAAAAATTTTTGATATGCGTTCCACCTGGTCTTTTGTTACCGGCTTGTCAACGACTACTATTGCATTGTTTATATCGCCACCTTTTATAAGATCGTTGGCAATAAGAAGCTCCAGTTCATGAAAAAAACAAAATGTGCGGCTTGGTGCGATTTCCTTTTGAAAATCCGCAATATTGCGCAGGTCGGCGTGTTGGGTGCCAAGCACCGGTGAATTAAAATCAATCAGGGTATTAATGCGATATCCATCATAGGGCAAGGCAACCATCTCTACCTTTTTCTCTTCATCAACAAAACTAATGTTGTGCTGAATGGTATAATAGATTTTAGCGGCATCCTGTTTTTTAACACCCCCTTTGGAAAGATGTTCAATAAAAAGCTGTGAACTGCCATCCAATATGGGTACTTCTTCCCCATCTATTTCAACAAGGACGTTGTCAATCTGCATGCCTGTTAAGGCCGCCATCATGTGTTCAATTGTTCCTACCCGTGCTCCATTGTATTCGATGGTTGTGCTGCGGTTTGTTTCAATTACATTATCAACGTCTGCTTTTACAATGGGCTTACCCGGAAGATCTGTTCTTTGAAAGTTAATGCCAGTATTGGGTTCAGCCGGTTTAACCCGCATGGTTACGGATTGGCCGGTGTGAATGCCAGCTCCGGAAATGACAACTTCTTCGTTTATGGTGTGTTGAAAATATCCGTTTTTAGAATTCAATGGCTCCATAAATACGAAAGTATGAAAACTATTGCTTTTAAAAACTTCAGTTCAACAGGGAAATTTTAAAGGAGATAGTAAAGGTTTACTTAGCCAGCCACCTTTTCATTTATAAGCCGTTCGAGTATATGCTCAAGCTCCTTAATCCTTTTTTCAAGATCAGGAAGGTTGCGGCTTAATATCTGGCTGCGTAAAGCATGTGCATAATCGAAAGCCGGGGAGCCGGTAACGGCAGTATTTGGAATTTTTATGGATTTGCTTACACCGCTTTGAGCGTTGATTTTACTGCCATCTGCTATATGTAAGTGCCCGACAATACCTGCCTGGCCGCCTATCATCACATTGTTGCCAATTTTTGTGCTACCGCTTATTCCCGCCTGCGCTGCAATAACAGTGTTATTACCAACCTCAACATTGTGTGCAATTTGAATAAGGTTATCCAGCTTTGCGCCGGATTTTATAAGCGTGGAGCCTATAGTCGCACGATCAATGGTGGCATTGGCACCTATTTCAACATTATCTTCTACGACAACATTGCCAATTTGAGGTACCTTTTTAAAACTGCCGTCCTGTTGGGGTGCAAATCCAAATCCGTCGCTCCCAATAATAGAACCGGCATGTATCGTCACGTTTTTTCCAATGGTACAATCATGGTGAATTTTTACGCCGGGAAATAAAATAGTACCATCATCAACACATGCATTATTTCCAATGTATACCTGCGGATAGAGCTTTACATTATTTCCAATCCGCACATTGTCTCCGATATAAGTGAAAGCTCCAACAAATACATTTTCGCCCATCCTGGCTGTAGCAGAAATGTAAACAGGTTGCTGGATGCCTGTAAGATTTGCCGTTGCCATTTTATCGTGAGCACTTAAAATAATTGCGAAAGCAGAATAAGCATCAGGCACCCGTATAAGGGTTGCACTCACTTCTTTATCTACCTGTTGCGTTGTATTAATTATTATTACAGATGCTTTGGTTGAGTATAAAAATTCTTCATACTTGGGGTTTGCAAGAAATGCGAGCTGGCCTGCCTGTGCTTCTTCAAGTTTTCCAAAAGAAGAAACAATAACATCGGGATCGCCTTCAATTTTCCCGTTTATCAGGGAAGATATTTGTGTCGCGGTAAACTCCATTTTTATCTTTATCTATCTATATTGATGATCCGTATAGATAAAAGTTAAATAATAAGTTGTTACATTTTCAGAAAACAAAAGTAAAATTTTTTTACCGTGCCAAATAATGTTTGATTTATTAGGGCATTATCAACCTCGGAAATGTCTCTAATTTGACCATCCTTAAAAAGAATATTGATGTGTTCGTCGGCTGTGCTGTATGTTTTATTACCTGTTTCACCTGTAAAAACAAGGTAATTGGCTTCTTCATCACTTATACCCAGGTAATTTATTACTTCTATCTTCTTTTCTATAACAATATTTTCGGAAATTGGTTTTGCCAAATATTTAACTTTCAGAAGCCTCCGGTTTATTATTCCCTGGCAAAGTATTGATAAAACCTTATCGGGATGAGTTGTCCAGAGCTTTATGGCCGCCAGCACATCATAATCATCAAGCCTGCAAAAATCATCCGGGCGCTCTTCGATTCCTTCTAACTTGTACTCAGTATGAAGGAAAATATTCAGCTCGCGTGACGAAGCCTGCGCCCGCACGACCCTTGCTCTCTTGAGGATGTTGATGAGCATTTTCTCAGCGCATAAAACCGTTTTATGTAAATAAACCTGCCAGTACATGAGCCGCCTTGACACTAAGAATTTTTCAATTGAATAAATTCCTTTTTCCTCTACCATTAATTGACCATCGTGTACCGTAAGCATTTTAATAATGCGGTCATAACCAATAACACCTTCACTTACCCCTGTAAAAAAGCTATCCCGTATTAAATAATCCATGCGGTCGACATCCAATTGACCGCTCACCAACTGGTGAAGAAATTTTTTAGGATGGCTGTCTGTAAAAATGTCAATAGCCATCTGCATTTTCCCCGTAAACTCTTCATTCATCTTCCTCATTAACAACAGTGATATTTCCTCATGGCTTATATCTTTTGTTAAAGTGTTCTCGAGCGCATGTGAATAAGGGCCATGACCAATATCATGCAGCAGGACGGCTATTTTTGCTGCCTGGTCTTCTTCTTTTGTTATAGAAAAGCCTTTTCCTTTTAACTCACTCATGGCATTGCACATCAAATGATAGGCGCCTAAAGAATGATGCAATCTTGTATGAACGGCCCCGGGATATACAAGCTGGGCCATTGCCATCTGGTGAATGCGCCGCATACGCTGGTAATAGGGATGCGAAATGATGGTATAGATCAGCTCGTCGTCGACAGTTATAAAACCATAGACAGGATCATTGATTATTTTTCTGAATGCCATTTATTGCAAAATTGTTAAAATGCCTGTGTGCCGTGGCAAAGGTAATTTTTGGAAGGGGAATAAATTACATTTGTACGAATACGGTTTCAAACGGCTATGGATGCTTTTTGGGAGCATGTTGTCAATTTTGATAAATACAATTGAGATTAACTAAAAAGTACAAATGAACGCAGCAAAAATTTTATGGGTTGACGATGAAATGGAGAGCCTTAAATCGCAAATCATGTTTTTAGAGAATAAGGGATATGAAGTGAAGTCGCTAAGCAATGGCTTCGATGCAATTGACTATGTAAAAGAGCACGAGGTAGATGTAGTTTTGCTCGACGAAAGTATGCCGGGTATTACGGGGCTGGAAACCCTACAAAAGATCAAGGAGATAAATACACAGATCCCCATCGTTCTTATCACAAAAAATGAAACCGAAAATTTAATGGATGAGGCGATTGGCTCACAAATAACTGATTATTTAATAAAGCCCGTGAACCCTAACCAGGTTTGGCTTTCATTAAAAAAAATAATCGACAACAGGAGGTTGGTGGCCGAAAAAACAACTTCTGCTTACCAGCAGCAATTCAGGGATTTATTTATGTCGCTTAACAACAATCCCGATTATAATGAGTGGATGGAGATTTATAAAAAGCTGGTATACTGGGAACTTGAGATGAAAAAGAGCGATAGCCCGGAAATGCTGGAAGTTTTTGAATCTCAAAAAAATGAGGCCAATACAGAGTTCTTTAAATTTATTTCAAAGAACTATTCCAACTGGGTTACCAATCCTGCTGCACAGGCACCTATCATGAGCCATAACCTCATGAAGTTCAAAGTTTTTCCCCATGTTGAGAAGGGTACGCCCACATTTTTTGTATTGATCGATAATCTCAGGTTTGACCAATGGAAAGCAATTCAACCGATATTTTCAGAGAACTTCCGCATCAATGAAGAAGAGACCTTTTATTCTATTTTACCAACGGCAACACAATATAGCCGGAATGCGATTTTTGCAGGGTTGCTGCCCATAGATATCGAAAAGCAGTTTGCAGCCGAGTGGAAAAATGACGATGAAGAGGGTGGTAAAAACTTATTTGAGCAGGAATTTTTTAAGGCCCAGCTAAAAAGGCTCCGTAAAGAAGATCTTAAATATTCTTATACAAAAATAACCAATCACCAGGATGCTCAAAAGCTTGTGGACACCATGCACAACCTGCTGAGCAATGATATAAATATTATTGTTTACAATTTTGTTGACATGCTTAGCCATGCGCGTACAGAAATGGAGGTGCTTAAAGAACTGGCAGCGGATGAAGTTAGTTACAGGAGCCTTACTGCTTCATGGTTTGAACACTCGCCGCTTCACCAGGCATTAAAGAAGATTGCAGATAAAAAATTAAACCTTATTGTTGCAACCGACCATGGTAGTGTACGGGTAAATACGCCCCACAAAGTAGTTGGCGATAAACAAACAACTGCCAACCTGCGTTACAAGCATGGCCGTAATCTCAATTACGATCCAAAGGAAGTATTGGCATTTCGCGATCCGCGACAGGCCGGTTTGCCGGTACCCAATATCAATTCGTCATTTATTTTTGCCAGGCAGGATGGATATTTATGTTACCCGAATAATTACAATCATTTTGCAAATTATTACCGAAATACCTTTCAGCATGGCGGCATAAGTCTTGAAGAAATGATTATACCTGTTATACGGATGTCGAGCAAAGTGACCTGATAATGACTTGACGTAATTAAGCAACAGGTAAAAATAGTCAAAAGCACATTGGAACCATTTAATGCCTGTGAATACAAATCCTTCTCCTGCATGCCGGTTTCCTGCGTCAGAAATCCCGTTTAATTCATGTAAATTTGTTGGTAATTACAATGTAAACCCCCTTTGGATTATTAGCAATGAAGTACAACCTTGGTACCTTAAAAAAATTGGAAAACATTCTCGATGAGTCGGGGTATATAGTTCGTTATGAACGGGGATCCTTTCAAAGCGGTTATTGTATTCTTGAGGAAAAGAAGGTAGTTGTTCTCAATAAATTTTTAAACCCTGAAGGCAGGATCAATACTTTGATGGATCTTATTCCATCCCTGCAGGTAAACTATGATTTGCTTACACATGATTCCCAAAAAATGTACGATGATGTGATTCATCAAAATGAAACATCGGAGAAATAAGTTAACTTCTTCTGTAGATTCTGTTTATATTTTTTAGCTTTGATAAGTGAGTTATCCCCATCTAAAAATTACATTTCTAGGAACCGGAACAAGCGGGGGGGTGCCAATGATAGCCTGTCCCTGCTATGTGTGCGCCTCTAAGAATGAAAAAGACAAGCGGCTCCGAAGCAGTATATTGGTCCAAAGCAGCACAACCACACTTGTTGTGGATACTACGCCCGATTTTCGCACGCAAATGCTAAGGGAAAATATAAGAAAACTTGATGCGGTAATTTTTACCCATCCCCATAAAGATCACATCGCCGGTCTTGATGATGTCAAAGCTTTTAATTTTTTTCAGAAAAAGGTCATGAATGTATATGCCAACCTGCTTACACAGGAAACTTTAAAAAGAGAGTTTTATTATGCTTTTGCCGATAAGAAATATCCGGGCATTCCGGATATACACCTCCATACCATTACCAATGCAACTTTCATGGTAGGCGATATCCCTGTAACGCCTATCCTCGTTTACCATTTGCAAATGCCTGTACTTGGTTTCCGTTTTGGGAGCTTCATCTATATAACAGACGCCAACAGGATCGAAGAGCGTGAAAAGGAAAAACTTAAAGGAAGCGATACCATTGTTTTAAATGCACTTCGCAAAAGTGAGCACATCTCTCATTTCAGTCTGCAGGAAGCAGTTGATCTTGTAGACGAAATGAAAATCCCTAACGCTTACTTTACTCATATAAGCCATCAGCTGGGAACTCATGAAGAAATAAATAGTGAACTTCCTGTCAACAGGCAATTGGCATGGGATGGCCTAAAGCTTGAGTTCTGAAAGTTATTAAGCTGTTTGCCATAGTTTGTTTAACCGGCTTATTTGTGTACTTTACCAGAAACGTGGCGATGTGGAAACATTTTCTAAAGGAGTATTTTATTTTTACCCGTAAAGAAAGGACCGGTATCATCAGTATTGTTTTCATCATTGTTTTTCTAATGGTGATTTCTTATGCCTTTCCTTTTTTTATAAAGCCTAAGGAATATACCCATCAACAGTTTGAATCTGAAATCGCCCGCCTGAATATTGCGGCGAACGATTCTGCAAAAGCCAGGAATTATTCCAAAAGCTTTGATAATAAATTTTATGATCATGCCGCGGAAGATGAAAAAAAATATGAGCCCCGGAAAACGGAGGTTTTTTATTTTGACCCAAACACTGCTTCCCCTGAAGATTGGAAACGACTGGGAGTGAGAGACAAGACGATAGCAACGATACATAATTATATTTCAAAGGGTGGCAAATTCAAAAGCCCTTCAGATATTACCAGGATCTGGGGCTTGTCTCCATCAGACCAACAGCGGTTAGTCCCTTACGTTAGTATAAAAAGTAGAACCCGTGAGCAGGTAGCACCAGAAAAAAAAGAATATCCAAAAGCCTCCCTGTCTTCCTACAAGCGCAATGAACCGATCGATATCAATCTTGCCGATACCTCAGCATATATCGGCCTGCCGGGAATTGGAAGCAAACTGGCCCTGAGGATCGTCGCATTTCGCGATAAGCTTGGTGGTTTTTATTCCGTGAACCAGGTGGGGGAAACATACCTGCTTCCGGACTCAACTTTTCAAATAATAAAACCCCGGTTATTTCTCGCGTCAACGGCCGTACGACAAATAAATATTAACCTGGCTTCGGTAGATGAAATGAAAACACATCCCTACCTGAGGTATACACTTGCCAATGCAATATTTCAATACAGGCAGCAGCATGGAAATTTTCAAACTGTTGCAGATCTAAAAAAGATCATGCTGGTAACCGCGGAAGTGTATGATAAGATAGCTCCGTATCTTTCAGCTCAATGATATTTGCAAAATAGTACTATGGGTGCAACGTTTATTACAAAACTAACGACTGTTAGTATCTACATATTTAGGATTATATTGCAAGCCTTTAAATACAAAATATGGATTTTAATTACAGCGAGCTTACCAGCCAGGTAGCCCAAACCGCAAGAGACTTCGCCAGGCAACATATCAAGCCGCATCTTATGGAGTGGGATGAAACACAGGAGTTCCCGGTTCACATATTTAAAGAATTGGGAAAGTTGGGTATGATGGGCGTACTCGTGCCTGAGGAATATGGAGGTACAGGATTGGGATACCATGAATACAACGTTATCATCCAGGAAATTGCCAGGGTTTGCGGATCAATATGGTTGTCTGTTGCTGCCCACAATTCATTGTGCACAGGCCATATACTCAGCTTCGCCAATGAAAACCAGAAAAGAGAATATTTGCCAAAGCTGGCTACTGCAGAATACATTGGCGCATGGGGATTAACAGAACCTAACACGGGAAGTGATGCAGGAAATATGAAATGTGTCGCAGAAAAAGACGGTGATGAATGGATCATAAATGGCACAAAAAGCTGGATTACGCATGGGAAAAGCAGTGACGTGGCTGTAGTTATTTGCAGGACCGGTGAACCCAGGAAAAAGGATAATTCAACTTCGTTCATAGTACCCCGTAACACACCAGGTTTTGCCGCGGGAAAAAAAGAAAACAAGCTCGGTATGCGCGCAAGTGAAACTACCGAAATGATTTTTGATAACTGTCGCATTCCCGCTTCCGCAATGATGGGAAATGTAGGCGATGGTTTTAAACAGGCGATGAAAGTACTTGATGGCGGGCGTATTTCAATTGCAGCCCTCGGACTTGGAATCGCCAAAGGAGCTTATGACGCCTCACTCCAATACTCCAAGGAGAGGCATCAGTTTGACCAGCCTATTGCAAATTTCCAGGCAATATCGTTTAAACTGGCAGATATGGCTACTGAGATAATGGCAGTAGAATTATTGATAAGCCAGGCATGTGAACTTAAAATGCTTGGCGAAAACGTCACGAAAGAAGCCGCTATGGCAAAATATTATTCAAGTGAAATAGCCGTAAAGATCTCTGCAGACGCTGTGCAAATATTTGGAGGATATGGATACACTAAAGATTTTCCTGTTGAAAAATTTTATCGCGACAGTAAGCTATGCACTATCGGCGAAGGAACCAGCGAAGTTCAAAAAATGGTTATTGCCAGGGAAATATTGCGATAAATTTCAATCACTCCTGCATTGCGGTAATTGCCTGCAAGGTTCAATTTTTGTAGCATGGGGAATCATAAAAGGAACGCAGACACCAGAATTTTACGGAAGGATAAATTAGTCAATTATGAGGTTGCTGATCATAAAAAAACCGGCAATAGAAGCCGGTTACTCATTAGAATGAGGTATTGGTTACGCTTTTTTGTCTTCTCCAAACAAACCACCTAGTTTATCCTTTGCAAAGCCTTCAATTTTCTCACCAGCCGAGCCTGGAATAAAATCTGAAATTTTATCTAAAAAGCTTCCGCCATCCTGAACAGGTTCCGTCGCTGCTGCTGCCGTTGCCGCTGTACTTGCTGCAGGTGTACCGGTAGGAAAAAAGTTATCTAAAGCGCCACCCACCATCGGAAATTTTTCTTTAATGAATGTAGTAATGGTATTTAATATGCCATGAGATTGATCAGCACTTAATCCATGAATACTTTGTAATTTCTGAATTAACTCCTCCATGATTGATCTTTTTAAAAGTTATGAAATATTTTCAGTCACAAAATAGGATTTTTATGATGAAAGAATCCTGAGTTATCAACAATTACTTTTTAATTACAAATTAAAAGTGCGGGGAAGTTGCACTATTATTAATTTTGATTTTGTTATTCACTTTGAAGATTAATTTTTTATATGAAATCAAAATATTCCTGTTTTCTTAATCCGGTTATTTGCATGTTTTGTTTTCTCGCAATTTGCTGCAAGAGTTTCGCACAGGATCAAACGGTGAAAGATCTGCAGGCCGGTGCCAGTAAAGAAATAAAAAAAGAAAAGATTGATAGTGGTAAAGCCTGGAAAACCGGGGGACTTTTTAACTTTAATCTTGGGCAGGGAAGCCAAAGTAACTGGAGCGCAGGGGGTGATGATTTTTCGCTGTCTATCAATACTTATTTGGGATTTTACGGATTTTACAAGAAGGACAAATATAGCTGGGACAATACGTTCGATCTCAATTTCGGCTATACAAATACGACCAGCCTTGGTAGCAGGAAAAATGACGACCGTATTGACCTCTTATCAAAAGTGGGTTATTCGTTACGGCCAAAATTGAACCTGGCGGGACTTTTTAATTTCCGTACACAGTTTGCAAAAGGATACAATTACACCAGCGCCAACTCAAGGGAACTTTTATCAAATTTTCTTTCCCCCGGATATATTTTATTGAGCGTTGGGCTGGATTTTAAACCGGCAGAAGGCTTATCAATATTTGTATCGCCTATCACTTCACGGTGGACAATCGTACAAAATGATACCTTGTCTGCAAAAGGCGCCTATGGGGTAGATCCGGGCAAAAAGATTAAAAATGAAATCGGCGCTTTTGTAAGCGTGAATTATTTAAAAAATCTAAGTCCATCCATAACTTATAAGGGAAGACTCGACCTTTTCTCCAATTATGGGCACAATCCCCAAAATATAGATGTGTTAATGAACAATATGTTTACTGCAAAGCTTTCTAAAGTGCTCACTGCAAGCCTGGGGCTCGACCTTATTTATGATGATGATGTAAAACTATTTGGAAAGAACCATAGTTCCCCGGGATTACAATTAAAATCATTAATAGGTGTTGGGTTGAGTGTTAAATTATAACATCAATAACTGTATAAATATTTTTTTGATCTTTTAACAGATTAATACGAACAAGGTGTTTTTTACAAATTTTCAATAATACCGGCGATGCCTTGCCCGCCTCCAACACAGGCAGTCACGATCCCATATTTTTTATTGAGCCTTTTCATGTCATGAATGATTTGAATCGTAAGTTTAGCACCGGTACAACCAAGTGGATGACCTAAAGCGATGGCACCCCCATTAATATTTACTTTTGAAGGATCCATTTCAAGCAACTTAATAACAGCAAGGGCCTGCGAAGCGAATGCTTCATTAAGTTCGATTAAGTCAATCTGGGGTAAATTCATGCCTGCCTGTTTTAAAGCCCTGGGAACTGCTTCAACAGGGCCTATGCCCATAATACGCGGATGTACTCCCGCGCTGGCGCAAGCCACCAGCCGTGCTATAGGGTTTAATTGTAATTCATTCATCATTTTTTCACTCATTATAATTACAAAGGCAGCGCCGTCGCTTGTTTGTGAAGAATTCCCTGCTGTAACCGTGCCACCCATCGCAAATGCGGGCTTTAATTTTGCAAGAGCCTCGAGCGAGGTGTCGGCCCGTACGCCTTCATCGGTATCAACTATAAAACTGCGTTTCTGTTTTTTCTCATTTTCATCCACATAGATTTCTTCCACCGGCATAGGAAGTATGCCCGATTTGAAATAGCCGTTACTGATTGCATTAAGTGCTTTCCGGTGCGAATAAAGACTAAACTCATCCTGCTGTTGACGGGTAACGTTAAATTCTTTTGACACGGCTTCCGCGGTAAGCCCCATACCGAGATAATAATCCGGGGTTTCTGATGCAACTGAATAAGCAGGCACCGTTTTCCAGCCGGATGTAGGAACCATGGTCATGCTTTCCGTACCGCCCGCGATAATGCAGTCGGCCATGCCACTTCTTATTTTAGCGGTGGCAATAGCAATTGTTTCAAGGCCACTGGCGCAATACCTGTTTACAGTCATGCCGGGCACGGAAATTCCAAGCGCCCTCACGCTGATCATCCTGCCAACCTGCAACCCTTGCTCAGCCTCAGGAACTGCATTGCCTACAATAAGGTCATCCACTCGTTTACTATCAAGCTCAGGCACACTTGCCAAAAGCCCTTTTATTACGTCAACTGCCAGGTCATCGGGACGGTAAAACCTGAAACCGCCACGTTTTGATTTGGTCACCGCAGTTCTTAAGCCTGCCATTATATATGCTTCCATAAAAATTAATATTTATTGATAAAAATGGACCGGGCAAATTACTCATAATCTTTCAAAAGGAAAGTTTAAAATGCATTTATCACGACCATGCAAATGTTGACAACCCCATAGCTAAAGATCAATACAATCATTCGAAAAAAAGGCCAGCCGGCTACATCAGGTAAGGTAATTCCCAACAATGGGCACCCTTCGCCCTACACCAAAGGCTTTTGGCGAGATTCGGATTATGGGACAAAATTGGTTCCTTTTGTATTCATTTTTATTTACCATACTTAATATTCGATCGACCAGCGACGCATCAAACCCCTGTGATTTTATTTCTGCGGGGCCCTGCACCCGCTCAATATATTGATATAAGATTTTATCCAGGATATCGTATTCAGGAAGGCTGTCACTGTCTTTTTGATCATGCCTTAATTCTGCAGAAGGCGCTTTAGTGAGAATATTTGCAGGGATTATTTCTTTTTCTGAATTGATAAACCTGGCAAGCTCATATACCTGGGTTTTGTAACAATCGCCTATTACACCAAGGCCTCCGGCCATATCACCATAAAGGGTACCATAGCCGGTAGCGAGCTCGCTTTTATTGGAAGTATTTAACAGGATGTATCCAAACTTATTAGCGAGAGCCATCAACAGGTTTCCTCTCGAGCGGCTCTGAATATTTTCTTCTGCAATATTAAATGGCAAGCCTGAAAAAAACGGTTCAAGCTCTTTGATAAACTGGCCGTAAATATTTTTTATGGGAATGATATCATAAGGGTTACCCAGGTTTTTGCTTAGTTTTTCACCATCCTTAACAGAATGGGAAGTTGAAAATTCAGAAGGCATCAGGATCGCCCGCACATTTTCTTTTCCCAATGCATCACATGCCAGTACCAGTGTAACAGCGCTATCTATGCCGCCACTGCTGCCAATGATGGCCCTGGTAAATCCCATTTTTTTAAAGTAATCTTTTATTCCCAATACAATGGCTTTATACACCTGTGAGGTATTCAGGTCTGCGGTGTAAAACAGGGGGTCCATAAATCCATTTGGCATTGCCACTGCCGGCTCAATTACCGGTGCGGCTATGGTTCCATCTTCGTTAATATTTATTTCGGCTATTTCTTCTTTAAATTGAGGCAGTGCTGCGCAAAGGTTGGCATCCTTATCAAAAACCAATGATGCACCGTCAAATACAATTTCCGTTTGGCTGCCCACAGCATTGCAATAGATGAGGGGTAGTTTATACTTTGTTACGTTGGCTTTTATGGTTGCTTTCCTGTCGTCAACGTGGGTATAATCAAAAGGAGAGGCAGAAATATTGATCATGATATCCGGTTCCTGGTGCATCAGGATGTCCATCGGGCATACCCGGTAAAGCGGATTGTCTCCCAGGTTCCAGATATCTTCACACACCGTAAGGGCAATTTTTTTTCCTTTGAAGGGTATGATGTTCCAGCTGAATGCGGGTTCAAAATACCTGTATTCATCGAATACATCGTAATTGGGCAGGCAGGTTTTGTGCGCTATACCTTTTACCTGATTTTCGTAGAGCAGGAATGCAGCATTGAAAAGATTTTTGCCTTCCCTTACAGGATTGCGATCGGGAGCGCCAATAATTACACCTATATTACCTGCATGTTGTTTTATAACGTCGATGCTTTCATAACATTTATTAATAAAATCATTGAAATCGAGAAAGTCTCTTGCAGGATAGCCACATATACACAATTCACTAAAAACGATAAGGTCCGCTTGTTTTTCCTTCGCAATTTTTATTGCCTCAATAATTTTAGCCGTGTTTCCTTCAAAATTGCCGATATGATAATTTTGCTGCGCAAGAACTATTTTCATAATGCAAAATTAAGATAATAATAATTTCAACCAGGTCTCATTGAGTTTCGGCGAATGATACCAGCTCCTGTTATTTTTTTGTGGTAGTTGGCCACCTGGCGCATACTATATATAAAACTACAAACCATATTTGCTATTTTCCATTTTCCAATAACCGTAATGAAAAAATCAGCAAAGAATGCACCCGGCGGTAGACGGTCGAAAAAAGACCAGGTGCGTTTGCGTTTGACAGTTATAATCCGTTTTTTGTGAAATAGAATTAAATGTTATTGGTACTTTTGAAAGTTATAAATAATTACAGATTGCTATGCATGATGAACGATGAAGAAACCCATATTGAAACGAATAGAAAGACCTGGAATGAAAAAACAGGCATCCATATAAGCGCTGCTTTTTATGATCACGAAAATTTTTTGAAAGGCAAATCTTCTCTCAACGATATTGAGTTGGATTTATTAGGAGATATATCCGGAAAAAAGATACTCCACCTCCAATGTCATTTCGGGCAGGATACTATTTCATTGAGCAGGCTCGGTGCAGCGGTCACTGGTGTAGATTTATCAGACGAGGCAATTAAAAGTGCGGAAAAATTTGCGTCCGAAACCAATACACAGGTAAATTTTATTTGTTGTAATATTTATGATTTGCCCCGTTTCATTGATGCACATTTTGATATTGTGTTTACAAGTTATGGAACGATAACCTGGTTACCTGATCTTCATAGATGGGCTCAAATCATTTCAACTTATTTGAAGCCCGGAGGAAAGTTTGTCTTTGTAGATTTTCATCCTGTAGTTTGGATGTTTGATGACGACTTTGACAAACCTGGATATAATTATTTCAATACAGGAGCATTGGTGGAAACAGAAACCGGTACTTATGCCGATAAATCGTCTGAGGTTATGCATCATTATGTAAATTGGAATCACAGCATAAGTGAAATAATTAATAGCCTTGTTAATAACGGGCTTGAAATTAATTCATTTGATGAATTCGATTATTCGCCTTATGATTGTTTTAAGCATACGGTTTCGGTTGAGCCCGGCAAGTATCGCATTAAACACCTCGATAATAAAATTCCTATGCTATGTGCTATTCTTGCGACAAAGAAAACGGGTAATTGAAATTAACTGGTGCTTTAAATAAATATAGCAGGCATGTATTTTTTTCTTTTATTTGAGGTATGAAGAAAATAGCAATTCCCCTGTACTGCATTCTTTTTTGTTTTTCGTGCAGCAGCAAAAAGGGTATCCCGGATGTGTCGGGAATTACTGTAAACCTGGAAACGCGAAGGTTTGAGCAGGATTTTTTTGCTATAGATACGATGAATATTGCTGCTTCGCTCGCAACGATTTTGAAAAAATACCCGCACTTTACGCCCGATTATATAGAGAATATCCTTGGGCTGGATATGGACAGTTTATTGATTGCCGGAAACGCACAAGGCAATGCCGTTCGATTATTTATTCACGATTACAGGCCGGTTAAGGATTCAGTTGATTTGATTTTTAAAGATTTCGGAAAAGAGACAAACGAAATAAAAAGCGGGTTGCAATTTGTAAAATATTATTTCCCGGCATATAAATTGCCATCGTCGGTTATAACTTTTATCGGGCCAATTAATGCCAATTTCGAAACATCGTTTGGTACACAGGGCGACATACTTACTTCAGAAGGTTTAGGCATTGGGCTCCATCTCCATCTTGGCAAAAATTTTTCATTGTATAAAAGCCAGGAAGGGCAGGAGCAATACCCGGCATACCTGGCTGATAATTTTGATGCCGCACATATTCCCATAAACTGTATGCGAAATATTATTGATGACATGTTTCCCGGCAAAATTACCGGGAGGTCTCTGATAGAGCAGATGGTTGAGAAAGGTAAAAGAATGTACCTCCTCACAAAATTCTTACCACGCACTCCGGAGTATATGTGTTTTGGCTATAGTGAAAAACAATTAAAAGATTCCTATACAAATGAGGCAGTGATATGGGACTTTTTTTTAAACAACGACCTGCTCAATAATTCGGAACAGAATATCATAAAGAATTATATTGGTGAAAGCCCTAAAACGCAGGAACTGGGTGAAGATTCACCTGGTAATATCGGTACGTTTACAGGAATGCAAATTGTAAAAAGATATCTCGATAAATTTCCAAAAACAACATTGGAGCAACTCATGAAGACAGATGCAGCGGAAGTGTATAGTATGGCGAAATATAAGCCGAGGAGCTAATTGAGTTTTAAAGGGACAATCATTTCAAAGGCAGGAATATTTACAAGAAATGTTTTTTTATTATGACTGTTTTCCATGAAATAAATACCATGCATTTTCCCCATCTCGCTTCTTAAATTACACCCGCTGACATATTGATATTTTTCACCCGGATTTATTTGTGGCTGTATTCCTATCACGCCTTCACCTTCTACTTCGCGGTGTTCTGCATTGCTGTCAAAAATATACCAGTGCCTCCTTAATAACTGCACGGGAAAGGAATTATTATTTTCAATTGTAATACGGTAAGCAAACATGAATTCACCAGAAACAGGATTACTATATTCAGGCTGATAAAATGTTTCAACACTTATGGTGACCCCTTCTGATATTTTTGAAATCATATTCTGGTGCTTAGTTATAAAGTTATCAAAATTCAGGAAATACGCAACGATATTTTTCTAAGCTCAGGAAGCTACCATTTCTTCGCCCGCGTGTATCCTGCACTGGTAAGCCACCTAAAAATTTTTTCCCTATTGTCTCCCTGTATTATTATCTCATTGTTTTTTACCGATCCACCTGTTCCGCAATAAGATTTCAAGAGCTTTCCTAATTTTTCAAGATCGGCTTCAGTACCGGAAAAACCCTCAACGAGCGTAACTACTTTCCCACTCCGGTGTTTCGCATCAAGCTTGATGTCGAGTCGCTGCTCCTGAACCGGTAAGGTTATTCCTTCATCCGCCTTTTGCCCTGTGGTAAAATTTGCATCAGTGGAATAAACAATGGCATTCGTATTATATAACTTTTTCTTGGGCATATTATTGCGTTATTTCGGCTTTTAAACTTAAATCAAGGCTCCTTGCCTGGTGTATGACCGCCCCACTCGAAATAAAATCAACGCCCGTCGCGGCATACGATTCAATATTTTCATAATTGATTCCTCCACTTGCTTCAGTTTCATAAGCGCCATTAATGATTAGCAGTGCCTCTGTAATTTGTTGTATTGAGAAATTGTCCAACATGATCCTGTCTACTTTACCAATGCGCATAACTTCTTTTACGTCCTCCATAGTGCGCGTTTCAACCTCAATTTTTAACCCTGGTTTTTTTTCCTGTACATAGAGCCATGCCTTCGTGATTGCCTGCTCAAGGCCACCACAATAATCTATGTGATTATCTTTCAGCATAATCATATCGTAGAGGCCCGATCTATGATTAAAGCCACCGCCAGTACGAACTGCTTCTTTTTCCAAGACCCTGAAGTTTGGCGTGGTTTTGCGCGTGTCGAGCAACCTGGTATGATAGCCTTTTAACCGGTCAACATATTTTCTTGTAAGTGTTGAGATACCGCACATTCGTTGCATGCAGTTAAGCACAAGGCGTTCACATATAAGTATGTCATGAATTTTTGCATCCACTTCAAACGCAATTTCTCCCGGCTTCATGGTATCTCCGTCCTGTTTGAATTTTCTTACAACAGAAGTTATATCCGAGTAAGCAAATATTTTTTCAGCAACGTGCACACCGGCTAAAATTCCTTCGGCCTTTATTTTTAAAACTGCCTTTCCTCTTGTCGCGGGGTCTATACATGAGAGGGTAGAATGATCGCCATCACCAACATCCTCGAACAATGCGTTTTTAATAAGCGTATTAACCTGCTGGTCGTAAATATCCTGGTTGTACATTACATAAATATAATACGCATTTGAAAGCGGTGCTTCCCTGAAATTTCTTTCATCTTAAAAAACTATTGGAGCTGGCAGAAATTATTTTTCAAAACGGAGTTCCTGCACTAATTCTTTATCACCTTTTTGTTTCATAAATATGGTCGTCCGAAACACGCCATTACTGGTTGCTAAATTACCAATACAATATTGAGAACCCGGGGTATCGCTTTTATGAAGAATTTGAAAATCTTTTACACCATTTGTAGCAAAAAAATCACGTAGTACTAATTCTGCCTGGCTCTTACTGTAAGAATTGCTTTTTTCGGGAAGGCTGATCTCTACGGTGTTATCGAAGTATTTTGAAACTTCGGTGGAATTTCCAGACTTTATTGCTTTTACAACCTCATTAAATGAAAGCGAGATAAAAGAACAAGCCAGGATAATTATGGTTATAGAGCGTAATATTTTTTTCATTGTAAAACACTTGACTTACTTTATTTTGCGAAAAACGTGCCAACATGCAATTGGCTGTTAATAAGCGCCATTGTAACATTATATTTGGTAAAATTAACCAATTTGTAATTTCTTAAGTTTGAATAATTAGCTTTGGAAAATGGAAGCAAAAAAAGTAATCTTAATAATAATGGATGGATGGGGGTTGGGGAAAGTAAAGGAAAGCGATGCCATCCAAAATGCAAATGTCCCTTTTGTAAATTCCCTTTATAAAAAACATTCGAATTCAACGCTTGTTACGTGTGGTGAAGCGGTAGGTTTGCCCGAAGGACAAATGGGCAATAGTGAAGTCGGCCACCTGAACCTTGGTGCAGGCCGTATCGTTTACCAGGAGCTGGAGCGAATAAATGTTGCTATTAAGAAAGGAGAATTTCAAAAAAATGAGATCCTCCTCAAAAGTTTAACCTATGCAAAGGAAAATAATAAGCCATTACATCTTATTGGCCTCGTAAGTAATGGCGGTGTTCACTCTCATATTGACCACCTTAAAGCCATAACATCGCTATGTAAAGAAAAAAATATTGAGCAGGTATACATACATGCCTTTACTGATGGAAGGGATACAGATCCTAAAAGCGGCATCCATTTTTTGCGGGAATTACAGGCGCATCTTAACAGCACTACCGGTAAAATAGCCACTATTACAGGGCGATATTATGCAATGGACCGTGATAAAAGATGGGAGCGGGTTAAAATTGCTTATGATGCGCTGGTACACAGAATTGGCAATACGACTGCTGATATCTTTTCAGCGATAGCCACAGAATATGAAAAAGATATAACCGATGAATTTTTAATGCCGCTTATAAACGCAGGTACTCCCGGTTCGGGCATTAAAGACGGTGATGCCGTTATTTGCTTTAATTTTCGTACAGACCGGTGCAGGGAAATAACGGAAGCACTTACACAAACTGCTTTCCCTGATTTTCAGATGTACCCATTGCAACTGCATTATACTACTATGACGATGTACAGTCACGCTTTTAAAAATCTTGAAGTAATGTTCGAAAAAGATGATTTAATAAATACACTGGGAGAAATTTTAAGTGCTAATAATAAAAAGCAAATACGCATTTCAGAAACCGAAAAGTATCCGCATGTTACCTTTTTTTTCAGTGGAGGCCGTGAGGTTCCCTTCGAAGGAGAAAGCAGGATAATGATTCCATCACCCAAAGTCGCTACTTATGATTTGCAGCCGCAGATGAGTGCTAATGAAGTTACCGCTGCCTTGCTTCCGGAAATCAACAACAAAACTGCAGACTTTATTTGCCTCAATTTTGCGAATGCTGACATGGTTGGGCATACAGGTGTTTGGAGTGCAGTTATAGCAGCAGTGGAAACTGTAGATAAATGTGTTGAGCAAATTGTCACTGCGGGACTCGAAAATGGGTACACAATTTTTCTTACAGCCGACCACGGCAATGCTGATTATATGATCAACGAAGATGGCACCCCCAATACTGCCCATACGTTAAACCTGGTGCCCTTTTTTATTATTGATAAAGACTGGACGGGAACTATAAAAAACGGAAAGCTGGCAGATCTGGCCCCTACTATTTTGACTGTGATGAACCTGCCAATCCCGCCCCAAATGACCGGGGATGTTTTAATTTCTGCATAATACAAGGCTTCAGGCAAGTAAGAAATATAGCCATGACAATTTCACAATTTTGATCGCTTTGGTTTTAATTCAATTCTTACAGCTTTCGGGAGTATTTCCAGCGATATTAGTATCGTGAAGAAGGGTTTCTGAAAGGAAGAAATAGCAACCATTACTTACCTGGTAGCCTTTAAAGGGACCTAATATGACTAAAATGTCGCCTGTTGCACGATTTGCCTGTTTCTAAGGCACACAAAGCCTGGCGCAGTCTTCACATTGACAAAATTGTATACCAGGGGGCTAAGGAGATTATTTTTTTCCTGTAAATGCAGCTTTTATCCTTAATTTTTGTCATATCTTAGTAGGGTTAAACAAATAATAAATATGACAGAAGACCTGATGGTTCAAGGCTGTCTTGAGAACTCAGCTTCCGCACAAGAGGCTTTGTATACCCGTTTCAGCCCTCGAATGCTAGGCGTTTGTTATCGTTTTGCCCGCAACAGGGAAGATGCTGAAGATATGATGCAGGAGGGTTTTATCAAAGTATTTACCCAAATTCACCAGTTTCGGGGCCAGGGTGCGCTTGAAGGATGGATCAGGAGAATAGTAGTGCACACCTGCATAAACGTATTAAAAAAGAATAAGAAATTTACGGATAGTGTGGATCTTTTCCATGCAACCAGTATGTACCTGAATGAAAACAATATCCCTTCGATATTGCAGGCTAAGCAGGTTGTTGAATGTATAAGATTGCTACCTGTTGGATATAAAACCGTATTAAATCTTTATGCAATAGAAGGTTATTCGCACAAAGAGATTGCTGCTATACTTGATATAGAGGAGAGCACAAGCAGGTCACAATATACGAGGGCAAAATCGATGCTTGAAGACGTTCTGCTCAAAAAGAAAATTCTACAGCAGCCAAGGGAAAAGATAAAAATGGTTCGTGAAGTAAGTAATTAGCTGAATGATGAGAATAGTTCTAATATTTATTACCAATTAACTGAAATTATGTGATCAATGGAACGAAGATTTTTTATGAACGAGTTTGAGCAATCCCTGAAAGAGCAGGCCGATAAGTTCCAAATGGTACCTTCAAAAAAAGTATGGCATGGGATATATAATGACCTGCATCCCGGCAAAAGGTGGCCTTCGGTAACCATGTCCCTTTTATTGATATTTACACTGGTGGTGATCGGGCACCTTAATACCAATAATAGCCGTCGCCTGGCGTATATGGCAGAGAAAACCTCAGAAGCTAAGGGCCTTGCCATTGCTGTTGGAAAAAATACCGGCCCGCCCGGGAATATTCAGAGAATTAATATAAGAAGAACAGACCTGGATAAAGGACGGGAATTATTTGTTTATTCAACAGGTAAACCTGGCAGTACCACCGCCCTCACCCATGAGGATTTAGACGCTGCCCGTGATAATAATTTAAGAGGGGATCGCACCGGGCCGGATAATTCAAAACCCGCAGATATTTCAGGGACATCATTTTTTCAAAAAAGTTTCCTGCTGAGCCGGCATCCAATAGCAAACTCAATTAATAATAGTATTGCGGAAAATGAAAATAGCAGGAAAGCCGGCCTTATAAAAGGCGTTGCTATTAATGAAACTACAGGTGTTTCATCACTTAAAACACAAACAGGGGCAGAATTTGTTGAAAGAGAACTTGCGGTGAACATCCTGCCGGTGAAAAAAAATAGCCTTAATAGTAAAGACCTTTCAAACGATAAAAATAATAATGAGATTAATTCTACGAAAAATACATTAACTGCCGAAAAGAAGGTAGTCAGGTTTCATAAAAAGCGGAATGATAAAATACGCTGGGTATTTTTCGCCGGCCCTGTTGTCAACAATGTGTCTTTTGGTGGTAAGCCACTGAAAGCGACACCCAATGCGAATTTTGCACCCGGGTTATCGGCAAATCAAAAGGACTACAATGTGATCCACCATTCTTCCCTGGGGATGGATGCGGGTATTCAAATGAATTACGGTCTTACAAAAAAGCTACGGTTTACCACGGGTATGCATCTTAGTTACTCGGGCTATAACATAGTTTCCAATGAAGTGCATCCAACCTTTGCCACTTTGCGGCTGAGAGACCCTGAAACGGGGATCACTTATTCAAAGAGTTTTATAACCCATTATGGCGACGGCACCGGCCAAACGATAGTTATGATACACAATCATAGCTGGCAACTTTCGATACCGGTTGGCCTCCAATATGAACTTGGCGGTAACAGTAAAATGCAATTCAATGTTGCAGGCAATGTGGAACCCTCGCTGATCCTTAAAAGTAATGCTTACATCATGTCTTCAGATGGAAACAACTACTTAAATGATCCGTCATTGTTGCGCAAATGGAACCTTAATAGCAATTTTGGCGCATTTGTTAGTTTCAGTTCTCATAAATTCAAATGGCAGGTAGGGCCGAATGTTCGCTACCAATGGATGTCGACCTATAAAAAAGATTATACCGTAAAAGAACATTTGATTGACTACGGAATCAGGATTGGCGTTTCAAGATAGAATTAACGGTCGGGGATAAGCCGTCCTTTTACACCGTTGTATTTTTTAACTATCATTTTTTAAGTCGTTGCTCCCTAATGCAACGGCTTTTTTTTATTCGTAATTTTGCTCATGCAAAAATTTATTGCGGTATTTTATACAACATCCATATTGTGCTTGGGTGCCTGCCACAGTTCCAAAGAAAAACAGTCCGTTGCAATTAACAATACCGAAGAGAATCTTAAAACCACAGATGAGGCGCCCTCTTTTTTCCCGGTCACCGACTTTTTTCTCGGGCAGTTGAAAGAAACGGAAGGACTTCCTGTAACACCCCTGAAAATAACAATAACAGGCAACAGGCAGGATTCTTTATGGCTCAAAAAAGAAGATATACGCGTATTTACCTCGCCCTTTCTCAGCCCGGTTATTGATTCGACCTTTACACAAAATTATTTTGTCGAAAAATCTTTTATGGATCAAACTATCAATGCTGTTACCTTTTCCTATGATCCCAAAAACAAGCTACCTGACTCTATAAAATTGAATCACTGGGATGTTTATATTGACCCACAAAAAAATACAGTTCAGCGAATCTATTTAGTGAAAGATGAAAATATTGATGGCAAAAATATTACGACCCAGCTTACATGGAAGGTAAATAAATGGTGCAGCATAAGAACCATTATTCAGCAAGCTGGTAAGGACCCACTGATAAAAGAGGTAATAATGAAATGGGATTTCGAATAACCAATTTGCATCACCGCCAATTTTTAAGACAGTAAATGAAATGATATGACCCAGGCAGTATTTCAAAATATACTAAAAACACTCCCCGGCGAGCCCGGTATTTATAAATATTATGATGATAAAAATGAATTGATCTATGTTGGTAAAGCCAATAGCATCCGCAAAAGAGTAAGCTCTTATTTTACAAAGACTTTTACCGGTTACAAAACACATGAACTGGTAAGAAGAATTAATAAAATTGAATTTACCATTGTAGATAGTGAGCAGGATGCATTCTTGCTGGAGAATTCGCTGATAAAGCAATTTCAGCCAAAATTTAATATAAACCTCAAAGATGACAAGTCATATCCTTACCTGGTAATAAAAAATGAGGCCTTCCCAAGGGTATTTCTCACCAGGTCTAAAGTCAATGACGGGTCCGAATACCTCGGTCCGTTCACTTCTGTAGGCAAAGTGCGTGAATTGCTGCTTTTTATCAAACAAAATGTGCAATTGCGTACATGCAAGCTTAACCTGGCAGAGCAAAATATAAAAAAGGGCAAGTTCAAAGTTTGCCTGGAGTATCATCTTGGCAATTGCAAAGGCCCTTGCGAAGGAATGCAATCTGCAGAAGATTATGCGAAAGGGTTGGCGCAGCTCAGGAATCTTATGAAGGGCAACCTCAATCCTGTAATTCATCATTTTAGAAATGAAATGGAACAATGTGCAGCCAATATGGAATTTGAAAAAGCTGATGTGATCCGGAAGAAAATCGAGCACCTGCAAAATTATAAAGCCACATCAAAAGTGGTTAATGAACACGTAGGGAATGTAGATGTTTTTTCAATTTTAAAAGACGGCAACATTGCTTATGTAAATTACCTGATGGTGAGTGCGGGAACTATTATACTTACAAAAACCATCGTTCTTGAACAGAAGCTGGAAGAAACAGAAAAAGAGGTTTTATTGTTTGCGATGGGCCAGTTGAGGGGAACTTTCGTGAGTGAAGCAAAAGAATTAATAGTGCCATTTGAGATGAATTATCCCGAAGAAGGTACCACGATTACTACTCCCAGAGCAGGAGATAAGAAAAAATTGCTGGAACTTTCTGAAAAAAATGTCAACTACTTTATTGAAGAGCTGAAGCGAAAGAAGATGCTGCAACTTGAAGGTAAAACTGATAAGGAAAAGCAAAAGGTTTTACAGCAATTGCAGGAAGACCTTCATCTTCCATTGTTTCCGGGGCATATTGAATGCTTTGATAACTCCAATTTCCAGGGTAGCTATCCCGTAGCTGCCATGGTATATTTTAAAAATGGGCTGCCTGATAAATCCCAGTACCGAAAATTCAATATTAAGACTGTAAGCGGTATTAATGATTTTGCCAGCATGAAGGAAATTGTAACCAGGCGCTATAAGCGGCTGGAAAAAGAAAATATAGCATTACCGCAGCTTATCATTATCGATGGTGGCAAGGGGCAGCTAAGTGCTGCGGTGGAAGGTATAAATGAATTGGGCCTGCAAGGAAGAACCACCCTCATCGGGCTTGCAAAAAATGAAGAAGAGATTTTTTTTCCAGGCGATCAGCAATCTATTAAATTACCATGGGATAGTGAGAGTCTAAAGCTTATAAGAAGGATACGGGATGAGGTACATCGTTTTGGCATCAATTTTCACCGCAACCAACGCAGCAGGGGCACCTTTGTTAATGAACTGGAAAAAATAAAGGGCATAGGAAAAAATACAGCAGATACGCTCTTGAAGAGATTTAAATCGGTAAAAAAGATAAAAGAGTTATCCAATGAAGAGCTTACCGGGGCAGTAGGGAAGGCCAAGGCAAGTATTATTCTCAGCTATTTTAATAATTCTGAGAAGAGCCCTGGTTACGCAGGTGCCACAGGGTAAAGAACAACAAAATGCAGCCACGAATTACGTTAGTTTCAAAGATGAAAAAGTAAAAGTAGCCACGGATTGCACGAATGGCACGAATGACAAATCACGTACGAACTTAACTATTGCACTTTATATTTCTTATTTGTGTTAATTCGCGTAATCCGGTAGCCATCAGATCGTGGCTATCCCTTCCTGATATTTTATTGACGGCTCTTTCGCGTATAGAAAAAGAGGAGCGTGTATGCTCCTCTTTTAAAATTTAGTAGTAATAAGAAATTATTAATAACTCCAGAGATTCTGTTCGTAATTAAATATTCTCTCCTTTATATTTTCCCCTTCGAGTAATTGTAATATCCTGCTTTCTTTTAAGCCTTGTTGCTCTGATAAAGTTTGATCCCAGGGATTGTCCAATGTGCTCTTGATAATTCGCCCATAAAACATACGGCTTTCAAAAAGCTCTTCCCAGCTCATGCGTGCTCCGAAGTTTTTGCCATTATACACCTCATATTTCGAAAATATCGGGCGCATATCAGGGTAATAAACCCAAAATAATTCTGATTCACCGATATTAACGCCTGCAGAGGTAATTACATTTTTTACAGGAGCTATTCCCAGTATCCTCCAGAATAACCTTGAGCTTTCCTTATCAAAAATCACTTCTTCTTTTATCCTGAATTTATAAAATGAATCCAGGTTCACTTCAGCAGTTGTTTCTTTATAACCGGTAACATTTCCTAAAGAATCATAAATGGGAACTTTGACACTGCCACCTGAAATTTTTTCTGCCACATCACCAATGGTCATGGGAGTTGTAAACCTGTCGTCAATAGGGCTAAATACCGTAACACCACCATTATCAGGACCGTCCTGGATAGCTTTGAAAAGGATAGATATGAAACGCTGGTTGCCGTTATCTTCGCTTGCTGCATACCGGAAAGGCAAATTCATCTTTTCACGGGTATCAATTTCACGCCATACTTTTTCACGGTAAACCGCGTCATCTTCCCGCAGGTTTTCGTAAGCCAGGGGTGTCCTGTCCTTTACAAGATTCCGTTCAACTGCGTCATTAGGCCGTAATGATTTCTTTACAACCTGTATAGGAAGGCTATCAATCTTCGGCGGCGCAATTACAACAGCAGTATCCACCGTAGCAGTAGCGCTGGGGTTAATGTTGGCCTTGGTTTTAGAATTGGTAGTGCGCTTTGCCGTAGTGCGTTTTTTTACAGTGCGGGTAGGCGCTTTCTTCTTTGCCTGGGCCTCCACTGCATTACCAATTACGCTAAAACATAAAGCGAGCATTACACATTTTACAATTATCTTTTTCATAGCCATGTTTGTTTATTCTTTAATACAATATGAAACCCGGGCCAGGAATAGGCCTTACGACCCCATCAGGTCCCTGAACTTTTACGTTATCAAATGTTATTGAGGTTCCGGGGATACATCTCGCCATTTGAGCCGATAAACCCGCCAGGTTCCCACCAGAAATGGTTGCAGTTTGAACGCTGGAAAAATTAGCACCTGAGAAATAAACGGTAGCACCAACCACTGAAAATCTTGCATCGAAATCAAAATTTTCTAAATCTGCCCTGCAAAACTGTTGATTTTTGAAAACCACGGATTGCATTCTTCCACCGCTGCTTGGGCCTACTTTTAAAATAGGATCCGGAATTCTTTTTATCCTGAACTCGTAGCTGCTGGCTTTACCATCAGCATTTACGCTTATGGTTGTTTTGCCAATTTCCTTTACGTTTACAATGAATTTTCCGGGTGCTCCGCCTGCAGGAGTTAAACTTCCTGAAGTCATAGAAACGTGGGTTTTATCCCAACCGGTTCCTGAGGAAATGGTAACGGGGTTTGGAACGCCAATATAAAATACATTCATTTTATCAAGCATTACTGCTGCTCCACCCGGTGTTCCCACCACATATTTTATTGTTTCAGTCTTTGTGACAACTTTATTATTCTCATCTCTAAAAGATACAGTAACGTTTATGGGGTGTTCTCCCGCACCGCTAACGGTAGTTTTATAAATTGCCTTACCATCTACTACAGCCTGGCCGCTGCCATTAATAGAAATGGTAGGTGATCCGGAGGAACTGTAAGCGCCCACGCCCGCAGTAACAACGAGTTCCTGGCCGGGCATTAAATAGTTTGAGCTTTGCCCTACCAATACGCCTGTTTTATCCATATGGACTTCAACGGCACCGATTTGATTATGGCAATAAGTTACCACCTCGCTTTCGGCATTTTTAATATTATTCTGAAACTTACTTAGCATAGTTAACGCGGCTACCGTCGGTGTCATGTGAAAGAAAGACTGGGTAAAATCTTTTTTCGTACCGTCCTGTGAGATCGGCGGTGTTGTATTAACCGGGAAAGTGTTTTCAAATTTACTCTTGATAGAAGGGTCAATTGCCAGGATGTCGAGTTTGTATTGGTCGAGACGTGCTTTTAATTTTGGCCCTTCACCTGTTGTTTCAAATAGTCTTGTAGATGCATCGAGATTGTCTTCTCTGAATTCCTCAACACTGTCACCTGTCGCCTTATTAAACCTCATTCTAAGATCTGCGCGCCTTTTTAGGGCCCCTTTTAAACTGTCGATATAATTATTAATACTAGCCGAAAGTTGCTTTGCCTGCATTGCACGTGGTTCCCAAATCTTCGCTCTTTCAACAGACTGGGGCTCTGACAACTTCTTTTCAAGTGACGTGTACAAATCATTATTTGATGCACTTATGTTATTGTTTGTGGTTATTAAGCTCTTATCAACAACTTTAAATGCATTAATAACTTCATTAGATACATTCAAGGCCAGGATAGCTGTAAGGACCAGGTACATGATGTTGATCATCTTCTGCCTCGGTTCTCTGGGTAATGCCATGATATTTTAGATTTTAACTGTGTTAGTTGTGAATTAGTTTTTCAATTATTGCCTTCCCTGCATGGCACTTAGCATATTTCCATAGACCTGGTTTAGCTTGCCCAAATTAGTAGCCAAAGCTCCAATTTGCTCTTTTGCGCTCTTTGCATCATCTACAGTTGCCAACATAACCTGGCTGGCCTGTGCCATTTGTCCGTAAAAGCTGTTCAATGATTTAAGGTGGTTGTTGCTCTCACTTAATTCCAATTCGTATATGGTATTCAATGAACCAAGATTTTTGGTAAGTACCTGTACCTGCTCATGAAATCCCTTGGCACTGTCTGCAGCGCTATTGAAATTCTTCATGGTATTTGCAGAGTTTACATAAGCGTCTTTCATCAATCCAAGCGCTGAAGTCGCTTCCTTGGTTTTCGCTGAAAAGTCGCCTGTAGATTTTACTACATCTCCCACTTCTCCCATATTAGAAACAGTAGTTCCTAATTTTTGGAAATTGTCTCCAAGCCTCTTGAGGTTAACGGGTGTAATGTCAGCTTCGAGAAGCATTTTATCCATTGATTGTAAAGCAGGATTACCTTTAACTACCGGTGCAACTTCTTCTTCACCAGGTTGAAGATCTTCTTCATGTTTTTTAGGTTTAACCCATTCTATTCCTGCATAAACCAGGAAGATGGCAGTTTCTGTCCACATACCAACGGTAAGCATCATATCTGCGTAAGACTGGTGAGTTAATTTCGCCCAGGCGGCAAATATAATTACTGCAGCGCCGGCGCTCACTAGTACATCGATTAGGGTCAGGAAGGTTCTTTTTCTGTGGGGCATGATAGTTTAAATTTTGATTTTTTGTTAAATTTTGATTGGTCAGGTTTATAAAATACAATGCCTATATTAAAAGTATTAATACAGGCATTAAGTGTTTTGCTAAAATTTTATCTATGGAATAAATATTTATTATTTGCCTTTTCTGCTGGCAACTGGTGGTAAATCGATAACACAACGGAATCCTATGTAAGATTTAGCTGTATCCTGGTATTCGTAAGCTCTTGTGCTTGTCTGTAAGAAGTATCCAACATCTTTCCAGCTGCCACCACGAATCACTTTACGCTTCATACGCGGGGGATCCTGGTCTTTTGCATTCCAGCGAATATCCGGATTCATATCATGCTGGAAATTATAAGCTCCTTCATAATATAATGATGAGGTCCATTCAGCTACGTTTCCGGCCATATTATATAACCCAAAATCGTTTGGCCAGTAAGCATCGGCGCGCACTGTATAAAATCCACCATCTTCAGGATAATTACCACGCCCGGGTTTAAAGTTGGCCAAAAGGCATCCTTTCCTGTTCCTGAGGTATGGACCGCCCCATGGATAAGGTGATTGTGATCTGCCGCCTCTTGCAGCATATTCCCACTGTGCTTCATTTGGAAGACGGAATGGAGATTCTGTTGCCCTGTTTTTATTTATTAAAAATGAATTGAGGTAATGAGTGCGCCATTCGCAGAAAGCAGTAGCCTGTTTCCAGGTTACACCTACTACCGGGTAGTTGCCGAAGGCAGGGTGACTGTAATATTGTTTTGCCATTGGCTCGTTATAAGAGTAGGCGAAATCTCTTACCCATACCAATGTATCAGGATAAACAGGAATATCGTACCGCACGATAAATTTACCGCGGGGAACATTTGCATTTTCTCTTTTTGCTGCTTCTTTAAAATCAAAAATCTCAGAGTGGTATTTTATAAGAAGGGGATCGAGTTCTTTTTTACCAAAAATCCTGTTGTCAGGAGTCATGATCATAGCATCTATTTTTTCCATAGTTGCTTTATCGTTCCATTTGATGGTAGACACCTTTTTCCAATCGAGGTATTCATTTCCATCAGTTCCTTGTTTCACATATCCAAGAAGCTTACCTGCTATAGAGTCCCTCACCCAATTGGTAAACTGGCGATATTCGTTGTTGGTAATTTCAGTGGCATCCATCCAAAAGCCACTTATTGAAACCTGTTTGTTACGGGCAGTAAAAGCATAATTCATGTCCTCATCACTTGGTCCCATGTGAAATGTTCCCGGTGGAATGTACACCATTCCCGGAGGCTTTGGCAAACTATACCGGCTTGACGGCGCAACACCGTGTACCTGGCCATCATTAGCAGGGCCTTTTGATTTACCGGATTTACCGCAGCTGGCTAAAGTAAAAATAGCTACAACAGCTATCGGAGTGAACAATTTGATCTTCATTGCTTTTGACATTGAGGGTAAGGGCAAATTTAATAATTAATTTGAATTAAAATAAATATGTCTCGTAGTCGGTTCTGAGTTTTAAAAAACAATACCGAGTATCAACTTTATTGAAACGGACAAATATTTTAATTATTGTAAAAAAGCGTTATAATTTTTTGGATTTGGGTACAAAAAAAGCTTTGAAAATTCATAAGGATTTAAGGGAAATTTAAAGCTACGATAAAAGATTAAATAAATATATGACAAAATAAGTTTTTTGCAAAAAAAGAGTTAAAGATTATCACAGTTTGTTTTCCACATCCATAGATACGATGTAGAAACAATACCGGTTTGCCGCGCTCAGCCTAATTTTTAGGTGGTTTGTTAATTATTAATTTATTGTTATCTTTTGTATATGAAAAAACGTAATATGTATAAGATGGGTGAGGTTTGTTGCCGTATATTATACTCCTAATTGATCTCAGCCCTTGAGAATTTTGGTCCAGGGTATTGGTTGAAAGGCAGGGAATTTCACAGGTGGCTGTGAGCGCCAGTAGAAGTACGATCGTCAATAAAGGGAGGCTATATTTTCAAATAGCCAACATCAAAATCGAAGCCCAAATACCTGCCAGGCTTTACTCACCCTGCATTCATATATAAAAAATAATATATATGTTGTAAAAACCGGGATATTGATTGGCTATTGCGACCTATTTTACAGAATACACCGCGTTTTATACTTTTCCGCATCAGACATTTTAATAGTAAATTTGCAAACTTTATTATGGCAAAAGGGAAGACGCAGGATTTAGGATTACAGGAGGTAGCTGAAGATACAATAGAGGTGTTTGGCGCAAGAGAGCATAACCTTAAGAACATCGATATTTCTATTCCCAAAAACAAGCTGGTTGTAATTACAGGTATCAGCGGAAGCGGAAAGTCCTCCCTCGCTTTTGATACCATTTATTCTGAAGGGCAGCGCAGGTATATGGAAAGTTTTTCTGCCTATGCGCGGCAGTTCATGGGTGATATGGAGCGGCCGGACGTTGATAAAATAACCGGGCTTTCGCCGGTAATTTCCATAGAGCAAAAAACCACCAACAAAAATCCACGCAGCACAGTAGGCACGGTTACGGAAGTATACGATTTTCTGCGGTTGCTGTATGCGCGTATAGGAGAGGCTTATAGTTATAATACCGCGAAAAAAATGGTGAAATGGAGTGAGGAAGAAATTGTAGAAAATATAGTTTTGAGATTCTCCGGTAAAAAAATCAGCTTGCTGGCGCCCCTGGTCCGGGGCCGCAAAGGACAT